>JAADHF010000116.1:0-482 GCA_013151965.1 Spirochaetota bacterium
CTCATATTTTCTTTTATCGATTTGTTTTATCGTCTCGATATCAATTACGCCTGTATTTGAGAGTATAACCAGTCTTTCTGTCAAATTACGAAGTTCCCGTATATTCCCTTTATATTCACGGTTCTTAAGGTAGTCGATTGCCTTATCCGAAAAAACTACGGGGGCCAATCCGTTTCGTTTTTCGATCTCCTCTTTAAACATACGTATAAATCCCGGGATATCTTCTCTGCGGCAATCCAATCCGGGCAGCTCTATAGGTACCTGGTTAAGCCTGTAATATAAATCTTCCCGGAACCTGCCCTCTGATACTTCGTTTTCCAGCTCTGTGTTTGTTGCCGCAATTATTCTTACATCAACTTTTACATGTTTCGTATTTCCGAGCTGCTGTACTTCTTTGTATTCGATTACCCTTAAAAGTTTTGCCTGGAGATGTACAGGTATTTCGGATATTTCATCAAGAAAAATAGTTCCCTTATCCGCTT
>JAADHF010000116.1:501-50802 GCA_013151965.1 Spirochaetota bacterium
TAAGAAATATCCCGGTTTATCGGTGTCCGCCCCTGTAAAAGCACCCTTTTTATAACCGAATAGTTCGCTCTCAAATAACTCATCCGGAATAGCAGCGCAATTTATAGTTATAAAAGGATAGCTCACCCTGGAACTGCATAAATAGATATAGTAAGAAAGAAGTTCCTTTCCTGTTCCGTTTTTGCCGTAGATCAATACATTTAAATCGGTGGGTGCTGCTTTTTCGGCCAGATGTACAGCTTCTGACATTTTCGGTGAAGAACCAATAAAGAAATTATCCTTTTCCCATCGATTTTTTAATACATCTGCCTGACTTGCCAAATTATACTGACGGGCGGCATTTCCAAGCAGGATTTCCAATTTTTCCGTATCAATGGGTTTTTCAATAAAATCCCATGCACCTCTTTTTATCGATTCAACTGCTGTGGCAATATCCGCATGTCCGGATATCATAATTACAGGAACATAAGACTTTTCTCTATGGATTAATGACAGAAGTTCGATACCGTTTCTTCCTTTAAGGAAAACATCAAGAATTACAATTTCAGGTTTTTCCTTTCGAAAGTTCATATAACCTTTTTCGAAGCTGCCTGCCGTACGGACATCATGTCCTTTTATTTTAAGAAAGGTTTCCAGAGTTCTAATTATATTTTTTTCATCATCTATTATTAATATCCTGCTCATATTTCTCTCTTCTGCGGAAATCGTATAATAAACAGAAGTCCTCTTTTAGCAGACAGCGCCGGCTCTATGGTTCCCTGATGCAGAGATACTATTCTCTTAACAAACGGCAGCCCTAATCCCGTTCCGTTTTTTTTTGTAGAATACCTGGGAAGCATTACCTTCTCCGGCAGATCTTCCGGTAACCCGGATAAAGAATCAGAAACCCTTATCTCGAGAATTCCTTTCCGTTCAACTGCCTCGACATTAATTTCCGCAGGGATCCTGTATTCCCTGCAGGCATCTATGGAATTGTTAAAAAGATTTATAAACATCTGTTCTATAAACTGAGAATCGAAAAGATACTCTTCTGAAACCTTTAAATTAATATTAAAGGAGATATTGTCGTTTGAGTATCTTGAAACCACATTGGTAATTATTTTTTTTAAATTGACAGGTTTTAATTTTAATTCCGGAAAGTTTGTTATTTCTTTAAACCTCTCCACAAATCCGGAAAGCCTTTTTGTTTCCTCTTTTATGATTAAAAGGTTGGATAAAAGCAATTTACCCTTGAGGGGCTCCTTGTAGATAAGTTCGATATTAGTTCCTGCAAGTTCTATCGATGTAAGAGGATTTTTAAGCTGATGCGAAAGAAACGATGCCACCTCCCGCCAGCCAAGAAGTCCTGCCTGTTCCGCAATAAGCTTTTCCCTGGATTCAATAACATCGAGCATTTTATTAAATTCTCTTCCCAGCATTTTAAATTCATATCCCGACAGATCAGGAATTCTAAATTTCGCACTATCCGATTTAATCTTCTCGATGGATGATAGAATTACACGAAACTGGGAAGTTACTGCCCTGCTTGTAATATAAAAAAGTAAAATAAGTAAAGATCCCTGGATAATAAAAAAAACAATAAGAATGGACAGGACATCGACAAGTGTATCATCCTTAAACACTTTCGATTGCGTATACTCTCTGTTTATAATAAGAACCTGATTAATAATTTTATCCAGCTTTTCTTTTTCCTTTATTGAATTATCACGGAATATCCGAAGAGACTTTTTAAATGCACTTTCGATATTTTTATTCTCTAATGATCTGCTGTCTATACTGATAGTTTTAAAAATAAACGGAATTGCAGTAATAACGGACAACAACACAGAAGCTATAAATATTACTAATATTTTATTCCGGAATCTCATGCTAATATGGTATCTCCGTTATACTGTTATATTTAAAAATACGAATAATATCCCTATAACCCCACAGTACGGTTGGATCTATGGACTTATCGATACCTTCATCGGGAAGATTAATAGAAGCTGATATTTTAATGGACTTATCCTCCGAATTATTAAACTCATCGATACTGCAAATTTTAAGATTATTAAACTTTGTAAGAATATACAATGCCGCCGCCATATTCTTAGTCCTGTGTGTTTTCCCGGTTTCCGATATATTTATTTTTGCTATTCCCGAAAACGGATTATAACTAATAGTATGTACGGCAGACTGTGCTTTCTTATGATCAAACCAGGAAGTAACATGTATTGATATAACAGTACCGGCAGATATAAGCTCTTCTATCTTTTTATTTATTCCATTCTTAATATCAGCATTAAGTTTAATATAATTACCGGTTTTCCATACCCGGCATAATAATACAGGTTCATTCTGACCCTGAAATATACCGAAAAAAACAGCAACAGCTAATACAATCTCTTTAATAATACTATTCATACATTAATTATTCGGATTCATAGATTGCCTTTTTTGCAGCGAGATATTTTTCGTATAACCTTTCCTCTTTACTCTTTGATAAAAATGAAGAAATACCGGATACTATGTTGCCGATAAACCACGAATTGACTGTTAAAATATCTGCATACCATTCCTTTTTCGGATTTATAATATTACTTCCTATTGTTAATCCTATCGAAAGCAAAGGGGTAGCCAGAGAAGTAAATCCTGATATAATTCTTTTCCTCTCCCCTTCTTCTGCAATATCCTTAAGAACCGCAGACGCAAGCGCCTCCTGTACAACCGGATCTTTTTCTTCAAATACAAAAGAGTACTTCTTGTGCAGGTTTACAGGCTTTTTAACAAGTATGGCCGCTCCCATACCAATGGCAAATAATCCGCCGAGCGCAAATGAAGCAGCTGCTATATTCTTTATATTCGGATCCAGAGTTTTTTTATCGCCATTAAATGTACTATACATTTCATCAAATGTACTATATATTTCATCACCGTAAAAGTAGGTAACAGCACTTGCACCAAGAAAGATTCCTCCGGTTGCCAGGCTTATTCCGGCTCCTATTTTTTTATTTAATTCGGCGTTCTTCTCTTTTGCTCTGATATACCCGTCTAAAAATCTATATGCTATCTGCGGTTTAATATCTTCAGTATAAATAGATACCGAAGAATAGAATATAACTATAATAATGAGAAATACAGATTTTTTCATAAGTCTCTCCCTTTAAGTACTCACATTCTATATAGCAATAATTATGCCACAACAGACTTCCGTTCTTTATTCATAATTTGCTTTTAAGCAAGTCTTCTTCTAACTTTTTATGTTTAAAAGAACTACGTAAACATAGCATATCTATTCTTCAGATGGTTATAAATCTTTAAAAAACACTTTTCTTTTTTTTAAGATGAGAAATATATCATAACTGATATTTCCGCCTATCATATATGATACTTTAGCGTAAACTATTTCTTTATTTTTAAGATGTGATTTTTAATACCATGCAGCTCTGCTGTTCCGGTAAATCCTTAAAGTAAAGAGCAGCAGCCCGTCCGTCAGGATACCGGCAATAAAAGCTCATTCCTGCTATTTCAGAGATTACTATGCTGTTTTAAAAAAAACTCAGCTGTCATCTTTATTCTGTATGTTTATTTTTTTGGACGAATGATCTCTTCCAAGAAAATAATTAAGCCAGGAAGAAGTTTTCGACAGAGTCCAGTTTACAGGCGGAACATATTCACCTCTGATCTCGTCCGTCTTTCTTACCGAAGAGAGCCGGTCGTAAACCATTGTCCATACACACCTTTTAGTATCATCAACTTCGCACATGCCGTTTCTGCTTCCGCCGCAGGGGCCGTTTCTTTGAAACTTGGCGCATCTCGACATGGGACACAGGTACGCCATGTCAAAAAGTGCACAGTCACCGCACTCCTGACAGTTGTAGAGCAGCTTTTTAACCACTCTCTCGAAGAAATAACTTATTCTGCCGGCGAACTTCCATTTGTCGAATACCCTGCAGGCCAGCTTCATAATTTTGTATCCCAGCGTCCTCTCGGTAAAAACCGAACGGTGCAATATCAAGCCCAGTCTAAAGTTTAAAGATGCAGCATGTTTCCTGGGAGATTTAACCGGAACCAGCTTATCCTCATCGAAAGTTAATTCCGGGTCATCAGGAAAACAGAAAAACTCATTCTCCTGGCTGTACCGGAAATTCGGGATATATTTACGCCAGTTATCCGCTATTTCCTCGGAACTTTTGATGACATACTCGAAATCCTCGTATTTAAGCCCGAACCCGCCGATATGGACTCCGTTAAAACCCATTCCTCTGAATATAGACATAAGCTGCGCAGCCCTCTCCAACCGCGCCTTCTTCCCTTTATCGGGCTCTTTTGCATCCTCTTCAATTTTCCGCACAAGTTCATCGGTTACCACACAGCCGGGTACATTCCCTTTGTTCATAAACCTGGCAACCGCCCTGTTAAGTACGTACACATTGCCCAGAATAGGCAGATTAATATTTCTGAACTTCATATATTTAAGAACTTCGGCAAATTTCCTTACATCGTATCCCAACTGAGGAATAATAAAATCAGCCCCGGCCCATACCTTTTTTTCCAGTTTAAAAAACTGAGTCATCAGCTCGGATTCCGTTCTTTTAAAAGGCGAAACGACAGATCCGGTGAAAAAATTAGTTTCGGGAAGGTTATTAAAGGTCCCTTTCTTCCTGCCCGGTACTTTAAGGCCTTTATTCATTTCCTTCAGGTAACGGACCACCTGTACCGAGTCGAGGTCGAAAACAGGCTTTGCCATGCCTCCATAACCGCTGGCAGTATAATCCCCGGTAACAACCAGAAGATTTTCAATACCGTCTCTGGCAAGGGAGTAGGCTCTCGACTCTATCATGTTTCTGTTGCAGTCGGAAGTTGCAAAATGAATCAGACTGTCCAGACCCATCCCGTAAAGTTCTTTCCCGAGGATATCCGGACCAATGGCAGGATTCCCGCCCGGGTTATCGGTAATACTGATAGCATGAATAGGGAGTTTTCCGGATATAACTTTTTTTCCGAATTCTACCACTTCCTCGACACTTTTGCCCCTGGACCCGCGCCCGGGAACAAATTCACAGGTGATGATAAACTCTTTCCCCTCAACTACCTTCTCTCTGAATCTGCTCATAGGTAGTTACCCCTTTAAATGTTATTATATAGAATAAAATAGGCTTGCCCGCACGAACCTGTCCGGCCCGGGTGAGTATAACAGCTAAAGCTACCATAAATTTTAAACTCCTGTCAATATAATTACATATCTTCTGCCGGAACAAAAAATACCCCTTAAAGAATACCTGCAGCCGGCAGCGATGGGTTTTTGCTAATTTATTTTACCATGTTTTGATTGACAAATTATGAAGTATTAAATACAATCGGTCATTAGTTGTTAAAATATGGAATCATATTCCATTTATAAACAGCTGTGTTTAGTAAGAGCACCCGGGCATATTTTCATGCTGTATAAATGGTTTTCCTGTTATGACAAAAAGTGAAAGCAGCATGCTTTCCGGGATAAAAGAGGCATAAAACATGGACGATAAGTTTCGATTGAATATTCCGCGGTACAGTTTGCTTACTGAAGAGAAAAGAGAATTCATCCATCTTGCAACCCTGGAGGTATTGCGCAGAACAGGGCTTTCGGTAAAGGATAAAAAGGCACTCCGGATTTACCACGACGGGGGCTGTATTGTCGAGGGTGACCGTGTCAGGATGCCTGCGCATTTAGTCGAGTGGGCTTTGCGGAACACATCACCCCGAATTCCGCTGTGCACACGTGATGGTGAACCTGCAATGTTTCTGGAACAGAATAACGGATATTTCGGGACAGGATCGGATACACCGAATGTGATCGATGTAAATACGGGCAAAAGAAGAACGGCAGTATTACAGGATGTAGCAAATGCCGCAAAGCTGGTTGATTCACTTCCGGATATCAGCTTTAACATGAGTGCGGCACTTGCCGGTGATGTCAATTCGGCGATATCGGATATTTATCATTTTTTTACAATGATAAAAAACAGCAGAAAGCCGCTTGTTTTTACAACATGGAGCCTTGATAATCTTAAAACAATTGTGGAGATGGCGGAAATGGTTGCCGGTGGTGCCCGGGCCCTGCGTAACAGGCCCTTTCTTGTTCTCTATGCCGAACCGATTTCGCCGCTTACCATTCCGGAAGAGTCGGCCCAGGAAATAATGTTTATGGCCGGAAAATCACTTCCGATAATATTTACGCCCGCTGTACTTACAGGGGCTACCGGGCCGTCCACAATTGCGGGAGGAATCGTACAGGCAAATGCCGAGATGTTGGGGGGCTACGTACTTGGTAAACTTGTTAATAAGGAGATTCCGTTCCTGTATGGCGAATGCGCGCTGCCCATGGATATGCGCACCGGCCAGGCGCCCTATGTAACTCCCGAATATATGCTGGCAAACACGGCTTTTGCAGATATGGCACGCTACTACCGACTTCCCATGTTCAGTGTTGCAGGCTGTACCGACTCGAATCTTCCGGATCAGCAGGCAACAATGGAAGGTGCAATGTGGATCGTTCTTACCTCACTGAACGGAGGAAACTTAATCCACGATGTCGGTTACATGGACGGCGGTTTAACTACTTCCTTGGAACTTATAGTTGTTTTTAATGAGGTTATCCGGATGATGCGCCGTTTTACCCGGGGATTCGACATATCCTACAAAACAGCTGCACTCGATCTGATCCATGAGGTCGGTCCCGGCGGGGAGTACCTTTCCAGTGAACATACTCTTAATCACTTTAAAGAGAATTTTTATTCCGATCTGCTTTCGAAAGATTCATACGAGGCCTGGGAAAAAGGGGACAAAAAAAACCTGATCGAACGGGCAAATGACAAAGTAAAAAACCTGCTGGAAAATCATAAACCCGAACCGCTTGATGAAAATCTGGAAAAAGAATTAAAAAAGGTCATTGCCGTAAGTGAGAAGCTGTCATGATCGATGTAAGAAGTTTATAACAGATGAAACTTTGATGAAGACTTATTGTTATTGTTCTCTTGTACGGATACTACTATGGCGTTAAATATATCTAAAAAGATACTTAAAATCGACCTTACCGCAAAAAGAATACAGCGGGAAAGTATATCTCCTGATATATTCCGAAAATATTTAGGGGGAAAAGGACTTAACAGTTATCTTCTTCTTAAGCAGGTTACTGCGGGGATGTCTGTCTATGATCCCCGGGTTCCGCTTATTTTTTCTAATGGATTGCTTACAGGCAGTAGTGCTGTTTCTTCTTCCAGAATACATCTTAGTTCTCTTTCTCCTCTTACGGGTATCATAGGAAGTTCTAATGCCGGAGGTTATTTTGGTGCGGAATTAGCGCACTGCGGTTATCTGTCGATTTTTATCACAGGACAGGCTGAAAATCCTGTGTACATCTATATCCATGGTGAGGATGTCCGAATTCTGGATGCCGGGTTCTTATGGGGTCTGGGCACACATGAAACCGAAAGAAGATTAAAAGAGGAGTTAGAGGAAGATAAATTCAGTACGGCAGTTATAGGACCGGCCGGGGAACACAGGGTTGCCTTTGCGTCGGTTATATTTCCTCCCCATGATGCAGCGGGCAGAACAGGACTCGGGGCTGTAATGGGCGCAAAAAATTTAAAGGCAATTGCGGTAAAATCAAAAGACAGGTACATAGACCGGTGTTCCGCAGAGACCAAAACCGCTGTTCAGGGTCATATTAAAGAGATGAGGAAATCCTCTCAATTTACCGAATATTCCAACTGGGGCGATTCGACTTCGGTAAGGTGGATTAATGAACTTGGTGCGGGTTCTGTGCGCAATTTTAATGCAGTAACCTTTGAACATGTCGATACCGCCGACGGGATGTATTTGAAAGATTTAACAACAAAACGTAAAAGTTGTTTTAATTGCCCGGTTCATTGCAGAGCAGAGCTTACAATCAACAGAGGGCGCCATAGCGGATTTACCGGCCAGCGCCCCGATTTTGAGCCGATGATGTCGCTGGGTCCGAGAATTGGGAATGAAAACGCTCTGGAGACGGTATATCTGCATACCCTGTGTAATATGTGGGGAGTTGATGCAATCGAAGCAGGAAGTTGTATAGGCTTTGCAATTGAATTGTATAAGCGGGGTTTACTTACAAAAAAAGAAACAGCGGGGAAAGATCTCGAATGGGGTAATACCGGTACAGCGGAGGCCGTTCTTAAACAGATTGTTTACCGGGATACCTGGCTGGGAGATATACTTGCACGCGGGGTTAAAGAAGCATCGCACTTAATAAAAAAAGGCGCTGAAAAATATGCATACCATGTTAAGGGACTTTCCATAACGGCAATGGATCCGCGGGGTTTTAAAGCCACTGCATTGGGTTATGCGGTAGGAAGCAGGGGAGCCGATTTTACCAATGTGTATGCACGGCTGGAGTTTGATATAACCCCTGATCATGCAGAGAAGATATTCGGTACTAAAAAGGCTGCAGACCGCCTTTCTGAAGAAGGAAAACCTTTAATGGTAAAAAAAAGCATCATTGCCGCCACACTCCTTGATGCACTCGGCCTCTGTAAAATATCATATCTTACCATTCTCAATGACTTCGAGCTTTCAACTATGACAGAATTAGTACGGATAATACTCGACCGGGATGTTACGGCAGAGGAATTATCACTGTGCGGAGAAAGGATTGTTACTGCCGAACGCCTCTTTAATATCCGAAGGGGAATGCATTATATCGATGATATGCTGCCGGAAAAGTTTACCGGAGAAGCAGTTAAAGACGGGCCATGTAAAGGTTCAAAGGTAAATCTTGTACAAATGCTCAAAGAATACTACGCACTTATGGGATGGGATGACCGCGGAGTGCCGAAAAATGAGAAACTCAAAGAACTGGAATTATAGAGATTTACAACAGCGGTATCATTGTAATTGAATTAGTCTTACAATTATGAGCACAAACTCCGCATCCCCGGCATTTTTCCGGACTGAATATTATTTTTGCCGGATGTTCCGGGTGTTTTTTGTCTTTTTCGTTAACTGATACGGATAAGAACGCATTAAACTGGCATAGTTTTACACAGATGCCGCATCCGCTGCAGCGGGCAGAGTTATACACTGCCCTGAACCTGCTTTGCGGCCATATCCCTTTACTTTTAAGAATCTTAGAAGCCCGAAACGGGAAACAATCATCTATGCAGCAGTTACACAGGTTTTGCGGGCCTCTCTTTTTCCAGTTACCATTCAGCGTATGAATCAGGCCGTGCCTGTCCGCCTGCCCGATTACCTCTCTTGCTTCTTTCTTATCGATTCTTCTTCCCATGCCTCTATCCAGTACAGCATGAGCGGATTCATTCATAAAAATGCATACCTCGGATGTCATTTTATTCTGACATGCCTGATTTATAGCCCTGCAATCACAGGGAAGAAGAGCTATTTCTGCTGCGTCCTTTAGAATTTCATCGAGCTCGTCGAGCAGCACGATAATATCGTTACCCGGATCTTCCGCGGAAGCCTTTCCCTGTTTTATCGATTCCACATTGGTTTGTTTGGCATCAACGTATTTATGAAAACTCCAGCCGCTTAATTTTCTACGGAATTCATTCGGAAGAGATGACCATTTATCGTTTTTAAAGGTTGCAAAGGTATCAAGACATGAATAAAAATCTGACGACAGGTAGGAAAAAGCGGAAATCCCGGTTTTTTCGAGAACTGAACGCCGGTACGACTGTTCCAGGTAATCTTTTGCTTCGCGCGGGCTGAGGTGCAAAACAGATCCGGCATCTTCCGGGGTAAAAGATTCCTGCTGAAAGTGTTCAATCAGAACAATCTCTTTTTTTTCAACAAAAATGTTAATATAAGGTCTTGCAAACTCCGGTACTGCAAAAATTTCCATAAAAGCAGTAATAAGCCCGTCCGTCAACTCCTGCATATTTTTTTTGGCTTTGTTATTTTTAAATGAATTACCCGTATTATCAATATATATTAAAGTAATGCAAACCGGCTAAAAAAGACAGGCTCTTCAATAATGATTACCGAATTATTGCTTGACAAGGAAATCGGCGTATGTAAATATGAGGAATACGATTCCATATAGTAAAATCAAGGAGGTAGAGTATGAAACGATTTATGGTGGCTATACTGGCTGCAGCACTTTTTTTAAGTGTTCAATTTGTGTCGGCCGGAGGCACTAAAGAAAAGGCAAAGCCTGCGGGGACTAAAGCGGCTGCCCCGGTGAAAACAAAACGGGGAGGAGTAATTAAGGTCGGCATTCAGCCGGTCAGTAATCTTGACCCTCAGTTTGCTACAGCCATATCGGACATCATGGTGAGTCAGCAGCTGTACGACGGTCTCACCTTTATCGATGCGGATAATAAGCCTGCTCCTGATCTGGCGGTAAAGTGGAGCTCATCCGACGGAAAGGTATGGACTTTTACCCTTCGCCCGAATCTGAAATTCAGTAATGGCGAGGACCTTACTGCGGAAGATGTTGTCTATACCTTTAACCGCATGAGGGATCCCAAAATAGGCGCTCCGACGGTCAGCCTTTACAAGAATATCAGTGATATAAAGGCACTGGATGCAACCCATGTACAATTCATACTAAAAAATCCAAACCCGGAGTTTCCCAGTGATGCAGGGGATTATCATGCCGGAATTATTTCGAAGGATATTAAAAATCCCGCTAAAAAATGGATTTTCAGCGGAGCGTTTGTAATTGCTAAATATGTACCGGAGGACCGGATAATAATGAAACCGAATCCTTATTACTGGGCGAAAGGTGACGATAGTAAACCACTTCCCTATGTCGATGAGGTACAGTTCATCTTTTCACCCGGTCTGCAAGGCAAGATCGAAGCATTAAGAGGCGGGCAGCTGCAGTTTGTCGGCGGCTTAAATACCCAATTCGTTGATATGGTAAAAAAGGACCCGTCACTTAATTTACTCACCAATGTATCCAATATGCATTGGGTACTGCACATGCGCGCCGATAAGGGACATATTGCGTCGGATAATAGAATTCGTGAAGCAATGAAGCTCGCCACAGATCATAATGCCATTATCCAGGCAGTGCGGCCCGGCCTGGCAGTACCGGGCAATGGGTTTACGCCTGTTGGTCCTGCCTATAAAGACTACTATCTTGATAAGCCGCCGGTACCGGATCTAAAGAGAGCAAAACAGCTGCTGGCTGATGCCGGATACCCCAATGGTTTCAAGATTACTTTGTACGCACAAAACGAGTCTGATGTGCCGAATATTGCTATAGTGTGGAAGGCACAAATGGCAAAAATAGGTATCAATGTCGGAATAAAGGTAATACCTTCCGATATATATTACGGAGATGGTGATCAGAGCTGGCTTAAGAGTGATTTCGGCATTACCGACTGGGGTGCCCGTGCAACGCCGGTTACCTATTTTAAACTGGCATATATCAGTAGTGCCCCATGGAATGAAAGCCACTGGTCGGATCCGGAATTCGACGCTATTGTAAAAAAGATCGACAGCGAAATGGATAAGGCAAAGAGAATTATACTGTATAAAAAGGCACAGGAAATTATGATTCAACGGGGAGCAATTATTGTACCGTACTTCGAAGAATCGACAGCAGGAATAAGTGCAAACCTTAAGGGAGTAGTACTTCCTTCGGACTGGGCGCGTACACGCTTTTTAAGAGCGTATTTTACTAAAAAATAAATTGCCCTGCCGGCAGCAGTGTAATAGTATTGTCAGTTTATGCCATGCCGTACGGGTATTTGTTCCCGGGCGGCATGGTAAAACTGTATATCATCTATGGAGTAAGTCAGCGAAGAAGTAACTTAAAAAATCAGAAAAGTTATTTACTATAAGGAAAACTTCAGTGGAAAGGATTAACCTGTATGAATGGTTCGTCTGATGAAAAGTCTGCAAATGAAGATATTCAGGTTCTGCAGGATCAGCCAAAAAAACTCACTATCTACTGGAAGCGTCTAAAACGACAGCCTTTTGCTGTCGGCGGAGGGATTATTTTTCTTTTCTTTCTGCTCATGGCAATAATAGGGCCGTTAATTGTGCCCTACAACTATCAGGCTCAGGATATCGCCAACCGGTTAAAGCCGCCTTCCCTTGCTCACTTCTACGGCACCGATCAATATGGACGTGATGTTTTCAGCCGTATTATAGTCGGCAGCAGGGGTATTTTCCTGCTTGGGGGAAGCGGTACACTGCTTGCAGTAATTATCGGTGCTACACTTGGATTGCTTTCCGGTTATTACGGAGGACTTTCCGATGAGGTCCTGATGCGTTTGTTCGATGTATTACTTTCTATTCCTCCGATTTTACTGGCCCTGGTACTTCTGGTCACAATCGGCCCCTCGAAACCCGGCCTTATTCTCGTAGTTGCTTTACTTTACCTTCCCATAGAAGCCAGGGTAATGCGCAGCATGGTTCTCAGCCTTAAAATGAAAGAATTTGTGGAAGCAGCTAAGATAAGGGGAGAAAAAAAGTTATATATATGGTTTCGGGAGATTTTACCGAATACCCTTGGATCCATGCTTGTCGAAGGATCTATGCGTTTTTCGTATGCGATCTTTCTTGTAGCTTCTCTGGGTTTCCTGGGACTCGGAGTACAGCCTCCTTCACCCGACTGGGGTTTGCAGATCAATGAAGCCCGCGGATGGTTTTCTATTGCTCCGTGGCTGCTCATATTTCCGGCCGGTACAATCTCACTGCTTATCATAGCGGCAAACTTGATGACGGACGGACTGCGGCATGTTTTTTATCCCATAGGAGGCGAGATTTAATTGGTTAAAAAAGGTTCCGTACCGGTATTGGAAGTAGAAAAATTAACTGTTTCTTATGAAACCGAACGCGGTGTATACCAGGCTGTACGGGATATTTCTTTTTCTGTTAAATCCCATGAGAGTTTCGGACTTGTCGGAGAATCAGGTTCGGGCAAGTCCACTGTGGCGTTGGCTATTGTTCGATATCTCGCCTCGAACGGAAAGGTTACCGGCGGAAATGTTCGATTCCATGGTACCGATGTGTATTCTCTTCCGATAAGCAAGCTGCGTTCCTTCTGGGGGTCGAAAATCGGCATGGTTTACCAAAATCCCCAGGCTGCTCTGAATCCTACGATTACAATCGGCAAACAATTGGCCGAGATGGGGAAAACTCATCTTGGTATGTCCGACAGAGAGGCAAGGCAGAAGGCCTGCGAAATACTCGAAATGGTTGCAATGCCGGATCCCGAATCGGTTATCGACCGTTATCCTTATCAACTTTCCGGGGGTATGCTTCAGCGCTGTGTTATTGCCATGGCTCTTATAACCAAACCTGAACTTCTTATTATGGATGAGCCGACAACAGGGCTGGATGTTACTACCCAGGCGGTAATACTTGACCTTATCGCCGATCTTCAGAAGAAGTTTGATTCGGCGATACTTTACATAACCCATAATCTTGCTGTGGTTGCAAATATATGTGACCGCATCGGTGTAATGTACGCGGGTAATCTTATGGAACAGGGTACGACACAACAGGTTGTTGCCGGTTCTAAACATCCCTATACCTTTAAACTTCTCGAATGCGTCCCCCGGTTCGAACATGGGAGAAAAAAGCAGCTCCTCTCGGTAATCCCCGGTTCCATACCACGATTGGATGAAATTCCCCGCGGCTGTGTATTTGCACCGAGGTGCATCCTTGCCGAAAGAACCTGCAGTATAGAACGGCCTCCTTTAATTGAGATCGGGCAGAATCATTATACCTCCTGCAGGCTATGGAAAAGGGTTCATGAATTAAAGGCCGTAAAACCGGAAGCAATTGCAGACAGGGCATTAGAAGATATTCCGTTTCTTAAAGTAACAGGAGTTAAAAAGTACTACCCTGCCAGGGTTAAAGGGGAAGGAATCTTTGGTAAAAGAAAAAGGAAATATATTAAATCGGTTGACGGGGTAACTCTATGGGTAAATAAGGGGCGTACACTCGGCATTGTAGGAGAAAGCGGAAGCGGGAAAACCACACTGGCACGGGTTATCAGCGGACTTGCCGGTGCGACCTCAGGAGATATAGAACTCGATGGTGAAAAACTCGGAAAAACCATTCCGGAACGGAAACAGACGCAGCTTCGAAAAATTCAAATGGTTTTTCAGAATCCGGAAACATCGCTTAATCCCTATCACACTATTGCTGAAACAGTCGGCCGTCCGATTACGTTGATGGGAAAATCAAATAAAAGAGAAATTCGGGATCGTGTAATCAGTCTTCTGAATGCAGTAAAGTTGTCATCCCATTATTACAGCAGGCTGCCCGGTGAACTCAGCGGAGGGGAAAAACAGAGAGTTGCTATTGCACGGGCATTTGCATCGGTTCCGGGGCTTATTATTCTCGATGAACCGCTCTCGTCGCTTGATGTGTCTGTTCAGGGTTCTTTACTTAATCTTTTAATCGAACTGCAGTTACAGAGTGCAACATCATATATCTTTATTTCCCATGACCTTGCAGTGGTCCAGCATATCTCGGATTGGGTAGTTGTAATGTATTTGGGCCACATCGTTGAGTGGGGTGATGCTGTAAAAGTATTAAAACCGCCTTTCCATCCGTATACTGAAGCACTTCTTTCGGCCATACCTGTAATTGACAGTAAAGGAGTACGGACGCGTATTCGTCTGGAGGGATCGGTGCCCAGCGCATTGGATATTCCGTCCGGGTGCCGCTTTAATACGCGGTGTCCGAGAAAACCGGGCGAAATTTGCAGGGTTGAAGAACCTCCATGGCAGGAAGGTAAAGATGACCATTGGATTCGCTGTCATATCCCGATGGATAAACTGGATAAACTTCAACAACCGGCAATGGATAAAACATAATGAGGGAAGGTTAGATGCTTCGTTTTACCTTAAGAAGACTGGGATTTGTACTGCTTACTTTTCTAATTGCCTCACTTTTGATTTTTTCACTTACAGAGATATTACCGGGTGATGTTGCCACAATGGTTCTGGGCCGATTTGCCGCTCCGAGTGCTCTTCAAAATCTGCGGGCCAAATTGGGGCTCGACCGGCCGGTATATATTCAGTATATAAGCTGGCTCTCCAACTTTGTAATCGGCAAATGGGGAGTTTCTATCAGCACTAATGCAGATGTACTCGGATTGGTAATGCACCGGTTACGAAACTCAGGTATGCTGGCACTGGTAGGATGTTTAATTTATATCCCCCCTGGAATATTTCTTGGAATCGTTGCTGCATTTCGCAGGAATAAATGGCTGGACCAGATTATTTCGATGACATCTCTTGCATTTATCGGTCTTCCCGAGTTTGTAACAGGAGTAATACTTATTGCAATTTTTGCTATTAAGCTTCGTATCT
Organism: Spirochaetota bacterium; assembly: GCA_013151965.1. Taxonomy (GTDB): domain Bacteria; phylum Spirochaetota; class Spirochaetia; order SZUA-6; family SZUA-6; genus SZUA-6. Next base: position 15,804 of record JAADHF010000116.1, read on the forward strand.
TTCCTGCAAGTTCGGCGATAGATCCGGGTGCGTCTTTTATTAAGATACTGCCCCAGCTGATACTTCCGGGCATCACTATTGCATTGACTAATCTCGCATATGTAATACGGATGACGAGATCGAGTACTGTCGAAGTACTGCAGACAGAGTATGTACGGTCTGCTTACCTTAAAGGGTTAAGGCCCGGGTATGTATTACGAAAACATGTTCTAAAGAATGCCCTGCTTCCCACAGTAACTATAATTGCCATTAGTATTGCCTATCTTATCGGCGGTTTAATTATAACCGAATCACTTTTCAGTTACCCGGGAGTCGGCAGGCTGCTTCTCTTTGCAATAAGCCACAGGGATCTTCCTCTGATTCAGGCGACTTCAATGCTGATTGTATTAATATTCAGTGTCTCAAACTTTTTCGCTGATATTATATATGCATATCTCGATCCCCGTATCCGGTACAAATAGGGTGTATGGATTAAATGATGAATACATTTGACAAATTGGTAAGTATATTAAATTATCTGACAGACCGAAGCAGAAACGGAGCATCAATTAAGGAGATGAGCCGGAGTTTACATATTCCGGCATCGAGTCTTCACAGGATGCTAAATAATTTTTTTAAATATGGTTTCGTGCGTCAGGAACCGCTTAATAAACGCTATTTTATCGGCCTGGGATTTCTAAAATACGCAGATATCGCGCTGGAAAGCATAAGCCTCGATACCATAAGCTATCCCTATATGGAAAAACTGCATGAATTAACCGGCGAAACAATTATTGTTGCTATGCTGAATGGCGAAAAAATCATTTGCACCGATATATACGGCCAGCGCAACCGGAATATCGCCGTATCCCGGGGCGAAGTTTTCCCTTTTTCTTCAACTGCATCCGGCAAAGTAATCCTCGCTTTTATTCATAAGAACATCCGGAACAAGTTGTTAGATAACATTGATTTTAAATCCTATACAAACAATACAATTGCTACGAAGAAGGCCCTGGAGAAACAACTGCAGGAGATAAGGGAGAGGGGATATTCCTTAAACCTTTCCGAATATAACATCGGAATTAATGCGATGGCTGCACCGATATTTACCTATCCCGATCGTATAACGGCAAGTATAGGTGTGGTGGGAATTGCAGAGCGGCTCACCGGTGAAAAAATGATACAGGATAGTGCTGATTTTGTAGATGCTGCACGCAGGATATCAAAAGAACTGCACGGTGAGTTTCTGCCTGACCGTTATAAAACGGCAAAAAGATAATACTGCATTCATCTGTTTTTTTTAGATATTGGAGGTGTCACATGCCAATACTTCCTGAAATAAAACTTGACGCCATAAGGATAAAAACTTAGATTAGTAACACTTTTCCAGGGTATTTATACTGTTATAAATAGGAGTAATTTAATGATAATCGATCCTGTATGTAAGATGGAAGTAGATGAAGAAGAAGCACTGATCATGGAATACAATGGCAGTAATTATTTTTTCTGTTCAGAAGGCTGCAGGGAAAGGTTTATGAAAGAACATCCGGAAAATACCAGGAGAACTCACTATGAGCTTATAATAATCGGGGGAGGACCGGCAGGTCTGACTACTGCAGTATATGCCTCTACTATGAGAATTAATACGATTTTAATCACAAAAGATCTGGGCGGTCAGGCCTATGACAGTACAAAAATACAAAATTATATGGGTTATGATTTTGTCACCGGCCCCGAGCTGGTTAACAAGTTTAAGGAACAACTGCTTAAGTCACACTATATCGATCATATCCTGACTGAGGTTGAAAAGATAGAAAGAAAAGACAATGGATTCCAATTTAAAATTACAACGTCGGAACTGCGTATCTACTACACGAACACAATAATTTTTGCAACAGGGATGAGCAGAAGGACATTGAAAGTTCCGGGGGAGGAGAGGTTTCAGAGAAAAGGTCTTTTTTACGGCAACATTCAGGACTACTCTTTTGTGCTGGGAGAAGATGTTGCTGTAATCGGAGGCGGAAATTCCGCAATGCAGATTGTCGAAAACCTGCATACCATTGCAAAAAATATATATCTGATATCGGATTTCGAGCTTAACGCTGACCCTGCAATAATCAAGCAGGTAACAAGTTATAAAAACCTTAAAATATACGAAAACATGAAGACAGTGAGGTTCAATGGCAAAGAAAATATTGCAGGCATTACAGCCAGGAAAAAGGCGGAAAAAAAGGAAATTACAATACCGGTTCGGGGCGTATTTATATCAATCGGACTTGAGTGCAATTCTTCTCTTATCTCACATCTTGTCACCCTGAATGAAAAAAAAGAAGTAATTATTAATCCCGATTGTTCGACATCCTGTTCCGGTATCTTTGCAGCAGGAGATGTAACCAGTGCATTCGGAAAAAGGATAATCATAGCTTCAGGTGAAGGTGCTAAAGCAGCCCTTGCCGCACGAAAACATATTCTGAATCTCAGGAAAAAATAAATACATTAAATAAATTCGGACCGGCAGGTGTAGGGACAACCGGTGTAAAACGTGCGGTTTCCAAAGGCCCGGTTGGGTTTGGAGTTATTTAACCTGCGGAAAGGGAAACCGGCTGATTATAAGAAAATACAGGAAACGTTAAGCCGTACTACCTGGGTATCTTTTTTACAACTTTTTTAAAATAGGATCTGCGGATATTTTCCCCTGCCCTGTAAACCGAATAGAGAAACTTTCTATTTATAATATCATAGCTTCCGCAGCGGTGAAGAATACTACCCCCGAAACCGGTTTTAAACCTGTACAGTCCGTGCATCGGATGACCGGCGTCAGGAGCCGGAGGAATACCAAACAGATCATAGTACCTGCAGCCGTTCTCCTTTGCCGTACGGATTGCCCTCCACTGAAGAGCATACGAAGGCATATAGTTTCGCTTTCGGTTGGATGATGCACCGTAGAGATACCAGGCATATTCACCTTTAATTGCTACAATTATTCCGGCCAGGACCTCCTTATCTATTTCAGCAAGAAACAGTTTGATAACAGGAGCACCTTCTCCGTAGGTTTTTGCCAGTTCAAAGAGTGATCTGTAATACTCAAAGGAATGGATTGCAATCCTGTCTCTCACCGCAGTCTCTCTGTACAGATCATACCACTGCTTAAGTCCATCCATACCTGTCTCGATAACGGTAACTCCTTTTTTAAAGGACAGTTTTATATTGTACCTGGACTTCGGCTTCATGGCGGCAAGGATATCATCCTCGGAACGATCAATGGGCAGGATTACAGTACTTGCGGGCTGAACATTAACCGGCGCTTTAACAAACCTTTCCTCCGGCGCCAAAACGGGCACTTCCACGGCTTTCCCGCGCCTGCCCCAGGGAAGATCAAAACGTATAAAAACAGGCTTTATAGTCAGAAAGGGAAACAAAGCACCGGCCAGATTTTTAAGAAAAGAACCGGTATTTTTTTCGGGTTCCTCCACCTGCGGGCCGAAGGGTATATAGGTAAATGCAAATCCGCCTTTAAAAACCCTTGTCAGTGTAAGAAGAAAGAAATCTCCGCTTTCAGGCGATTCCCGGGAAACGCGGAATGCTTCCGCATGCCACCCGAAATTCATCTTATGCTTTCCCCAGAAACCTGTCTGCAGTAATTCGGTATTATTATTACAATCTTCGAGTGCAGTCTTTTCTATTTTAAACAAATTATCACCATTCAAATATTAATTGTCATTAAAAACAGAAGCAGAATTTTTTCATTCCAAATTTATTTTAATCTTAAAAGATCATCTTTAGAAGACCCGTCCGGTCCGAAACGTGCTAAATTATCAAGCAGCCCTTCGGCATATTTTTTTATCTCATCCCCTGATTCCTTTATCCTGCCGATATCCCCGAGGACGGCTTTCGATTTTTCTGTTTCTTTAGAAAGAAAAGCAGCATTAGCGGAAGAAAGCGAGCTTAATCTGTTTAACAGGCCGTCGATCACCTCCGAGCTTCTCTGCCGATTCTTTATTGTTTCCATAACTTCATTAATCACAGCCAGTATTTCCCCGAATTCAAGAGCAAATATTTTAATCTCATCCATATGGTTATCCAGTGATGCGGCAACTTTTCCGGTTATATCGACAATCCCGGAAATCTCCTTAATAATCGAATCAGAATTATTTTTTACCAGTTTAACTTTTTCACTGCTTACCCGGACAGACTGTACAATCGAATCGAGTGCATCGGAAATCAACTGACCATTCTCATTACTGTTATCTGCGAGCTTCCTTATTTCATCGGCGACAACAGCAAAACCTTTCCCTGCATCTCCCGCATGAGCCGCCTCTATAGCCGCATTCATTGCCAGCATGTTTGCTTTTTTTGCAATCCAGGCAATTATATCCGTTACCTTTTCTATTTCTTTTGATCTTAAGGATATGATTTCTACAGTTCTGAATGTATCATCTATGGCGGTCTGATTTTCCGAAGCAATATTTTCTAATATATTACTGTACTTATTTGCCTTCCGGGCCAATTCTCCGGTTTCAGCCATGCTCCCGGCAGTGCCGTTTACCAGCTCCGACATATCCCGTATCGTATTATGTTTTTCAGCTATTCGTTCCAGAACTATTTTATTTTCATCATAGATACTGTTCAGCCCGGTATCGAGCTTTCCGATTATTTCCTTTTCCGTATCGAATGAACCGGATACTTTATTAAGAGAATTCTTTTCTTCCTCGATATTCTCAGCTGATATTTCAGCTTTCTCACCTATTTCTCTGACAACCAGGCCGATCCGGTTTACATCCTCATAAACAAGTCCGAACATCTCTTTAAGTGAAGAGATATAAGAGTTAAGATACCGGCCGGTAAAGTGACGTTCATCATTGGACGGAATTAATACTTCTCCTCTTAAATCACCTTTCTGTTGTATCAATTTATTAAGAAATCTGTTTAACGTTAAAACCGGTTTTCCGGCTGTCTTTGCAATATAGAGAGAAAAACCGGCGGCAAAAAGGAGGATTAACGTTCCGAATACGGGCAGCCTTTTTATAAAAAGAGAGCCGATTTCCCCGTTTCCTCCGGTAACAAAGAACAACACGAACCATGAGCTTAAACTGAAAACCAGTGAGGAAGCGGTAAAAAGGTAGATAAACATCTTAAAAATTAACGAAATACGGTTTTTCGAAATAAGCTCTTCGTTTCCGAACTTTTCAAGAAAAATTCCGGAAACAATAAGCATCCCCATAATACATGCTGATAAAAAGGGAATAAAAATAAAAAAAACAAGAAGAGTAAACTCTAACGAAAGCTTAACATCCAATATACAGTATGCAAGGCTGAAGAGCAGTAAAACCGCCTCTCCTGCAAACAGAAGTTCTATTCCCCGTTTTAATGTATTCCCCGTTCTAAGAATAATCAGAGAAAAAAACAGATAAAGAATGAGTTCTATGCCTGCAGCAGATGAAATGACAACAGAGAGTCTCCGGATGGCATTTTCACTTATTCCGGCCGGAAGAGGGTTGAATTTAAGAAACACAATTAGAAGAAGGGCAAAAAGGGAGTTGAAAATTAATGATATAACAACTACCTTTTTTACTATCGTACAGCTCCTCTTTCGATCTTTTCCGAAGTAATTGGTATACCGCCGCAAACAAGTGTTTTGTCTTCTATTTTTACCATATGGCCTTCCACCCGGATCGGAACGGAGAAAAATTCATCGATATCTATTGCTTCGGGATTATCCGTATAATCATCAGGATTATCGCCTTCGAGAACAACCCTGCTGCCGGGCTCCGCCTTGCCTGCAAAAAGCACCTCGACACCATCCTTATCATCTGCGGCAAGGAGCATTCCCCTGCTTTCCACTCCGCGCAGCTTTGCACTTTTAAGATTCGCAACAATTATGATATTCTTCCCAAGGAGTTCTTCTTCGCTGTAATAAGGAACAAGCCCCGATACGATCTGGCGTATCTCGCCTCCGGTATCCACCTTTTCTATATAAAGCCTGTCTGCTTTCGGATGTTTTTCTATTTCCGTAATTCTGCCTACCCGAAGCTCTATTTTATTCCTGAATTTGTTAACCGTACTATCTTTGCGTTCCTCCTGACTTCCGGAAAAACGGTCTCTGAATGCCTCCGTTTCTTTATCTTCCAGTTTTTTAAAGAGTAATTCGGGCTTCTTTATATATTGAACCGCCGAAAGTTTACCGAGTCTCTCCCAGGAATTATCCTTAACATTCAGCATGTCAAGGATTTTATCCGATGTGTCCGGCATATAGGGTCGAATCAGAATTGCCAGATCCTTTATAAGACAGATAAGATTCCACAGCAGATTTTTTACTTCATCCTGATTTTCTTTTACTGCCTTCCACGGCTCCGCATCCTGAAATTTCTTATTGCCTGATGAGGAGAGTGCAAATATTTTTCTGAATGCATCACGAAGTTCCACTTTTTCCAGGGATTTTTCTATACCTTTTTCCAGCCTGACCGCTTTCTCCCAGAATTCAGTATCCTTTTTCCCTTCGGAAATTACCCCGTCGAAGTACCGTACCGCAAAGGTGAGTGTCCTGTTTACCAGATTGGAAAGATTCCCTATAAGTTCTCCGTTTACTTTTTCCTGAAAATCTTTCCATGTAAAAACCGCATCGGATTTCTCCGGCCTGTTGTAGAAGATATAGAATCTCCACACATCTGCCGGTATTCCGGTTTCCTTTGCATCCGTACCGAACACACCTATGCCTTTACTTTTAGAGAATTTACCGCTTTCATAGTTTAAATATTCCGTGGACGACATATGATACAGGAGAGTCCACTTTTCACCTGTTCCTATTAATGAGGAAGGGAAAATTACAGTATGAAACGGGATATTGTCCTTGCCGACAAACTGGTAAAGTTTTACCTCTTCCGGATTTTTCCACCAGTTCTCCCAATCCTTTTTAATATGCATGGTCATCGAGATATAACCGATCGGTGCATCGAACCACACATAAAAAACCTTTTTCTCGAACCCTTCCTTCGGAACCGGAATACCCCACTTTAAATCACGTGTAATGCAGCGTTTTTTTAAGCCGTCACGAATCCACGCATTTGTCATTTGTACAGCATTATGTGCCCAGAATCCATCCGCAGAAGCCTTATCCATCCATTTCTGTAATTCAGGAAGAATAACGGGCAGATCGATATAGAGGTGTTTTGTCTTCCTGACAACAGGTTTATTACCGCAGACACTGCACTTCGGATTTATAAGCTCCATCGGATCAAGAAGCTTTCCGCAGTTCTCGCACTGATCCCCCCGGGCGCTCTCGTAACCGCAGTGCGGGCAGGCACCCAGAACGTATCTGTCGGCAAGAAACCGGCCGCAGGTTTCGCAGTAGGTCTGCTCGTCTGTCTGCTTCTGTATATACCCGTTTTTATCGAGTTTTTTAAATATATACTGAGTAATCTCCGTATGCTCCGGCCTGGATGTTCTTCCGAAATCACTGAAATCTATATTGAACCAATCATAGATATCCGAATGGACTTTATAATAGCGGTCGCACAGCTCTTTTGGTGAAATCCCCTCTTCCAGAGCTCTTGTCTCGGTAGCTGTCCCGTATTCGTCCGTGCCGCAGATATACAATGTATCAAAACCGCGCATTTTACAGTAACGGGCGAAAACATCCGCGGAGAGTACCTGAATAAGATTCCCTAAATGGGGAATATTGTTTACATATGGTAATGCGGAAGTAATAAGTCTCTTTTCCATGATTTTCCTACTATAGTTATTAACAAGTTACAATGTCAAGCAGACATTATATTACTGTGCCGCGGCTGCTTCGTACATCGCGGCTACATTCTCCGGGGGTACATCAGCCTGTATATTATGGATCGGAGCAAATACAAACCCTCCTCCTTCACCGAACAGCTTAAGCCTGTTCCTAACATCCTTCTCTATCTCTTTTTCCGACCCTAAGGGAAGGATTCTCTGCACATCACAGCCCCCGCCCCAGAAAGCAATACGGTCTCCATAGGTTTTTTTAAGATATTTAATATCCATATCAGCGGCGGAAGTCTGTACCGGATTAAGCACATCCACACCTATTTCTATAAAATCTTCTATTAAACGTTCGATGGATCCGCACGAATGCATAAGAACAAATGCATCCGTCAGCTTATGTGCTTCTCCGTAGATCGATGCAAGACGCGGTTTAAACATCTCCCGAAACAGATCCGGTGAAATCTGAAGCCCGTTCTGAAAACCGAAATCATCTCCGAAACCGATGACATCGATATAATCTCCAACCGCATCGAGGTAAAGCCTTAAATCCCGGATAACCGCATCGGTGAGTTTGCCAAGCAGTTTATGGGCAAAACCTTTATCCGATGCAAGTCTTATCATAAACTCTCCCCATTCGCATAAAAACTGTGATGTCTCAAAAATACTCCCGTTAAACCAGCCGAAAACCGCAAAATCGGTTTCTTCGTGCAGGTGTTTTGCTTTTTTTTGTAGATATTCAAGTTCCGCATCACTGATACGCGGAATCTCGAAGCTTTCGAGATCGGAAATCCCTGCATCCTTTAACGGATGATATGCAGGAACAAAAGAACCGCTTCCGGGACTGAGCAAATCGGTGCACACTCCATCCCTGTAGATTTCCCATGCTCCGTCTTCCCTTATCTTCGGGCTGAACCCTTTCGGAAACCAGGCGGGGGACCCGTCCGGAAGGGGATGAAGAAACCATTCCCCGGACAGAGGTACACCTCCCGCCGCTTCATACCTGTCGAGAGGCAGAACATCAATTTTCCATCGTTCTATTATCTCTTCTTCCACTTCGGAAAGCATCAGTATAATATTGGTCACATGCGATCTTGTATCCTTATAACCTGAATATTTTTTAAGTTTCTGATAAGCCATCGAATTAATCCCCGTTACAATCGAGCCCCCAAGATCTATAGGAACCCTGTCCGGCCGTTTATGGCTTAATGCGGCTATTACCCTTTCCCTGTGCGTCATCATTTAAGTAATTGTCCTTTTCTCTATTCTTAAGTATTCTGCAGCGGAAATATCCTACATACATCTACTTAAGGTAATATATACCAAAGTGGTATTCCCGGCAATAATACCCGGCATAGAATGAAATGTTTACAGAAAAGCATTATAGTTATATGGAGTCAGCTTGACTATGGTACTTTAAAGAATTAACTTAAAATAAATATATTTGTGTTATAGGAGGTATCATGTCAGAACGTGATGTAACTCCTGGGAATTTTCCCATAAAGTTAAGTCCGAAGGTATTGTGGCTTATCATTATCGTAGTTCTTGCACTTGTAGTTGCTTTTTCAAGTATTTACACCGTAGATCAGAAAGCAGAGGCAGTTATTTTACGATTCGGGAAATTTAACAGGATAGCCGGACCGGGGCTTCACTATAAGCTGCCATTCGGCATAGAAAAAAACTTTAATGTTCCGGTACAGCGGGTTTTAAAAGAAGAATTCGGATTCAGAACAGTTACACCTGGAATTACAACAATCTATTCCAGTCAGGATTATCCCCAGGAATCTGTTATGCTTACAGGCGATCTTAATATCGTGGATGTCGAGTGGATTATCCAGTACAGAATTTCCAATCCCAGGGAATGGCTTTTTAATGTGGTAAACCAGAGAAAAACGATACGGGATATATCCCAATCCGTAATAAACCAGCTTGTCGGCGACAGGACGGTATTGGATGTCATCGGAGGCCAGAGAGCTACAATAGAATCTATGGGACAGCAGATGATGAATGATGTTTTTAACAAGTACCAATTAGGAATAAGGGTGACAACGGTTAAACTGCAGAATGTAGTTCCTCCCAAGGGTGATGTTCAAAATGCATTCGAAGACGTGAACAAGGCTATTCAGGACAGGAGCCGGCTTATCAACGAAGGAAAAGAGGCTTACAACCAGGCAATACCAAAAGCCCAGGGAGAAGCACAGAGGGTAATTCAGCAGGCGGAAGGGTACGCGACGCAGCGTGTAAACAGGTCACAGGGTGATGTACACAGATTTCTGTCCGTACTTGCGGAATACGAAAAAAATCCTAAGGTTACAAGGACAAGGCTCTACTATGAAATGTACGAAAACGTATTTAAAGACGCCAAGTCTGTTGACTTGATCGATAAAAACTTAAAGAATTTTGTCCCCTTTAAATCGATAGGGTCGAGCTTACAGGGGGTACAGAAATGAAAAAACTTGTAACAGTTCTTGTAGTAATTGCGGTTGTAATAATTATTTTTCTCCTTCTGGGGCCCTTTTATACAATTCAGGAAGGCGAGCAGGCGGTTGTAGTCGAATTCGGAAAAATTGTTAATGTAGATACAACGGCAGGGCTTAAAACTAAAATCCCTTTTATAGACACCGTGATAAAGTATCCTAAAAAAATACTTTCCTGGGACGGAGAAGCACAGCGGCTGCCTACAGCGGAAAACCAGTTTATATGGGTGGATACAACGGCAAGATGGCGGATAAATGATCCGAAAAAATTCTATGAATCGGTGGGGACAATTACACAGGCCCAATCCAGGCTCGATGATGTTATCGATTCGGAGGTACGAAAGGTAATATCAAAGAACCCGCTGCGTGAGGCGGTACGAAATTCCAATGTCATAAACGAGATTAAGAGAAGAAACGTATTTAAATCCACCTCAAAAAAGGGAGAGGGCATAGAAGACGTTTCCATCGCAACATTTACAAATATCGTTTACGATAAAATTAAAACGGGAAGGAGCAAGCTTTCTTCCGAGATGCTGGCGGGAACGCGTAAAATAACTCCTCAGTACGGAATTAATTTAATAGACATAAAGATAAGGCAGATAAAGTACTCGGAAGATCTGACCCAGAGTGTATATAACAGAATGATTAAAGAGCGTAATCAGATAGCACAGGCGTTCAGGTCCGACGGCGAAGGAAGAAAAGCCCAGTGGATAGGAAAGATGGAGAGAGAACTCGACACCATAAGCTCCGGAGCTTACAAGACATCACAGAAGATAAAGGGTGAAGCGGATGCAAAAGCCGCCGCAATTTATGCGGATGCCTACAAACGGGATCCGGATTTCTACAAGTTCTGGAAGGCGACCGAATCGTACAGAACGATGCTTCCTAAGTTTAGAAAGATACTCACTACGGCACCGGAGTATTTTAACTACTTATACAGCCCGACAGGCAAATAAACAATCTCAGGATAAGCGGTCCTGATACAAACAGCAAACTAAAAACCCCGGCGGATAACCGGGGTTTTTTTATAACCTGAAAATAAGCTTCGATTACGCCCGGCCGAGAACCATGGCAAGAAGTGCCATCCTCAGATAGACCCCGTTATGAGCCTGGCGGAAATAAGCTGCATTCGGTAAATCATCGACATCCGCTGCTATCTCATTTACTCTGGGAAGGGGATGCATAATTGTTATACCCTTTCTCCCCTTATTAACGAGCCCGCGTGTCAGAACATAACTTCCTTTGAGTTTCTCATAATCCTCGATATTGTTAAAACGTTCTTTCTGAATACGCGTCATATAGAGAATATCCGCATCCAGAGCATCATTGATATCGGAAGAAAGCTGATATTTTATCGACCGCTGCTTCATTCCGCTTAATATACCTTCCGGAATCTGCAATTCCTCCGGGGCGCAGTATATATACTCAGGGTTAAAAGGAGCAAGTGCATACGAAAGAGAATGAACCGTTCTTCCGAACTTCAAATCTCCTACCATGGCCACTTTAAGGGAGTCCAGCCTCCCCTTTTCTTTTTTTATTGTGTACAAATCCAGTAATGCCTGTGTGGGATGCTGCCCCGCACCATCACCGCCGTTTATTACCGGCACATTAACAGCATCCGCTGCAATTTTCGCTCCGCCTTTCACCGGCTGCCGAATAACAATGCAGTCCACATATCCTTCTATGGTCCTTGCCGTATCGGCAAGAGACTCCCCCTTCTGTGCGGATGAACTCCTGGCGTCAGCTATGGTAATCGGCCTGGCACCGAGACGATGAACAGCAGTTTCGAATGACAGCCTGGTCCTTGTTGACGGCTCTAAGAAGACCACAGCAACCATTTTATCGGATAATAGATCCGATATGTGTTTCTCCTTAAAGATTTTTTCCATTCCTTCAGTAACTTTCATAATTTCCAGAATATCATCTTTCGACAGATCTTCAGTGGTTAAAATATCCCTTCCTTTAAAACTCATTTTTATCTCCTCTTTATTTTTTTGCTCCTGCTTTAATGGCGGTTATTATACTTATATAGCCCGTACACCGGCATACATTTCCCCTGATTGCTTCTTTTATTTCACTGTTTAAAGGTTCCGGTTTTTCATCGATAAGAGCTTTGGCGGAAAGAATCATTCCGGGGGTACAGAATCCGCACTGGATTGCTCCCTCCTCTATAAACGATTCCTGCAGAGGATGCAATTTGTTCCCATCGGAAAGCCCTTCGATCGTCGTTATCTCCTGGCCATTTGCGGAAACTGCAAGGGTTAAACACGATAAAACCGCCCTGCCGTTAAGCAGAACGGTACATGCACCGCATTCACCGATACCGCATCCGTATTTTGCACCTGACAGACTAAAATTTTCACGAAGAACATTTAAAAGAAGTTCATTCGGTTTTACCTGCAGATTGTAGTTTTTCCCGTTTACCATAATACTAATAGGAATTCTCATAACAGTGCATCTCCTCCCGCTCTTTTCCACGCCAGTCCCAGGGCATCTCTTACAAGCACAGGAGCTACGCTTCTCCTGTATTCCGCTGTCGACCGTACATCCGTAACCGGGGATATGTCATCCCTGATCAGATTTAAGGCAGCCTGCATTTTATTCATATTAAATATTGTACCCGTAAGTGCTTCTTCCGTATAAAAGGCCCTTACGGGAATTGCAGCCGCCGCTCCCACAGCAATCTTAATTGACTTAATGATATTGCCATCCCTTTCCAGGAAAACAGCACAGCTTATCTTTGAAATATCAAGATTGACACGTGACAGCTTTTTAAATGCAGACCCGGTATTCTTATCCGGTTCCGGTACGATTATTCTGGTTAATATGTCCCCGGGCTCGAGTACGGTTTTGCCGGGACCTTTAAAAAAATCTTCAAGAAGAATAATTCTATTTACTATTTCACCTTTTTTACTGAGATTCTTTATCTCCACTTGCGCCCCGAAAGTAATCAGGGGAGGTGCAGAATCCGCTCCCGGAGATGCATTACAGAGATTCCCCGTTAATGTTGCCATATTTCTGATCTGGGTTCCGCCTATACTTTTTACCGCTTCATGCAGCGAAGGATATGTATTCTTAATCGAATCATTTTTTTCTATTTCATACAGTTTTACCAGAGCTCCCAATATCAACTCGTTTCTCATTTCCAGAATATGAAGTTCTTTAACACCTGTTATTTCCACTATAATTGCAGGTTTCTCTGTTTCCGTTTTAATTCTGACGAGCAGATCGGTCCCGCCTGCAAGAATTCTTGATCCCTTTTCCTGCAGTCTTTTAAGAACCTCTTTCAGGGTCTCCGGCCTGTAATAATTAAAGTTTATGCCGATATATTTTGTATCAACCATTTTTACCTGTTTTTACCTCCCTTAAGTATATCCTCCGGCAGAATAGGTAATTTTGTAAACCAGATTCCCGTTGCATTCTGTACAGCAGAAGCAACTGCTGCGGGAACAGGATTTAAGGCAGCTTCTCCGATTCCTTTGGCACCCATGGGACCTGTCGGCTCATATGTGTCTGCAAATATCACTTTAAAGTTTTCAGGATCGGGAAGATCTTCCGCTCCGAGCATTTTGTAGTCTACAAGCAGTCCATTGTTTGTAAGCCTTCCGGTTTTTCTGTCGTAATCCGTATCTTCCAGTAAAGCCATTCCCGCACCTCTGTAAAAACCGCCGTGCAGCTGGCCGCGTGCCAATCCCGGGTTAATGACAACACCGGCATCGCTTCCCGCCACTACTTTGACAATTTTTATATGACCTGTTTCCATATCAACTTCGACTTCGACAAAATAAGTGGTATATGCAGGAGGACAATTAACCATGCGGATACTCTTTACAGCTATCGCAGTACCCCAGTCATTATTCATAGCCCTCCGTGCGACCTCGGCAATAGTTATATTTTTCTCCGGCATACCATCCACATATACGACACCTTCATTCCTGCTAAGGTCGGGTCTCGTTTTAAGTGCATTAACCGGTGCATTAAGTATCCTGGAGGCATACCCCAGCAGAACCTGCTTTGCCATTTTTGCAACTTCGTATGCGGCGCCGCCGCCGCAGTAAACCCCTCTTGTCGCATGGGTACATACATCATAACCGGTCGAACGTGTATCTGCAGGGGAAACACCGACTTTTTCGAAGGGAACTCCCAATTCTTCCGCCACAAGTTTTGCAGCTGCATCGAGCGTACCTCCGCCATGATCCATCAGAGCTGTCAACAGATCCACAGTCCCGTCTTCGTTTATCTTAACCATAGCAGTAGTATAATCCTTTACCTCTCCGGGAACCGGAGCACCGGTGCCGGAGGTATGAAAACCTCTGGCCATCCCGATCCCGCGTCTATAACGGCCCTTCCGGTTATAAGGGTTCGGCCTCTTTTCCCACCCGATAAGTTCGGAACCTTTTTCTATCAGCTCTTTAACGCCGTCGGAATGTATTGTGGATTTTACCGTCGGCCCCTGGCCCCAGAAAGTTTCACCCAGCCCTACATAATTCTTAAGCCGTAATTCCAACGGGTCGATGCCCAGCTTTTCCGCCAGCATACCTATTGTTGTTTCCACCCCGAAGGTTATCTGCGGAGCTCCGTAGCCCTGCATTGCACATGCCGGTGCTTTATTTGTATACACTGCTATTCCATTATATTTCATGTTTTCGAGCCGGTATAAAGAGTGCCACCATCCCACAAGCACCCCCAAAAAAGCAAACGCCTGAATATGATGACAGCCAATATCAACAATGGCCTTTAATTCCCCTGCCACAAGGGTGCCGTCCTTTTTTGCACCTATTTTTAAAGTGTATTTCGTGGGATATCTGCAGTGATCATACAGATCATCCTCCCTTGACATAACGATTTTTACTGGCTTATTAGCCTTAAGCGCCACTGCAACAGTATGATAGATAACGCTGTTGGTTTGAATCCCCGAACCGAAATGCCCTCCTCCCGGAATTCTGACAACATTTAATTTATTTAAAGGAAGATTAAACAACTTGCCCAAAAGGATTCTGGTATTGTGAAGAGCCTGTGTGGACGGCCAGACTGTAATTCCTCCGTCAGGTTCCGGCCTGCATACGCATGACCTTGGTTCCAGCTGACAGTGATAGACCCTCGGAGTTACGAATTCATTCTCGATAATGACATCGGCCTCTTTAAATCCTGTCTCCACATCACCTTCGACAATTTCCCGGGCACAGGCAATATTATTTTTAACTCTGAACTCTTTATCTTCTATATAATAGTTATCATGAATAAGATTACCTTCCGCTTTCATGGCATCTTCGGGAGTCAGGTACGAAGGCAGAATTTCCCATTCGACTTCTACCGCCTCTACAGCTTCTATAAGTATCTCTTTAGTTTCTGCTGCGATTACAGCATAAGCATCCCCGACCTGCCTTACCTTATCCGATAAAATCTGCCAGTCGAGATATGTAGATTCAGGTATACTGACCTGGCGCTGATTAAAATATTTTTTCCGCACATCCTTATAACTTAAGCAGACAGCACCCAAATTTTCCGCTTTTGTAAAATCTATTTTTTTTATTCCCGCATGAGGATACGGACTCCTTAAGACTTTTCCATGCCACATCCCCGGAAGGAAAATATCAGAAGGGTATACTTCCTTTCCCGTTGCTCTTGCAGCGCCGTCTTTTCTCGGAAAATCCTTTCCCAGGAAGTAATAGTCTTTCCTTGCCATGGTTTCCTCACTTGTTATTAGTTAGAACCGGAAATAAATCTTCCGGAAATATCCACGCCGAAATAGTCGGATATTTCGGCACTCGCCTTTAAAAAGAGACTTGAATACTCCGCTAACTGGTACCGGTTAAGATCGATCGATGTGCCCACAACTGCAAGTGCTGCGACAATCTTATCCTGCCTGCCGAATACGGGAGTTGCCATTGCGCTGATTCCATTATTAAATTCCTGAAAATTATATGAAATACCTGTTTTATATATCTCTTCCAGATTCCTGCCTAAATCATCCGGATTTGTAATTGTATTTTCCGTATATTTTTTTAATTCGATCTTATCCAGAATTTTATTTTTTTCCTTTCCGGGCAAAAATGCCAGCACTAACTTCCCCGCGGCGGATGCATGAAAAGGCATAACCTCTCCTCTGCCAACCGAAACACGAGTATTAATAAAACCCACTACTTCCACAACCACACAGACAGGCTCCTGCCAGACAGCGAGGAATGTTGTCTCTTCCGTTTCTTTGTGAAGCTCTTCAAGGTACGGCAGACTTAACGTTGTTATATCCATACCTTCCACAACCGCATCGGCAAACCTCAGATTCGCAAAACCCAAAAAATATTTCATGTCGGATTTTCTCTGATATATAAACTTATACTTCCGTAATTCCCTTAATATTCTGTAACAGGTCGAAGGCGGCATATCAAGTATTCCGCTTATTTCTTTATTTGTGAGACCCATTTTATAATTCTGTCTTAACAACTCCAGAATACTGTTAATCTTTTTTATCGAAGGCATCCTTTAAAAAGCTTAGAATATATTACTTATCAGTGTCAACATCAGAATAACGAATGTTATTCCAATTATTGAGAATTTACTCAGTGACCGGGCTGTACCGGTATTTCGTTAAACTGTATCCGATTTCATATAATGAGAATAATAAGTTTGACTGATCAAATTATTAGTGATAGCATAATTTTTAAAATCTTATAATATCAACACTAAAGGGATTTGATATGAGAGAACCGATTATTTATTTTCCGGATTTTACTGCACTTTGCCGGCATAACAGTTACAGCTGCTTCCGGATACACTAATGTATGACATCCTCAACGGAATTATGGATGAAATCAGAGATTTCAGAGCCAGCCATAAAAATATCAAGGTTGTCCCAAAGGTAAAACCTGATGAAATCAGGGATTTTCTGGCGGATAGATATGACTTTAAAGACTCCGTTTCTATAGAGAAAGTTTTTGATGATGTAAAATACACAATGCGGAAGTGGAGTCTCCATGTTACCGATCCCAGGTATTTCGGTCTTTTCGACCCCCAGGTTACACTGCCTTCAATAATAGCGGATACACTCACTGCCCTCTACAATCCTCAGCTTGCATCATGGTCTCATGCACCGGCAGCAAATGAGATTGAGAATTTTACACTTAATTATTTTTTAAGAAAATTCGGCATGGATCCCGGAAAAGGATTTGCAAATTTTACCACCGGGGGTGCAGAGTCCAACCTCACCGCGGTTCTGCTGGCTTTAACGGCTAAATTTCCTGAATACGGGAATAATGGCCTTCGCAGCCTGAAAAAACAACCTGTTTTTTATATATCCGAAGAGACTCACGATTCCTTTAACAAAATAGCGCATATAACCGGATTGGGCAGAAATACTGTCAGAGTTATCGGTGTGGATGACAATCTGAAAATAGATACTTTTAAACTCAGAAAGACAATAGAATCGGACATCCGCAGTGGTTTTAAACCTTTCCTTGCTGTAGGCACTGCAGGAACAACCGCCGCAGGTATTATAGATCCTTTAGACAAACTGGCCGGTATATGCAGCGAATACGGATTGTGGTTTCATGTTGATGCAGCCTGGGGCGGCGCCGCTGTTTTAGTGCCTGAATACGGAAACTACTTTAAAGGCCTGGAAAGGGCGGACTCCATTACATGTGATGCACATAAGTGGCTGGCCGTGTCTATGGGGGGAGGCATGTTCTTTACGAGAGACCGAAAAAATGCACTTAATACTTTTAAGATAGAAGCAGGATATATGCCTGATAAAACAAAGGAAACAATAGATACTTATGCATCGACCATTCAATGGTCGAGACGTTTTATAGGTCTTAAATTATTTATGACAATGGCTGTACTTGGCGAAAGAGAAATGGCGGAAATGATTAAAAAGCAGGTCCTTTTAGGCGAAAAGCTGCGCCGGAAATTAAAACATGACGGGTGGATAATAGTGAATAAAACTCCCCTTCCCGTAGTCTGTTTTACTCACCCGAGAATTACAAAAGGAGAATTAAAACCGGCAGATATTATTTCGGAAATATACGACAGACAGGACACATGGATATCGGAAACAACACTTAAATCAGATATGAATGTTTTAAGAGCCTGTATTACAAATTATGAAAGCACAGAAAAAGATATATTGTTTCTTGCCGCACAACTTAAAGAGCTTATCGAAGGCGAATATTAATATAAAACTTACGGCGTCGATTGACTAAAAGATTTTTTATTTAAAATCAATTCTCATTATATGGAATTCTTTATCAACTATTTAAACAGAAAAAGATTGACAACTAAATGTAATATTCTATAATTACTTATCTTTTTAATTATTTTGCAGAAATATGCAAGGGAGGTTAGAACTAAATGGGTTTTTATGAAGATTATATTAAAAGAACACCTGGTTCACAAAAAGCAGCAGAAAGGGCACAGGCGATTATTCCCGGCGGTGTGGGAAGTGCAATTCAATTCTGGGCTCCATACCCGATATATATAAAAGACAGTAAAGGTTCCAGAATCTGGGATATGGACGGAAACGAGTATATAGATTACTGCATGTGCTATGCGGCGATGGTAGCAGGACATGCAAATCCCGTAATTGCGGAATCGATAGCGAGACAGGCAAAAAAGGGAACACTATACGGTCTTCCCTCATCCTCTGCAACCGAACTCGCGGAAGAAATTCACAGGCGCTATCCGGCTATCGACATGCTCAGGTTTACCCAATCCGGGGTAGAAGCTACGATGTATGCTGTCAGGCTGGCAAGAGCGGCGACTCATAAGGATGGAGTTATAAAAGTGGAAGGGGCATATCACGGAGCCAGTGATGTCCTGCTCGTAAGTACTGCAGTTCCTACAACTACTGCCGCAGGGCCGGCATGGATGCCGTC
This sequence comes from Spirochaetota bacterium, assembly GCA_013151965.1. GTDB lineage: Bacteria > Spirochaetota > Spirochaetia > SZUA-6 > SZUA-6 > SZUA-6. The sequence goes on from JAADHF010000116.1 coordinate 34,858, forward strand.
TTCCATCGTGGAAAGTGCAGGAATTCCCGCAGGAGCTACAGAGAATACATTCGTCGTACAGTTTAACGATCTCGAAAGTCTGGAATATCAGCTTAAAAAACATGAAGGTGAAATCGCATGTTTTATCCTTGAACCCTGTATGACCAACGGCGGTGTTATACCGCCCGATCCCGGATATCTGAAAGGTGTAAGAGAACTGACAATAAAATACAATGTTCTGCTTATATTTGATGAGGTCAAAATCGGAGCCCGTATAGCACCGGGCGGCGGAGCCGAAAAATACGGAATAACACCTGATCTTATAACACTTGCAAAAGCCATAGGAGGAGGTACTCCTCTCGGGGCCTTCGGCGGCAGAAGAGAACTTATGGAGCTGATAACACCGCTCGGGCCGGCTGTTCATTTTGGGACCTATAATGCCAACCCTTTAACCACGACAGCCGGTTTAACCTGTTTAAAAGAAGTTCTTACAACAGAGAAATATAAAGAAATGGACGAATTGGGAGAAAAGTATGCGTCCGGGCTGGAGGAAATTATTAGCAGACTGAATTTTCCGGCAAGTGTTACACATGAAGGCCCTCTTGGGGGTATTCAGTTTGTGCCGGAAAAACCACACACATACAGAGAAGCCAATCAGTGTAATAAAGATCTATGGAAAGAGTACTGGTACGGAATGCTGAGCAAAGGGGTAATTCCCATGGGAAGCGGCTGGTTCGAAGAATATTCCATTTCCGCAGCGCATACTGTTAACGATATCGAAGAAACACTTAATATTACAGAAGATGTCCTGTCATCGATAAAGAAAAAATTACTCTAATCCGGGTTTTAAAAGAAGCGGCGGAAAAGTATTTTATAATATGTTGCCGCTTCATTTTAATAGAAAAAGGAGTTGGAAATGGGAGCTAATATTACCGAACTTACTTTTATCATTATCTACTTTATAGGTATGATGATCATAGGGGTGATAGTTGCCAGAAAAATCAAAGGAAGTGATGATTATCTTGCCGGCGGCAGAAGATTACCTTTCTGGCTGGTTACAGCCACACTTTTTGCTACCTGGTGGGGCGGAGGAACCGTTTTAGGAGGATCGGGTGCCGCATTTACAGACGGTTTTCACGGTGTAATTTATGATCCTTACGGAGCCGGGCTTACATTAATCCTGGCAGGATTCTTTTTTATGAAAATCGTTCATGATGCTAAGGTAAATACTGCCGCTCAATTCTTTTCGTGCAGATACGGTTCATGGGCTGCAAAGTGGTCCGGTGTCTTAATGGTGCCGACCTATATTCTATGGACTGCCGTGCAGCTTGTTGCAATGGGTAAAATTTTCCAGGTTATACTCGGCTGGCCGTATGCGATATCGATACTGTTAGGTACGGCGATAATTTTATTCTATACTGTCCTGGGAGGCATTTTAGCTGTTGCATGGACAGACTTTTTTCAGGTTATAATTCTGTTAGCCGGATTATTTATTATTTTTCCGCTTGCTTTAAAACTTGCAGGCGGCTGGGATCAGGTTGTTGCCGCTACCCCGGCAGCTCATTTCGACTTTCTTCCGTCAAAAGGAGCCGGATTAAGCGACTGGCTATGGTGGTTCGGAGCACTTTTAGGTGTGGGGCTGGGAACACTTGCCGCTCCCGATATGTATCAGAGAGCAATTGTTGCTAAAAGCGGAAAAGTAGCATCCGCTTCGGCATTAACAAGCGGAGTTGCCTACTGGGTTATCGGCGTTATTCCCGTTTATCTCGCTTTTATAGCAATTACCTTAATAGGCAACGGAACTTTAAATGGTAAAGTAATAAGCGGAGATCCCGAAAAACTCGTTCTGATACTTGCACGCACGGTACTGCACCCTGCATTGGCAGGTATATTTATCGCATCACTCTTAGCTGCTGTTATGTCCTCCGGAGACTCCGCAATGTTTGCTCCCGCGGCCATACTGTCTAATGATCTCTATAAACCTGCATACGAAAAGGTAAAAAAAGTGCCTCTCTCCGATTCAGGGCTTGTAATATCAACCCGTATTTCCGTTTTAGTTATAGCAGCTGCAGCACTCCTTGTTGGTTTCTTCTATGCGAATATGTACGATCTGCTGATCCTTGCTTTTCAGCTGTTATTTCATGTATTGTTCTTTCCTCTTGTACTGGGAGTATACTGGAAAAAGGCAAACACACCCGGAGCAGTCGCTGCAATGATTACCGGTTTCAGCCTGGCCATCGGCTGGTCATTAGTTACGGGAACGTTGTTTCCGGAACCGGAATGGATATGGGCTTTAGGACCCGGAACCGCCGGCGGAGTAGTGATGGTAATAGTTTCACTTCTGACCCAGAAGAAATACCCAGCCAGACCGCTTGTTTCGACTGACGGCAGAATTCTTAAATGGCCGGAACTTAAAACAGCCGAATAGGATTTAAATCATTAAACAGAGGAGCAATAGCTATGTATGCAGTTACCGGTAACCTTTTGGAAGTAGAGCTTGCCAGGAAACAGTACAGGACAGAAACTATCCCGGAAGAATTATACGACGATTTCCTTGGAGGTTACGGTCTCGGCGCCGCTCTATTAATGAAAAGAATGGATCCGAAAGCAGACCCGCTGGGTCCTGATAATATTATAGGATTTGCATCCGGCTATTTAACAGGTACCGGAGCATATATTGCCTCCCGCTTTATGGTATTCGGAAAATCCCCATCCACAAAAGGGTGGGGAGATTCCAATTCGGGAGGTTATTTCGGTAAAAAATTAAAACAGGCAGGGTTCGATGTTGTACTTTTAAGAGGTATTTCGGACAGCCCTGTCTATATTTTACTTGACAACGGGAAAGCCGATATTTTACCAGCGGAACAACTCTGGGGAAAAGATACGTACGAAACGGAAGATATGCTTAAAATTAAACACGGCAAAGACTGCGAAATTGTATGCATAGGTCCTGCCGGTGAGAAACTCTCTTTAATTGCCGGCATATCAACGGATAAAGGCAGATTTGCAGCACGTTCCGGTCTGGGTGCTGTTATGGGTTCTAAAAAGGTCAAGGCGATTGTCGCAAAAGGCAAAATACCTATAAATCTGGCAAATCCCCAATTCATGAAGGAATTACGAAAAAAACACAGGTCTGTATTTAAGGAACTTGCAGAAGACCTGAGCAAATACGGTACCCCCATGTTTTACCAGGAAGCACTTTTTTCCGGCGATGCCCCGGTTAAAAACTGGGCCGGATCGGTAGAAGATATCAGGAATACCGGCTCGATAAGTGCAGAGAATTATCTTAATTACCAGGTAAAACGGTACGCCTGCAGCGGATGCCCGATAGGGTGCGGCGGACATCTTAAGGTGGAAAACGGGGAGTACAAAACCGAAAGCACGGTTCATAAAGTCGAATACGAAACAACCGGTATGTTCGGCTCCAATCTTTTAAACGATGATATAGAAGCTTTAATAAAGATTAATGATATCTGCAACAGATACGGCATGGACACGATAGGCTGCGGGGGTCTTTGCGCTTTTGCAATGGAGGCCTACGAAAAAGGAATTATAGATAAACGTCATACCGGCGGGTTAGAACTTAACTGGGGTAATTCGAAATCGATAGTTTCTCTGGTTGAGCTGATAGGAAGGTCCGAGGGAATAGGCGGCATTCTCGCAAAAGGTTTCGAATATGCAGCCGAAACCTTCGGCGGGAAAACAGCCGGTTTTGCCATAGCCGTACGCAATGAAGCATTCCCTGCACATGATCCCCGCTGGTCCGCAGGTCTGGCTCTTACCTATTATTCCGATGCAACACCCTCCAGACATACTCAAGGATCTGTTACTTTTCCCATTGCAGGCTACGAGCAGCCCGATTTTAAAAATGATGTATCCACAGGCAGGGCTAAATATCACAATGACAATGTTAATCTGACACATGCCCTTAATGCAGCCGGACTATGCCTTTTCGGCTATATAACTCTTGATTATCTAACCTTTCCGGATTTTTTAAAAGCGGCAGACGGCAAAGACTGGACTTTAGAAAAAATAATGAGAATCGGCTTCCGCATTCATGTATTACGCCACCTCTTTAACCGGAAGGCCGGAATAAGTTTTAAGAAACATTCTTTTCCCGAAAGGGTTCTGGGCAATCCGCCCCTAAAAAAAGGTCCGAATAAAGGTGTTACTATCGACTTAGATACCATGGTGGATGAATATTTAAAGGAAATCAATTTTGATTCCGAAACAGGAGAACCCCTGTTAAAAACAATAAAAGAGCTTAATCTGGAACAATATATTTCCTGACTATTTTAAAAAAACCTATCAGCGGTATTTCGTGGTGCTGCATTAATTTTTTAAGCCCACAGGCGGAAAAAGAGGAGATTAAATATATGGATAATTTTAAATATTTTAAACCGCAGAACTTTAAAGAACTCCTTAATGTAAAATACGATCTGTCATCAGCCGGTTTTCCTCTTGCAGGAGGTTCCAACCTTCTTATTTATATAAAAGAGAAATCAATAAGAAGCGGCACACTTATAGACATAACTTCTCTTAAAGAATTAAGGGGCATTAAAAAGACCGGTGATACTATAGAGATAGGAGCGGCGGAAACAATATCCGGTATTCTCGAATCGAAGGTGCTGGAAAACGAACTTCCGTTTTTCTCCGTTTCTATGAGGGACTTCGCAAACCCTTTAATCAGAAACAAAGCAACAATAGGCGGCAACATGGCGGATGCCTCGCCCGTTGCAGATACGGCCCCTCCTCTTCTTGTTCTTGATGCGAAGGTTGTTGCTGCAAGCAAATCGGGAATAAGAGAGATTCCGGCAAACGAATTCTTTTCCGGGCCCGGAAAAAACAATTTAAGCAAAGATGAAATAATACAAAAAATAAATATTCCGGTTCCTGAAAGAGGAAGCGGTATTTTCCTTAAATTGGGGCAGCGGAAAGGAACATCTATTTCCGTTACCTCCGTAGCAGTATGGATTGTAAATGATTCGAATAAAATCACTGGTATAAGAATATCCTTAGGGGGTGTTGCCCCGGTACCCATACGTGCAGTTAATGCGGAAAAGGCTTTTTCCGGTAAAATAATAGATGAGAATAACATTACAGCTTTAGCGGAAACTCTTAAGGAAGACATAAAACCGATAAGCGATTTAAGAGGAAGCGCCGAATACCGCACCGCGGTAAGCATTAATTTATTAAAACGGGCGATTCTTACATGCCTTAAGACGGAGGAATAGGAATGGGAGAGAAAGAATATTACAATATAAAACTTACTGTAAACGGAAAAGTAGTTACAGGGAGTGTAAGGGCAGAGATTTCGCTCCTTGATTTTTTAAGAGATAATAATTATATCGAGGTAAAAAAGGGATGTGATAAGGGGGATTGCGGCGCCTGCACGGTTTTAATAGACGGTAAAGCAACGGTTTCCTGCTTAACTTCAGCTCTGCAGGCACAGGGTAAGAATATTTATACCCTTAAATCTTTAGGGTCATGGGATAAATTACATCCTTTACAGAAGGCTTTTGTTAAATACGAAGCATTGCAATGCGGTTTTTGTACACCCGGAATGCTTATGACGGCTAAGGCTCTGCTGGATACAAATCCGCACCCTGCGAGAGAAAGCATCAAAGAGGCTATTTCCGGTAATTTATGCCGCTGTACAGGGTACAGGAAGATAGTAGATGCTATAGAGGCTGTAGGCAGGGGAGAATTATAATGACAGAAGAAAGAACCTATATAGGCAAAAGAACTCCGGGCCTGGATGAAAAAGACAAGGTGCTGGGTAACGTTATTTATGCAGATGATTTTACCCTTCCGGGCATGCTGCATGCAAAAGTATTCCGGGCAACGAAACCGTCTGCAATAATTAAAAAATTAAATGCGGACAGGGCAAGAAAACTTCCCGGTGTAGCCTGTGTACTGACTGCCGGTGATGTGCCGAATAACGAATCGATAAGCAATGTTGTGGGACAGACAACAGAGGTAGGATTACTGGAGGCAAGACATCAGGTTCTTGTAAAAAACAGGGTACGTTATTACGGTGAGGCAATAGCGCTTGTTGCCGCCGACAGTGTTGCTGCTGCAGAGGAAGCAATTGAATTAATCGAAATAGAATATGAAGAAATACCGGGAGTTTATAACCCATTGGAAGCCATGAAACCCGAATCCCCAAAAATTCACGGTGATAATAATATTATTGCACAATGGAAACTGAGGAAGGGAGACGTTAAAAGGGGTTTCGCCGAATCCAGCGTAATCGTAGAGAATACCTACCGGACACCGAGGCAGGAACATGCACATATAGAACCCGAATCAGGGGTCAGCTGGGTGGATGACATGGGAGTAATTAATATAAGGATTGCAACCCAGGTTATCGAACATTACAGAGATGTTGCAGCGGTTTTGGGAATACCGCAGAGCATGGTAAGAATCAAAGGAACTATAATAGGGGGCGGTTTCGGAGGCAAAGAAGATGTCACGGCAGAAGTTTTTCTCGGACTATTAACATGGAAAACAAGAAAGCCTGTAAAACTTACATTTTCAAGGGAAGAAATGGGCTATGGGCGGCAAAAGAGACATCCATATATTTTAAAATATAAAACAGGGGCATCGAAGGATGGAAAACTGACAGCCATGGAAGCGGAAATCATTTCCGATTCCGGTGCCTACGTTTATTTAAGTCCGTGGGTCCTGCTTTACTCTACTGTTCATTCGACAGGTCCGTATTTTATACCCAATGTAAAAGTCGATTCATTTTCCGTTCTGACAAATAATATTATGACAAGTGCTTTCAGGGGGTTCGGCGGAATGCAGGTAGCTTTCGCTTATGAAGCACAGATGGATGAAATAGCAAAAAAACTTAAAATGGACCCCCTCGAGCTCAGGAAGAAGAATTTTCTTAAAAAAGGAAGCGAAACTGCAAATTATCAAAAAATTACCTCCGAAGTATTATTGAAAGAATCAGTAGAAAAGGCCCTCAGTGCATTGGGCGAAAAGAGTAAAAGCACGGAAACAAAAAAGACAGGAAGAGGTTTTGCCTGTTCCTGGCAGTCCTACGGAAGAATGACCTATCTTCATGATACATCGAGTGCATGGGTCGGACTCGAACTCGACGGAAGCGCTGTTGTAAGAAGCGGCATACCCGATCTCGGAGGGGGGCAGAGAGAATCCTTAAGGGCAATAACAGCGGAAATACTGGGCCTTAATATCGAGGAAGTGCACGTTATATCGACAGATTCACAGGTAACGCCTCTTGCAGGCACGGTAACTGCCACAAGGGCACTGTTCATGTCGGGAAATGCGGTTAAACTTGCATCTGAACACGTTCTTGATATTATTACAAAAAAGGCTTCTGAAATGCTTAATACATCCGTAAAAGAATTATCCCTTAAGAATAAAACGGTTTATACAACCGGAGGCGGCAGTATACCTTTAGTAAAGGTTATAAAACAATGTGCAGCCGAAGGAACCATGCCTCAGAGTCTTGCAACGTATAAGGCCCCTTTTACAGATCCGGTTAAAACCGAAGTAATTAAAGATCCCGTGTTTGCCGATTTCACATTCGGAGCACAGGCAGCCGAAGTCGAAGTAGATACCGAAACAGGCATTGTTACAATACTTAAATATGCCTCGGCACAGGATATCGGCAGGGCAATCAATGTAAACAGAGTGGAAGGACAAATCGAAGGCGGTGCGGCACAGGGCATAGGGTTCGGTTTAATGGAAGACTATATAGAAGAAAAGGGTATCCCCTTAACTCTGAACCTTGCCACCTATTTAATTCCGACTTCGAAAGATATTCCCGATATACAGTCCATTATACTTGAATCGAAATCAGGCAAAGGGCCTTTCGGAGCCAAAGGCATAGGAGAACCGGCAATCACTGCTGCGGCGCCTGCGTTAATAAGTGCAATCTGCGATGCAATAGGCGTCAGAATTAAACACATACCGGCCACTCCGGAAAGAGTTTACCGGGCGGTACATGATAAAAACTAGACATCTTAAAATGCAGGTTTTAATCAGCCTGCATTTGTTTTTATAAACTTCCCCGACCCGCTTTCAGCGGAGAAACCGGAATTATCAACAATTAACCGGCCGCGGGAGAGAACTTTTTTTATCCTGCCCAGTATGGTTTTGCCTTCGAAAAGCGTATAGGCTGCATTGGAGTGCTGATTTTCCTGTGATATTGTCCATTCTTCATCCGGATCGATTATTACTATATCCGCATCGGAACCGGTGTCCAGTCTGCCTTTCTGCGGAAATAAACCCATTATTTTCGCAGTATTTTCCGATAAAACAGATACAAGCCTGTTTATCGCAAGCCTGCCCCTGTTAACACCGAATTCCCATAAAACGGGGAGCATTGTTTCTATTTCGGGGGTGCCGTACGGCGCCGCGAAAAAATCATCTTCCGCTTTTTTATCCTTTGGGGCATGGTCGCTTCCGATTGTATCGATGTATCCCTCCCCTATTGCATCCCAGAGTGCAATGCGGTCTTTGTCCGTTTTTATGGAAGGGCCTACTTTACCCAGAGATCCCATTGCTTTTAATTCATCCCATGTCAGGGAAAGATAATGAGGACATGTCTCTGCATATACTTTACAACCTTCATCTTTCAGGTATTTAAGGATTTTTACCCCTTCCCCCGATGAAATATGAGGTATATAAACGGGACATTTCATTAATCTGCCAATCTGTACGGCGCGGAAGATTGCTTCCGCTTCGGCTATGTCCGGGCTTGTTTCCGGAAATCTTTCCTTAAAATCGGCCTTCTCCGCAAGCAGTTTGTCCTGAATATAATCTATTACAAGACCGTTTTCCGCATGAAGACAGGCCATGCCGCCTGTTCTGCCGATAATATCCATTGCTCCGGCAAGGGCATAATCATCCGTCATCCAGCCCAATTTTGCATATGCCATAAACATTTTAAAAGAAGTAACCCCCAGCTCTACCGCTTCCGGTATTTCATCAGCCTGTTTTCCCGCATCAAATAATCCGCCGTGTAATGCAAAATCAATATAAGATGTCGCTTCTCCCTCTTTAATATAATCCTTCAGCGTTGCAGCAAGGCTTTTTCCGGGTTTTGCATACGCATAATGAATAACGGTTGTAACGCCTCCGAAGGCCGCAGTTTTTGATAATCCTTTAATGTTATCAAGATAAACCGGATGCGTATGCGGATCGATAACCCCGGGCAGAACGTATTTACCTCCGGCATCTATCGTATTACGGCCGCAGATACTGTCATCCGGCCCTATATACTCTATTTTTTCATTTTTTATACCGATATTCCCCTTTACGGTCTTTTCCGGGTATACTATTTTTCCTCCCTTTATAACCGTTTCATACCCTTTCATAGCATCTCTCCCCTGACTTAATTATTTATAAATGAGCAATTCCTATTATTTCCGTTATCTCGGCGAAATTATTATCCTTTAAATATGCTTCTATTCCCTTGATAACCTCCCGCATTATTAAAGGATTTACAAAATTATACATTCCGATCCCCACCGCGGTCGCTCCCGCAAGAATCATCTCCACGGCATCGATCCATGAAGCTATGCCGCCTGTTCCGATAATCGGTATGGATATTTTAGTAAAAGAGGAATACACCGCATAAACAGCCAGCGGGTGTATAGCCGGGCCGGACAAACCGCCGGCAATATTCCCGAGAAACGGTTTTCTCTTGTTAATATCGATTTTCATCCCTTTATAGGTATTTATAAGTGCTACGGCATCGGCGCCTGCGCTTTCCGCTATTAAAGACATCTCACTGATATCTACAACAGAAGGTGAAAGCTTTGCAATTACCGGAACACGCGTAACTTCTTTTACCTTTTTTATTACTCTGTACAGTTCTTTCTTATCACGGGCCCATTCTATCCCGTGATGCAGATTGGGACAGGATAAGTTAAGCTCCAGCAAATCCGCTTTTCCCGTATTTTCTATAATGCCCGCAAGCTCACAGAAATCTTCCATAGAGTTTCCTGCAATACTGATAATAACAGGCACTCCGAAGCCGGAAAGAACGGGCAGCCTATCCTTTATAAAATTATTAACTCCTTCGGTCGGTATTCCTATGGAATTCAGCATGCCGCATGGAGTCTCACAGATTCTCGGCGGTGTATTGCCTTCCCTTGAATTTATGAAAATAGTTTTGCTTACAACGGCGCCAAGTTCATCCGGCGAAAATATATTATCATGTATACTGTCACATTCATAAGTTCCGGAAGCAGGCATAACAGGATTCTTAAGGATTACTCCTGCAATATTAACGTTTAAGTCCATTATCAATCCAACTCCACTGAATTAACCGGAAATACCGGGCCGTCTTTGCATACAAGAAAATATCCGCCGGAACCTCTTTTTTTAACTGCACAGCCGTGACAATCTCCCATTCCGCACGCCATATAACTCTCTAAAAAAACATACCCTTTCGTTAAACCTTTTTTTTCCAGCTCACCGGTAAACCGCGCGAATCTTTTGGAACCGCATGTATATATCCTATCCGGTTTCGATTTATTTATAAACCCTTCAAGAATATCCCGTGCATCACCATGATAGCCGTCGGAACCGTCATCCGTTATGATATTTATATCATTCGATGCATCTTTAAGATAATCCCTGCAGACAAGCCGGTTTCTTGTGGAAGCGGATAAAAAGGTAAAGACTTCCGTTCCGGCTTTTTTTGCAGATTCTGCCAGATAAACTACAGCTGCAGCCCCCGCTCCCCGCACCAGAAGAATGATTTTTTCACCATGCGGTACTTCAACCGGATTCCCGAGCGGCCCGGTAATTAAAAGACGGCTTCCCGCTCTTAGACTATTCAGCATGGCGGTACCTTTTCCGGCAATCTTAATAATTAATCTGAACAGACCTTTTGCCGGATTTACCTGAACGATATCGAAGGGTCTTGAAAAAACCGGATCGTTACTATCCCAGCCCCGCACCATCACAAATTGGCCGGGCATTGCATGTTCCGCTATTTTATCATTTTCGATTAACAGATCCAGATAACCTGTATATTCATTTTTTCGTGTTTTTATTCGCCCCTCGGTAAGAAAAGGCTTAATGAGACTATTCTTGATTTTCATTCATACTTAAACAGAGAGGGAAAGTTATTAAACTTTCCCTCCGAAACCTTTAATAATATCTTACTGCATGGGATAAATTACCGAACCATTAGCAGCCGCCTTCGGCCAGACCGTTACCTTTTTACCGTCCTGAATCTGAAATGTTACGGTACCGCCCGCTATATTCTCTCCCTTTTCATTGAATTCAGTGGGACCCCAGAAAGTCGTACCTCTATAAGATTTCAGTGCTTTCCTTACGGCATCCGTATCCAGGCTTCCTGCTTTCTCTATTGCCATCTGCAGGAGCAGTCCGCCCTGGCTTGCTGCCGCTGCCTGGTATGTCAGTCCTTCGCCGAACTTTTCTTTATACAGAGCAGCATAATCCGAAGCTGAGCCGAACACAGGATCACTGTACTTCATCTGAGGCATCCACCAGGAAACCCCGAAAATACCATTTGCTTCTTTACCTAAATTCTTCTGAAAATCAAGTAATTCAGGGCCTGTTGTAAAAGCAATTGCTTTTAATTTAACCCTCTGCTCTTTCAGCTGCCGTACGGTAAGAATTGCCTCGCCCAAATATCCCGAGCCCATCAACACCTCTGCTCCGGATTTTTTTATCTTTAATATTGTGGAAGAGAGGTCCTGTACACCTTTACTGTATTCTTCGTAATAGACAACCTTAAAACCCTTCTTTTCCGCATATGCTTTTGCGCCTTTTGCAACGGTTACAGGAAACAGATCGTTCGGTGTAATAATCGCCAGTTTTTCCGGACGCGGACTTACATTGGAAAGCATATCTATAAAACTGTAAAAAATCCATGAACCCGGAGAAAGCACTGCAAAAACATTCTTAAAACCTCTGGCATATATTTTGGAGGCATTAGCAAGGGTTGCAATTGTAAGTATATTATACTTCTCTGCAATCGCCGTAGTTGCAAATGTCGAGCCGCTGCCGAAGGGTCCCAGGAGAAAGTCCACCTTATCCTGAGTAATAAGCTTCTCCGTCAGTTTTGCAGATGTCTGATTATCCGACTGATCATCATAGTAGATTATCTTAACCGGTAATTTTTTATCTCCGACTTTTATTCCGCCCTTTGAATTTACCTTATCCGCCCAGAGTTCATAGCCGTTTTTTACCATATTTCCGAAACGTGCCAGGCCCCCGGAAAGAGACACAGATGCTCCGATCTTTATCTCCTTCTTTTCCGCTTTTTTTGCTTCCTTCTGCCCGCCGGCAAACAGTAACCCCTGAATACTCAAAGCAAAGGCAAGCATAAAAACAACACTTCTTACGTATTTCCTCTTCATAAATTCCTCCTATAAGAATTATTTATTTAATCAAACCCGGCAGGTTAAACCGCCGTGCTGATTTTAACTATATCCCGAGATATGCTTTTTGAATTTCAGGGTTATTTAACAAAATCTCCGCATTATCCGCCATTTCCACCCTGCCGTTAACAACAACATACCCCTTCCGGGCTATTTCCAGCGCCGTCTGCACATCCTGATCCACCAGTAATATTGTCATATTTTTATTTTTATTTATATTCTTTAAAAGTTCTATAAGATCATCCACAATCACGGGAGCAAGGCCCAGAGAAAGTTCATCTATTAAAAGCAGCTTAGGGGCACCCATTAAACCTCTGCCTATAGCACACATCTGAGCTTCTCCTCCGGAAAGAGTACCGGTCGGCTGTTTTCTTCTTTCTTTAAGTCTCGGAAGAATCGAATACACCCATTCGATATCCTCCCTGATTTTCTTTTTCGAATCTTTTCTTGCATATGCTCCCATTTTAAGGTTTTCTTCTATGGTTAACCCCCGGTAGAGCTGTCTTCCTTCGGGTATCATTATAATACCTTTTTTTACTCTTTTTATTTGATTTTCACGGGTAATATCTTCTCCGTTATAGATAATACTGCCGCTGTAGGGTTCTATTTCACCGACAATAGTTCTTAAAAAGGTAGTTTTCCCGACACCGTTCGAACCTATCAGAGCAGTAATCGAGCCCTCTTCGATTTCTACATTGAAATTCCATAATATTTGCACATCGCCGTAGCCTGAATTTAAATCTCTGACCTTAAGCATTTTTCCAACTCATCTTTGCGTATCTGGAACCGAGATATGCAGATATTACCTTTTCGTTTTTACTTATATTTTCCGGTTTATCCTCTGCAATCTTCTCTCCGTGATGAAGCACCATAATCCGGTGCGAAATACTCATAATCGCTTTCATTACATGTTCGATTAACAGAATCGTCTTCCCCTCCTTATTGAGTTCCTCAATAAGCCTCATTATCATTTCCAGATCGGTGGAACTGGAACCTGCCATAACCTCATCCAGAAGAATCAATTCGGGATCCATGGCTAAAGCCCTTGCCAGTTCGAGCCTTTTCCGTTCGGATACGTTAAGGTTTTCCACAGGAACTTCTTCTTTTTCTATCAGATTGAGTCTGGAAAGAATAGATCGTGTTTTATCCTGTGCTTCCTTAACGTTTACAATCCTGTCCTTCCCGAACATAGCTCCTATGGAAACATTTTCTAAAAGTGTCATTCCCGGAAAGGGCTTTACAATCTGAAAGGTTCTCGATATTCCCAATTCCGCTATTTTATGTGTCTTCAGATTTGTAATATTCCTGTCCTTATAATAAATTGCACCATCCGTAACTTTTAAGGTACCGTTTATCATCGAAAGCAGGGTAGTTTTGCCCGCCCCGTTAGGACCTATGATGCCGAATATTTCATTCTTTTTTACCTTAAAGTCGACCTGCCAGACAGCACGCAGAGCGCCGAAAGTTTTTGTCACTTTCCTGCCGTATAAAATAATATTCCGGTCTGCATCAGAGTTCATAAGGCATTAGTCCTGCTTTTTTTTATATTCTCTATAACCCCTTTTAAACCTCTCTCCGTTTTCATCAAACTTACTATTCCATTCGGAATAATTAATACGGTAATAATGATTATGGTTCCAAGAATTCCCAGGTGCAGATTAAGGAATTGTGACCAGATCAGTTCCGATAAGCTTTCCAGAATAAAAGCCCCGATAAGCGGACCGAAAACCGTACCTGCTCCCCCTAAGAGTATAATTACAAACATTCTAACAACCCACATTACATTAAAGACCGTAGGCGGATCTATGTAGCTGAACCAGTACGCATAAACCGCACCGGCTAAACCTGTAAAAAGACCGCTTAAAGTCCACGCCGTAATCTTATACATCGTTGTGTCTATTCCCATAACACCGGCAGCTTCTTCATTAGCACGTATGGCTTTTAACGCATAACCCAGCCGGCTTTTCGACAACCACCAGGTAAAAGCTACAATGACAATAAGCAGGGCAAACATGAGAAAATAAAAAACAGAATTTACAAAAAACGGGCCGCCGTGCAGAGAAGGAATGGTTGTGCCCTGTGCACCGCCGGTCAGATCGGTCAGATTATCAATTATATACTTTATCGCTTCCGCCGCACCCAAAGTAGCCAGCGCGAAGTAATGCCCTTTAAGCCGCAGTAAAAGCATTCCGAGCAGCAATGCAAGCAGAACTGATACAAGACCTGCAAAAATAAAAGAAGAAATAAATGAGAACCCTAATTTATTCATTAAGCCGGCCACAGTATAAGCCCCGACACCGAAGAAAACCATATTCCCGAAAGCCGCATACCCTGTAAAGCCGGAAATAATATTCAGTGCGGATGCTAAAACGGCAAACATAAAAATGTTGGTTATAAGACGAACCCAGAACCCGGATAATACAAAAGGGAAGCTGACGAGTAATACTATTAAAATTATAAGAATTACCAGTTTCTTATTCATTATATGACCTTTTACCGAACAGACCCTGCGGCATAAATACAAGGACTAAGACAAGAACAACAAACCCCAGCAGGTTCTGAAAAGACGAAGGGATAATAGTAGTCCCGATTGTTTCCACAAGTGCAAGTACCAGCCCTCCCGCAAGTGCTCCGACAGTACTTCCGAGCCCTCCGAGAACAGAGATGACAAATGCTTTCCCGATAAGAGGACCTCCTATAAAAGGGTTTATACTCATTATAGGAATAATTAATGCACCGGATACACCTGCCAGAGCGGCACTGACCCCCATTGTTATCGAATAAATATTTCTGACATCGACACCCACTACCCTGGCGCCTTCATAGTTTTGGGCCGTAGCACTTATTGCAAGCCCCACTTTAGTTCTCTTCATAAACAGATAAAAGAGAATCGTTAAAATTACCGCTACTATAAAAATACCAAAACGTATGACGGGAATTATTATTCCGCCTAAAGACAGCGATACCCCTGAATACGGCAGATTAATACTTCTAAAATCCGCCTTCCATATAAGCAGACATATATTCGCTATTAATATCTGAAGCCCGAAGGTAAATGTTAAGGTTATAAAAATACTTCCCCTTACAACCAGATTAAGTAAAAAACGCTGAATTACGTAACCAATCAGAAAGAGAATCAACATTACAATGGGTATCGATAAAAAAGGATCTATTCCGTAAGCTATATAAAATGTATAGGAAAGATATGCACCGATCATAATAAAAGAACCGTGTGCAAGATTAATGATATTCATTACCCCCCAGACCAGGGAAAATCCTATTCCGATTGTTCCGTAAACAGCTCCAAGAAGAATGCCATTAATAATGGCCTGGAGTAACATAAATACCTCTGCTAGTTAATTATTTTTTTTTAATCTAATACAAAACCCGAAGGACAGTCAATATAACAACCACCCATTTTAGTCATTTTGTTATTAATCGATGAATTTATGTACCAGATTATGCACTTCGAAGATTGTAAACGGCTTGTGTATGCATATATCCGCTCCTGCCTTGTAGAGCTGTTCTTCGTACATATCACTTGTAATCCCTATTGTATGTTTCCCGG
>JAADHF010000109.1 GCA_013151965.1 Spirochaetota bacterium
CAAAAACGGCATCTACGATCAATTTGCCTAAGCCGGGCCGGCTGAAAATAATTTCCACAAACACGGCTCCGCCCAGGAGTTTTCCCACCCCCAGGCCAATGACACTGATGGTTGGAATCACGGCGTTTTTTAAAGCGTACTTGTAAACAATGCTGTTCCTGGGGACAGCAAAAGCCCGTGCAGTGCGAATATAGTCGGAATCCAGGACATCCATCATGGACTCACTCATAAGCCGGGACAAGTATCCGACCCAGCCGATTCCCAGGGCTGCAGCCGGAAGAACCAGATGAACGGCGATGTCGACCACATTGCCTTTGACACCGGCTCCCAATACCGGAAATATCGGAATTTTAACACTGAACAGAAGCATCAAAAGCACCGCTGCAACAAAATCCGGCATCGCCACACCCAGCAGTGAAACGATGGTCACGACGCCGCCGACAGGACTATCCCGCCTGATGGCGGCAAATGCCCCCAGAATGATTCCGATAAGGGCGGCGATGCCCAGGCTGGTTACGGCCAGCAGGAGGGTATGAGGTAAAGCCTCGGCAATGAGCGCATTTACCTTATAACCTGACCAGATTGAAGTGCCAAGATCTCCCCTGACTACGTCACGCAAATAATAGCCCAATCTTACAGGCATGGGTTGGTCCAGATGAAGCCGGTGGTTGAGTGCTGCTACCAATTCCGGCGTTGCCCGGGGCCCGAGCATGATAGAAGCGGGATCCCCAGGCATTAGATAGGTCAAACTAAATAAAATGATCAATACACCGAGTAAAGTCGGAATTACCCATAAAGTTCTTTTAATGATGTATTTCAACATTAGTTTCGTTACCTCTTTTCTTGATCGTTAACAGACCCAACCGGAAAAGTTCGAATAATAGTTATTTTATACTCATCGTCCAGGGTGTCAGGCGCCCGTTGGGATAAATTTCACCGATGTTTATGTTTTTCTGGGTAATCCAGAACTTTGTCCCATGGGTCAACCAGATGGCCCAGCAATCTTTATCAATTACCTTTTGGGCTTCTACATATATCTGTGCCCGTTTTTCAGGATCTATCTGACTGGTACCTTCCTTTATCAACTCAGTGAATTTAGCATTACGCCACTGGCTGGGATTCCAGGATTTTCCGGCAAACCATTGCATGATATAATTCGGGTTCACAGTGGCAGTGTAGAACTGGATATAGGCATCTGTCTGGCCCTTATTGGCAGCCGTGTTAAAGGCACCGATTTCCCTTACGTTAATCTCGACGTCGATGCCTGCCTTGGCTGCATCGGCCTTGATTACCGTGGCCATAATCTTTTCAGCGTCACTGGCCGGGACATAAAGCTTTACCTTAAACCCGTTAGCTTTGCCGGCCTCTTTCATCAGGTTTTTAGCCTTTTCAATGTTCTGGCTGTATGCCGGTGCATCAGCCCAATAGCCTGGAACTCCGGGTGGTAATATTGTATTGGCGCGTTTTGCCGTACCATAAAAAGCCGCCTCGACAATACTATCCACATTAACCGCATACCGAAAGGCCTGACGAAGCTTCAGATTGTCAAAAGGCGGGTGGCTGAGGGTCATGCCGAGCCAGTATGTTTTTAAAGCCGGCTTTGAGTATACTTTAAACTTGGGATTATTTTTAAAGCTTTTGAAATCAACAGGGGCTGAGCGTCCAATGTCGATCTCTCCTGTCTTGAGCGCCGTTTCACTGGTGCTATCCTCAACAATAGGAAGAAAGGTGATATTCTTGACCTTAGGCTTTTCTCCCCAGTAGTCCTTAAACGCAACCAGATCAACATGCGCTTTCGGTTCCCATGAGGCCAGCTGATAAGGGCCGGTACCGATTGGATTCCTGCTGAATTTTTCCCTGCCCATCTCTTCCACGGCCTTTTTCGAGACGATCAATCCGGTGTTCATGGGGAGAACCGATGTAAACAGGTTTACCATCCGGTCTTTCAGAACCAGTTTTACCGTGTATTTATCGATTACCTGCACGTGATCGAGCAGTTTCCACTGACCCATCCAGGGTGACTTTTGCTTGGGATCAGTAATCCGCTCAAAGGAAAATTTGACGTCTTCAGCCGTCATCTCTCCATACCCTTTCTGGAACTGAACGCCTTTGCGCAGGTGGAAGGTAACGGACTTACCATCGGGGGAGACTTCCCATGATTTGGCCAGATCAGGCACGACCTTCCAGCTTCCCTCTTTGTATTTTACCAATCCATTGTACAGACAGGTCATGATGGTAAGCTCCCTCTCTCCGCTCGTCATCCATCCCGGATCAAAGGTGTTCACATCTTCCCATGTGGCTATCTTCAGTTCATTTTTCCCTGCTGCCGGCAGAGTTTTAACAGCCGCTGCTTTCGTTTCTTTAGTTTTTTCTTTTGAACCCATTGCCATTCCCGAAACAATTAAGCCCATGAATAAACTGCTTACGATGATGGTTCTAATAATTTTTCGTAAATGTTTCATCGATTCCTCCTCTACGTATTTAATTTTTTTTTTACAGGTAAATACCTGTACCCTTTATTGTTTATCACCTCCCTTCAATTATAATTTTAATCTCAGGACTCACATTATTTTGTAATATAGAGCCCTGCATGTGTTCCGCCAGGCTGTGTATAACAAGGCCCTTTGCCCTTATTCTTTATATGAACCTATACAATAATCCTGCTGTTTGCAATAGCAGATACACCGGTGATGAACCTGCATACGCTGCATCCATGTTAATCATTCGATAGCACAGCCTCCGGTACCCCGGCGTGATAACCCATTCCGTATTTATACTCCCTCACCCCTGGCCCTTCTTTCCCTCTCGCCGAATATATCATCCGCATCCAGAGCAAACTTATTTGTCTCCAGTATTTTTGAAAGGCCGCGTCTTACATTAAACTTTGGTTCCTTGCAAACAGCACAACTGCCGGGACATCGGGATAGTTTGTCCTCAGGCTCGGTATAGGATGAAATAAAGCCTTCATAATTTCTAAGAACAACTTTCCGGTCATTCATGGAGATCAGGTAATTGGGCATTACCGGTATTTTCCCGCCGCCGCCGGTAGCATCTATTATAAAGGTAGGTACAGCAAAGCCTGTTGTATGCTGTCTCAAGTTTTCAATTATCTCTATACCTTTGGCGACTGAAGTCCTGAAATGACTTGTACCCATGGCCAGATCACACTGATATATGTAATAAGGTTTAATCCTTATTTTGATAAGTTCATGTACAAGTTTTTTCATTATATACGGACAGTCGTTTATGCCCTTTAAAAGAACCGTCTGGTTACCCAGAGGGATACCATGATCCGTAATCATTTCGGAAGCTCTTTTTGCTTCGGGTGTAATTTCATCCGGATGATTAAAATGCGTATTAAAATAAAAAGGATGGTATTTTTGAAACATCTTACAAAGTTTCTCGGTGATTCTCTGAGGGCATACAACAGGCATGCGGCTGCCGATCCTTATAATCTCCACATGGTCGATAGCCCTTATTCTCGATATAATATTTTCCAATTTGTCATCACCAAGGATAAGAGGATCGCCTCCCGTCAGGAGTACATCGCGAATAATTTTCTTCTTTTTTATATATTCTATAGCCCTGTCTATATCTTTAGAAGATGCCATGCCGTCCAGTTGGCTCACAAGCCTTCGCCTTGTACAAAACCTGCAGTACATGGAACACTGTTCTGTAACAATTAAAATCAGTCTGTCAGGATAACGGTGAATAACCCCTGGTACGGGTGAAAAACTATCCTCTGCTATTGAGTCTATAAGGTCCTCCGGGGCGTTATAAAGTTCATTTACAGCAGGGATAGCCTGTTTTTTTATTGGGTCATCCGGATTATTCCTGTCGATAAGCGAGAGATAGTATGGAGTTACGCTGAAACCAAACTTCCGGCAGACTTTCTCGAGATTTTCCTTCTCACTTTTTGAAATCTTAAGTATTTCAGTTAAATGATCAACGGTGGTAATTCTGTTTCTCAACTGCCATCTGTAATTATTCCAATCATCCTCCGGCACATTTTTAAATTTCTCGATCTCTCTGTAATCAGGCATATGTACTTTCCCCCGTATATAACTATGTAGCAAAAACCGTGCCTAAATATAAACCGTTCTTAGCCCTTTTCTCCAATTAAACTAACAAAAATACCGGTTGATCTCCCCGGCAGCGCAGCTCTTAAGACCCGTCGATTCATTATTGTATCAGTAAATCAATAACATCTATTGTTGAGGTCTAAATGCCACAACTATTTCATCTCCCTGTTTCAACGGTTCGAACTTAACCTTTGTTCCGGCTTTGATATCATCCGGATGATCCGGATCAGTGCCGATTATCCTTCCCATAATTGAAGCCCCCTCTTCCAGTTTAATAAGACCGACGACATAGGGTGCGCTGTCTTTTAATCTGACAGGGGCTGCATAAATAACTGTGCAACTTCTTACTACTCCCTTTCCTTTAGACTGTAATTCATTAAGATCAAAACTTCCACAGTCAGAACAAACAGGCTTCAAGGGAAACATTACATTTCCGCATCGCTTACATCTGCTCCCCGGTATTCTGCCGTTTTTAAGGCCGTCTAAATAATCTTTAACCATCATCATCTTTATCACCTCTTAAATATCAGGACAACTGCGCTTGCATTCGATCCCCCCACATTGCAGGTAAGCCCAATTTCCGGATTTCCTTTAACCTGTCTCTCCCCGGCTTCACCTCTGAGCTGCAGCCATATCTCATGAATCATTCCTATTCCTGTTGCTCCGACCGGATGCCCCTTGCATTTAAGTCCTCCATCCGTATTTACCGGCTTATCGCCGGACAGAGCTGTTCTCCCCTCTTTCGCCGCCTTTAAACCTTCTCCCCTTCCGAAAAAACCAAGGTCTTCCGTTATTATCGCTTCGTTTATTGTAAAGCAGTCATGGACCTCTGCTGTGTCTATCTCCTCCGGCTTAACGCCGGCCATTTGATAGGCGGCCCGGGCTGCATTAACGATAGCTTTGGAGCTGGTTAGATCTTTCCTTCCGGAAAGGGTAATCGTATCCGTACCAAGCCCGATCCCCTCAACATGCAGTGGCTTATCCGTGAAGTTTTTTGATATATCTCCCGACGCAAGAACGGCAACAGCAGCACCATCGGATATCGGACAGCAGTCGAAAAGCCTTATCGGATAAGTAACTGCCGGATTGGAGGGCGATTTCAGGAAGGTCATCTCATCCTTAAATTTCACACCGATTTTGTTTCCTGTTTTCTCTGCAATATCCAGAATCTCCGATCTGAACTGCGCCCTGGGGTTAAGAGCCCCGTTATGATGATTCTTAATGGGAATAGCCTGTAAATCATCCCATGTAACATGATACTTCTCAAAATACTCCTGTGCCATTAAAGCAAAAAGGCCCGGGAATGTAATACCGGTCGGGAGTTCATAGATGTTGTCAGCGGCAATAGAAAGGGCATCCGTAACTCCTGCCGTATTAAGACCTGTCATCTTTTCCACTCCGCCGACCATTACAAGATCATACATACCTGATGCGACCGCCCAGTACCCCGTGGCAAAGGCGGCAGAGGAAGATGCACAGGCGGATTCTGTTCTGAATGCCGGAATACCTGAAAGCCCCAGCCATTCAGCGGCCAATGCCCCGATATGTCCCTGGTGTTCGTACAATTCAGGCGTAAAGTACCCGATAAAAAGTGCCTTTACATCTTTTTTGATATCGATTCCCATGTCTACATGCGATACCGTCTCCCTTACTGCCTCTAAAAGCAAATCCCTGCCTGTCTTATCCGGATGCTTTCCGAATACAGTCATTCCGACTCCGACCAGGTCGACCTTTTTCACAACTCACCTCCTTATTTTGCCTCTCTTCCGATAATCAGCTTTAAAGGATCTACATCCTCCCTTAATATTTTAAGCTCCTCATCCGTAGGAGGTTCGGTAACCAATACTTCATCTTTAATCAGCAGTTTAAAACCTGTATTTTTTTTAACCTCATCGAGTTTTACCTCCGGATGAATCGACTCTATAACCATCCTTCCTGTATCTTGATCATACCCGAATACTGCAAGGTTCGTGATAACCTTGTAGGGGCCTGTTCCGGGAGGAAGTCCCGCTTTTTCCCTTGCTCCCGGACCTGTAAGATAACCCGGGGTGGTAACAAAATCTACTTTCGGCACAAACCTGCGGACATTCTGCGGTGTCACAATAATCGTTTTCCAGGCAAGTGAACCAAAATCGTTGGCACCCCCGCTGCCTGGAAACCGCACCTTCGGGCTATCATACTCTGTGCCGATCATCGTAGAGTTTAAATTTCCATACATATCAATCTGTGCTCCGCCGAGAAAACAATAATCCACCATTCCCCTCTGAAGCGCCTCCATAATCTCGGCCATCGAGGTTGTTTGATACGCCTTATACATTGTTCTGGAATCACCCACCGATATGGGCATAGAGGGAAGCAGAGGAGCAATTCCTCCCGCCTCAAATATGATCAACAGGTTTGGAGCATGTAGTTTTTGAGCAAGCATTGCAGCCGTACATGGAGCCCCTGTACCCACAGAAACCGACACTCCGTCTTCGAGAAATCGTGAAGCCACCGAAATCATCAGCTCCATTGAATTGTACTTAAGCATTCCGTGTCTCCTCTTTATCTGTTTTTATAAGGTATTCAAGGTCTCTTAATCTCTTCATCTTTTCCAGGCCGCCGTTTAGATTCAGGTATTCGTTGAAATCCCTGCAGCCGTAGATATATTTATTTATGAAAGCCTTATAACTCTTCTCGTCTTTTTCCGCATCCAGCCAATCCGAGAGGTGTTTAACATCGAGGTAGTATTCATACGCCATATTCCCCGGGTAACTGCCATAGGGGACCTCTATAACCGCATCTACCAGGTAAAAGGGGATAGTCGTATTCGCAGGATTGTTCCTGAAAAAATCCGTATCGACAAGCCTTTCAGCTGTGATAATAACCCTCTTTGAGGCCTTCGCAAGGTCGACATCGGAAACTATAATTCCATTAATATGACTGTTTCCATAAATATCCGCCTCATGAACATGGATAACAGCAACATCCGGACAGAGAGCAGGCACAGCATAGTATTTTCTGCCTGTAAACGGGCATTTAATCTCCATCGCCGCACTGAACCTGCCTGTATCCGTACCCAGCATTGTCCTGACAGGCAAAAAGGAAAGTCCCATAGCTGCTGCCTTTAATCTCCATGACATCGATGCATTTGTCCATTCGGTATACTCAACGGCATCGCTCTCGAAGTATTTGCGCGTCATCTTCGGAATTCCCATCGCTTCCAGCCCGATTACATAGGCTATATCACATCTGTTAAAGCACCTGCCTGCAGCAAGAATCTGGCAGTCATGAGTGGATGTGTGCCCGGATAATCCCAGGTTCTTTTTCCCCTGCCTTACAATTTCGTGAAGGGCGGCGGTTGGTATCCTTATAGATCCGAATCCCCCGATTGCTATATAATCTCCGTCATGAATCATTGAATTCACCGCATTTTTTACACTCATCAGCTTATTTTCAAGCTTCTTGGACTTTCTCCTGAAAAGATCTCTCATTGCATCGGGATCTACCTCTGTAAATATCTTCCTCTCTTCTCTCCTCATCTTTAATACCCTCATACCATTTTTACTCGAATCAAGTACGCAAAGAAATTCATCGCCTGACAACAACCGGACAAACAAAAGAGACTATCTCATGGGATATTTCTTCTCTATCCAGGCAAGTGAATCCTCCACTGCCTCGATGGTGTATTTTAAATCTTTTTTTGTGTGACGGTAACATATATATCCATGATGATAGGGCTGCATAAAAACCTTTCTCCTTATAAGCCGGGTAAAAAACCCGGTTCTCCTGGATTTGTACAGCTTGTCGGGGTCTTTTTTGAAGGTTATATAAAACATGGGAGGTATACCGGTAAGCTCTGCACCCGTATCATGTCTCCCGATAGCTTCCCTTAGCCCCTCTAAAAAGTACTCGCCTTTTTCCCAGATTTTTTTTAAAACCTTATCTCTCTCTATTATTTCAATTGTCTTAAGTGCAGCAACATAACTTATACTATTGGGCAAAAAGGTAGAAGAAACAAATACATTGGATTCTCCCTCCTTCATTATATCTGTTTTACCCGTTACAGCCGCAATAGAATAACCATTGGCCATTGCTTTACCAAAAACCGCCAGATCAGGGATTACACCATAGTACTTCTGTGCTCCTCCTTCACTTATTCTGAATCCGGTTCTTATTTCATCAAATATAAGAACAACATTATAATCATCCGCCAGGCGCCTTACCCCCTCTAAAAAGCCCGGCTGCGGAGCTTCAAGCTTCTGTGCCAGAGGATGACCGAATGGAGTCATAATAATAGCAGCTACCTGTCCGCGATGTTTTTTTAAAAGCTCCTCAACCTGGTTAAGATCATTGTATTTAAACTCAAAAACGTCTTCGTACAACTTTTCGGGGATACCGCCCTTTACCTCGACACACCAATAATGCCAGCCATGATAACCGCATCTTAATACTTTGCTTCTTCCCGTATATGACCGGGCAAGCCTTACTGCCGCAGTAGTAGCATCCGAACCGGTTTTTACAAATATGCTCATCTCGGCGCAGGGTATCAGCTCCCTCATTTTTCCTGCTAATTCATTCTGATAAACCTGGCTCAGAGAAAAACAGAAACCTTTTCCCTTTATCTGACGGCAAACGGCATCATCGATTTCCTTTTCTCTGTACCCGATAATAATGGGGCCGTATGCGCAGAGGTAATCTATGTATTCATTTCCATCGATATCCGTTACCCGGCCGCCTCTGCCTGATTCAAAGTAAATCGGGTATTCACCCTCTACAAAATTGTAAGGCCTTCGTATACCAAGCACACCACCGGGGATTAATTGCTCTGCTTCTTTAAATTCCTCTAAAGAGTGCATCAAATTCAGCCTGTCAAATTCCTTCAAAATCTCCTCCTTATCTGTTTTTAAAAACATCCCGGATGCACGTGCCGGCACAACTGAATTAGAATAGGCTCTTGTATATACTTAAGCGCTGCATACCAGGCTGCCTGAGACATAACGGATAACAGACATAAAAGTATACTTGCAAGAAATATGCCATCAGGCTAAAAGATTGAAGGTTTACACTATTTAAGGAAGGCTATAGACAGTTTTTAACGAAAGGATGCCCTTCGACTCAGAATGCCTCTATGTCCATTCTGTTCAGTGCATACCGCTGCATTTTTCTTACTATTGTGGCCTGGCTTACTCCTAAGGCCCTGGCAGTTTCTCTGGTTGTCGGGTATTTTTTAAAGGCGGTACTTATCAATTGTTTTTCCACTTCCTTCACTGCTTCTTCGAGAGGCATCAATCCCGGAATTACAATATTGGAAGAGGTTTTGATATAATTCTGATGGAGAATATGTTCCGGAAGATAGCTTTTATCTATTACATCTTTATCACTGATAACAACAAGCCGCTCGATCAGGTTCTCCATTTCACGGATATTCCCGGGCCAGTCATATTTTTCCATAATAGCCATTGTATCAGGATCGATCTTGATATTCTTTTTAAATTGTTTGTTAAGACGATTCAGAAATAAGTTTATCATAGGTATAATACTCTCACGACGCTCACGCAGGGGAGGCACATAAATAGGCACAACATTTAGCCTGTAGAACAAATCGTGCCGAAACTTGCCCTCTTCAACCATTTTTTTAAGATCCCTGTTTGTCGATGCAATTATTCTCATATTAATTTTAATACTTCTTACACCTCCGACCCTGGTAATCTCCTTTTCCTGAACAGCTCTGAGAAGTTTTGCCTGGAGTAACATGTTAAGCTCACCAATTTCATCGAGGAAGAGAGAACCGCCTTCTGCAAGTTCAAATAACCCGGGTTTGCCTTCCTTGCCTGCACCGGTAAAGGCCCCTTTTTCATATCCGAACAATTCTGATTCAAGAAGGTTCTCAGGAATAGCACCGCAATTAACAACAATAAACGGTTTTGAGCTGCCTTTCCCTGCCTGATGAATAGCTCTGGCGACTACTTCCTTTCCCACGCCCGATTCGCCGGTAATTAACACGGTAGAATCCACATTTGCCACCTGGATGGTTAACCGCATGATTTCCTTCATTTGTTTACTTAAGACCACCACATTATCTATTTTCATCTGCTGCAGACGCAGATGTGACAGTTCCATCTGATATCTCTTGTTTATCTTTTGAGTCCTGGCCAGTTTTTGTCTTAGACTATTTAACTTGGCCATGTCGCGTATCGTTGTCACTACTCTTACTATATCGTTTTCTCTGTTAAAAACGGGAATACCTGTTAAAAGCACCTCCTTCCCTATCTTTAACCTTTCCATGATACTAACCATCATCTTCTGCTTTAAAACCATTAATGTTACTGATTTGGAATATACTCCCTCATAAAGCAAATCCTGCACGGATCTTCCCAACACCATTTCTGCCTTAATTCCGGTTATCTTCTCGAAAGCAGAATTGACCCGTAAGGTTTTACCTCTTCCGTCGGTAACATATATGCCGTCAGAGACGGATTCTATAATTGTATCAAGCTCATTGACATTCAGCATATCCTGTAAGGTTTCCTCGCAGTGTACCTTCTCAACCATAGCGCCCCCATTTAAAAAGATTCAAATATATACGCGTTGATACATAAATAAATCGCCTGATGCATAATTGAATCGCATCCGGCAAATAATACACCTCTGTAAAATTACTATAAGCAATTACCGTGCATTAATAAAGTGCTTTTATACAGATTATATTCGTATATATCCGCTAAAAATATTCTTTGGAAAAATACATTAAATTATCTATAATTGATATAAGTGGCATATTATTTGCATTCCTATATTTGCTTTTGTTTAAGCAATGTAGAAATAGCAGAGTTTTAGAAGTCCGCACGAAAAGAAAAGGGTATCTTGTTATGAAAGATAAATTAAAGATCGACAGAGATCTGATTAACAGGTGCAGACACGCATCGAAGGCTATTGCCGACGGGATACAGCCGCATATTGAAGAAAACACAACAACTGCTATCGAAAGAACAGTAGCAAGACTGATGGGGATCGACGGCGTTAACAGTCAGGGCATTCCGCTCCCCAATGTTATAGTAGATCATATTAAAGAGGTTGAAGGACTCGGCAGAGGAGTATTCTACCGGCTTGGCAATGCAATTCTTAAAACAGGGAAAAATGCCCGGGAAATAGCCGTGGATGTGGCAAACAGTCGATTATCACTTTTTAAACTGCCCATGTACGGGCTTAATGTGATTAAACAAAAAATCCGGCCGATAGCCGTCGAAGCTGTTAACAGCTTAAGAAAAATCCGGGAAAAAAGAACTCTTTTACAGGAAAAATATCCCCCGGGCGCCAAACCATGGTTGTACGTAATAGTAGCGACCGGCAATATATATGAGGATGTAGCACAGGCCAGAGCTGCTGCCCGGCAGGGAGCGGATATAATTGCCGTAATCAGAAGCACCGCTCAGAGCCTGCTCGATTATGTTCCATATGGTGCAACTACAGAGGGCTTCGGGGGTACATACGCCACCCAGGAAAATTTCCGGCTTATGAGGAATGCTCTCGATGAAGTCAGTGCAGAAACCGGCCGTTATATCCAGCTGGTTAATTACTGTTCCGGTCTGGCTATGCCGGAAATCGCCGTTATGGGAGCCATGGAACGGCTGGATATGATGCTGAATGATGCCATGTACGGGATTCTATTCCGGAATATCAATATGAAACGTACATTTATCGATCAGTACTTCTCCCGCATGATCAACGCCTTTGCGGGTATCATAATTAACACGGGCGAGGATAATTACCTTACGACTTCGGATGCTGTCGAGGAAGCACATGTAGTTCTGGCGTCTCAGTTTATCAATGAAGAGCTGGCCTTAAGATCGGGCCTTAAACATGAGCAGATCGGACTTGGCCATGCATTTGAAATAAATCCGGACATAGAAGACGGCTTTCTTATGGAAATCGCCCAGGCTCAGCTGGTTACCATGATATTTCCGGATTCCCCTGTCAAGTATATGCCTCCGACAAAACATATGACAGGCGATATCTTTAAGGGATATCTTATGAACGGCCTTTTTAATCTATCTTCCATTATGACAGGCCAGAGTATCCAGCTATTGGGTATGCTTACCGAAGCAATTCATACCCCCTTTCTGCACGACAGAGCCTTAAGTATCGAAAATGCAAAATACATCTTTAACAATGCACGTCACCTGCAGGATGAGATAAGATTTACTTCAAATGGAAGGGTACAGAAAAGAGCCGATACGGTTTTAACGGAAGCTGTCCACCTGTTGGAAGAGGTTGCGGAAAAAGGGATTATGAAGGCAATTGAAGAAGGAAAGTTTGCCGTCATATCCCGCACTCCGGAAGGGGGCAGGGGCATGAAGGGAGTAATCAAAAAGGAAAGTGATTACTTTAATCCTTTCATCGATCTCTTTAAAGAGGAGCTGGGTATCTGATGAAAGTTGACAGACGTGCAGTTAAACCATACGGGGATACAATTAATGACGGCAAGGTTCAGATGAGCTTTACACTTCCGCTTAAGGCCGGCCGGGAGGCAGAAGAAGCTGCCCGTATCCTGGCTGATAAGATGGGGCTGGAAGAGGTTGATATCGTCGGGATGAAAGATCTGGGAGAAGGTTTTTGTTTTTTCATTCTGTATGGAAAATTAAGCCACAGCGTCGATGTAACGACAATAAAAGCGGCTGAAATTGATACAAACACAATGGATTACTATGAGATTAACAACTTTATCAAAAAGGAAATCGGCAGAAAAGTCACCGTTGTGGGAGCATGTACAGGATCCGATGCTCACACAGTCGGGCTCGACTCGATTCTGAATATGAAAGGGTATGCCGGAGAATACGGCCTGGAACGTTATCCGGAGTTCAATGTGTATAATCTCGGCAGTCAGGTTCCCAATGAAAAATTAATAATAAAAGCGGTCGAGATTGGTGCGGATGCAATTCTTGTTTCCCAGGTAGTAACCCAGAAAGAAATTCACATAAAAAATTTAACGGAATTTGTAGAACTTTTAGAGGCGGAAGGTTTGCGTGACAGGTTTGTGTTGATTGTGGGCGGACCGAGGATCACTCTGGAGCTGGCTATTGAATTAGGCTTCGATGCGGGCTTCGGGCGAGGTACGACCCCGGCCGATGTTGCCTCCTACATTGTACAGACTATTGTAAAAAGAAAAAAGAAGTAAGCCGGACTGCCGGCAATTGGTATGCTGTCTGCCTGTAACATCTACAGTTAATGCAGGCTGCTCATAAAGCAGGAGATAGTTGTGAAATAATATTTTTATAAACTGGAGGGGTGATTTTGGAAAAACTTATCATTACCGCTGCTATCTGTGGTGCCGAGGTAACAAAAGAAGATAACGCTAATTTGCCGGTAACCCCGGAAGAAATAGCGCACTCTGCTCTAGGGGTCGAAAAAGCAGGCGCTTCCGTTATTCATGTTCATGTGAGGGATAAAAACGGCAAACCGACTCAGGATAAAGAAGTTTTTAAAAAGACATTCATGATAATGAACGAGTTGGGAGTTAAGGCAATTATTCAGCCTTCAACGGGCGGGGCTGCCGGAATGAGCTGGGACGAAAGATTTCAGCCGCTCTGCCTGTCACCTGAAATGGCAAGCCTCGACTGCGGATCCGTTAATTTCGGAGACGAAGTATTTGTAAACGAGTTCCCCCTGATGAGAAACTTAGCTTCAAGGATGAAAAGTCTCGGTATCCTTCCTGAGCTTGAATGTTTCGAACCGGGCCACATCTATAATGCCCTTACTCTGAAAAAAGAAGGTCTCCTGCCGGAGCATCTGCACTTCGGTATTATTCTTGGTGTGCCGGGTGCAATTAAAGCATCGATTAAAAACCTGCTGTTTATGGTAGAGCTGCTTCCCTCCGAATCTACATGGATGGCAGCAGGAATAGGACGCTATGAGCTGTCTGTGGCCGCTCATGCCATCGTAATGGGGGGGCACGTCAGGGTAGGATTCGAGGACAATATCTACTATACAAAAGGGGTTCCGGCGGAAAGCAATGTACAATTAGTGTCCCGGATTGTGAGGCTTTCCGGGGAGCTGGGCCGTGATGTTGCAGCTCCGGATGAGGCGCGGGAAATACTGCATATAAAATAGATTATCAGAAGAATAAGGCGGAGGAATCAGAACCATGGAGAAAAACGATAGATACGGAAACCGGAGAGTTATAGAACCAAAAGGTGTTTTGCCCCAGCAGGCATGGAAAATAGACAATACAATGAGGGTTTACGATAATGAAATTCTCATCGATGTCCGGAAGTTAAACATAGATTCGGCCAGTTTTATGCAGATTAAAAAAGAGGCCGGTAACGACATCGAAAGAATAAAAAAAAGAATCCTGGATATAGTAGAAGAACGCGGCAAGCTTCACAATCCTGCAACCGGTTCCGGAGGAATGCTGATAGGAACCATCGAAAATGTGGGAGAATCGCTTAAGAAACATGACCTTAAAATAGGTGATAAAATTGCAACTCTCGTTTCTCTGTCGCTTACGCCTCTGCGGTTGGATAAGATAAAAGAAATAAAACTGCAGACAGGCCAGGTTCTTGTCGAAGGCAAAGCAATTCTCTTTGAAAGCGGGATATATGCAAAATTACCCAATGATTTAGACGAAACACTCGTGATGGCGGCTCTCGATGTCGCAGGGGCCCCCGCACAAACGGCAAAGTGGGTAAATTCGGGAGATACCGTATTTATAATCGGAGCCGGCGGCAAATCAGGATTGCTCTGCTTATATGAGGCAAAAAAAAGGGCGGGTGTTACCGGCAGAGTGGTTGCTCTGGCACATAGCAGCAATAGCTGCGATATGATCAAGGAACTGGGGCTGGCTGATTTTGTTCTTCATGGTGATGCCACCAGGCCTTTAGAGGTGCTGGAAATGCTGCTTAAAGCCAATAACGGAAAATTAGCGGATATTGTTATTAATACTGTAAACGTTCCGAATACAGAGATGGCCTCGATTTTAACAGTAAAAGACGGCGGAGTAATCTATTTTTTCAGTATGGCAACAAGTTTTACCAGAGCGGCTTTAGGTGCGGAAGGTATCGGCAGGGATGTTGACATGATTATAGGCAATGGTTATACAAAGGGGCACGCTGCCATAACACTGGAAATATTGCGCGAAAATAAAAAACTACGAGAAATATTCAGCAAGAAGTATATTTAATGATTACTGTCATTAAAAGAAAAGGGAGTGGTGTAATCGTTTTTATCATAATAAAATGAAGAGATTAATTGATTATATTATTGAACAAAGGGTAAGATATCTGGCAATTATAGGATTGGCCAAGAACACCGGGAAAACTGTTACCTTTAATAAAATAATCGATGAAGCTATAGAGATAGGTCTGGAACCGGTTTTGATGTCGTATGGACGGGATGGTGAAAAAATAGATGCCGTGACCAGACAGAAAAAACCGCGTATCCGCGTACCCCCCGGCTGCATTTTTATAACAGCAGCAGGGGCTTACGAAAAAAGCGACATAACAGCCTCCCTTATAGAAAAAACTGGTTTTAACACCGTACTCGGGGATATCAATATATACAGGTCTGCCGGAAAAGGGGGCGAAATCGAGCTTGTCGGAGTTAACTCAAATATTCAATTAAAAAAGATTAAAAAATTAATCCGGAACAGGGGAGACCTTTTTCTCATAGATGGTGCAATCGATCGAAGGAGTTCGGCTGTCCCTCTTCTGACTGATGGGTTTGTCTTAGCTACAGGTGCAGTAGTGGGAAATACCGAGGAACTTGTCGTAAAAAAAACACTGGATGAAGTCAGAAAATTAACACTGCCGAAAGTAGACGATCCTGTTTTAATTAAATACGCACGCGATCTCTTTGAAAAAGGGGAGGGTGCCGTCGTTGAACACAATTATAAATACGGCATATTAACCCCGGATAAAACCTTCGGAAATATTCAGCAGATAAAATCACTCAAAATCCCCGATCCAAAGGCATTGATCCTGAACGGAGCACTGGTAAATGTCTCTGTCGAGGAATTGATTTTCTCATTAAAACTTAAAAACTGCAAAATTATTGTAAAAGACTTTACCAGAGTTTTCCTCGATACACAAAACCTGAATTTACTAAAAAACTGCAATATCGAATTACTTGTGCTGCTTTCTAACCGGCTGGTAGCCGTCACCGCAAATCCGTCAACTCCTTACGGAATAAATCTCGACTCGAATAAACTTGTAAAGAGTTTAAGAATAAATCTAAACGGCACTCCTGTTTACGATCTTTTAAATGAAGAGTATCGATCGATCAATTAAAATTATCCGGCAATTGATAAAACTTATTTCATATGATGATCGAAATATAAAAGAAATAGCAGGGAAAAGAAAATCGGGGAATTCCAGACGGGAATGGAAGAATAAATAATCGATAGACCTGTAAGATAAAAATATGCAACATCGACAATCTTTGCGTTTTATACTTAATCTATGAACAATGGGAATCTATTGTTTTGGATTTTTCATCTTAGATAGAACAAGAGGTAAACGACGCTTTACTCCTGACCGGACTACAGAATCCGGGTATCGAGAATATGGCGAAAAAGGAATAAAATAGCGTTAGAAGCTTGTTTTCTGTGTTGAAACAGCTGCAGATTTTTCTACGGCAGGATATATGAGAAAAGCTTTAACATCACATTATCCTGATAAACAATTCCGGATATTTTGTTACTGTATATTTGCTGAAATTACTGACCCAATACGTAGCTTCTATGTATCTATTAAGAGAAAAAAGCGCACAATGCATTTAAATGTAACAATAATAATTAAAAACTTATGTACTTATAATATAAACATGATAATATACATTAAATTCATGTTATCTAATATGATATAAATCAATAGAGGATATTTAAAGGAAGAACAAATTGAAAAGGATATAGAAAAGGATGATAAAAAGTGAAAACAAACATATCTTCTTTTTAACTTCTATGGTTCTCTATTTTTTCTTTATACAAGTATC
>JAADHF010000088.1 GCA_013151965.1 Spirochaetota bacterium
TCACGTATTACCCTGTTTGCTTTTGCGGGATTTTTAAGCTTTACCAGCAGAAAATTCCATGCACCGGAATCGGTTTTAGAAAGGGCATTTCTTGCACCGGTATTTCCCAGTATATTAAGCAGTGCCTTTTCCGAATACTTTTTTGTTTTAACCACGGTATTCTCGACAAGCCCGGTATCTCCATCGAAAATATTACCGGAGACCGCATTATCCGAAGAGGCACTGCCGCCGAACAGGCTGTTGTCATCCACTGTATTTAATATACTTTTTTCGCTTTTTGTAAGTTTAATCTCTCTTGCCGCAGTCACAGTCATCCCGTTTAGTACCCTTAAGTTCTGTATATCAATCAGAGAAATCCTGTCCAGGGAGGGGTTGGAGTACTTAAACCGGAATATTCCTTTAACCGGTACTTCGCGAATCTTCATTCCGCTTAAATCATTTATACTCGTCAATAATATTTTATCACCCGGTTTAATACTTCTGCCCAGATCCTCCTCCAGCGATTCCTTAACCGTCTGTGACAGGAGTATTCCTTCCTTTCCTTCGGGAATAAATTTCCCTTCGGTAATTTCCAAATTGTCAGGGAACATCTTCCTGTACATTCCGGGATCTATCCCGAAGAGCTGTGTAAATG
Organism: Spirochaetota bacterium; assembly: GCA_013151965.1. Classification (GTDB taxonomy): domain Bacteria; phylum Spirochaetota; class Spirochaetia; order SZUA-6; family SZUA-6; genus SZUA-6. Next base: position 635 of record JAADHF010000088.1, read on the forward strand.
TGGAAGCACTGTCGGAATCGCTTCCCTCCGCATGAACGATACTTATCCCGAAAGCCTGGGGGCTTACCATCTCCACGTCCGGAAGCGAGGCCACATAGTCCTTTACACTGAAGTAATCAGGTATCTTCGGAACAGGTTCGTTCATCCTGTTCATACTCTGCGGGCCGAATAGAGTTAGGCCGCCCTTTACCGATCCGCTTATCATTATATTACCCGTATAATTATCCCAGTATGTTTTCTGAACACCCTTGGCCGCCGTATCCATCATAGAATTGCCGATAAGCAGAATCATAACACCCATTGCAACAATAATTCCGATAATCAGTGTTTTGCTTTTATGTTCTTTTAGATTTCTGAATGCTATTTTAAACAGCACCATGCTCTACCTCCCTGCGCGCCCCGCGGCTTTATCCGTTTTTTTATAGTTCCTGGTAATAAGTCCGTCATGAAGCCTGATAATATGGTCTGCAATTTCTACAATCGTCGGATCGTGAGTGGAAAAAACGAAAGTTGTCCCGAGTTCCGTATTCATCCTTTTCATTAACTCAATAATCGCCTCTCCGGTTTCCGAATCGAGGTTTGCAGTGGGTTCATCCGCCAGTACAATTTGAGGTTTTGTTACAAGGGCCCTCGCAATAGCCACGCGCTGACGCTGGCCTCCCGAAAGCTCGTTCGGCCGGTGCTTTTTCCATTCAAAGAGTCCCACCTCCTGCATAAGATATTCTATCCATTCCTCTTTTTCCTTATTGTTCGTTCTGTCTCTGCCGAGCAGAAGCGGGAACTCTATATTTTCATATACATTTAAGACCGGTATAAGATTAAAGGACTGGAAAATAAAACCCAGGACATCGTGGCGGAGATTCGTTATCTCCCTGTCATTAAGCGTGCTCGTAATTTTATCGAGTATCTTAACAGTCCCTTCCGTAGGTATATCTATGCAGCCGATCATATTAAGGATCGTAGTTTTACCGGATCCGGAAGGACCTGCTATGGAAATAAAATCTCCCTTATCTATGCTGAAGGACACACCCTTTACAGCCGCAACTTCGGTTTTTCCCAGCGGGTAAACCTTTTTAACATTCTTCATTTCGATTATTGCCATTTATGCCTCCTGCTTAACAACTCCGGGAAAAAAACTATGTACCTTTTAAATACACACGATTTAAACGTACTTTTAAAGTATAATTACACTTTTTAAGGTAAAAAAAGTTAGTTAAAAAGACTATAGATATTTCATTAAATACAGATAACTTTTTGTTATTTATAAAAATCAGATTAATCCCTTATCCTTTAACCTTCGATAACCGTCCCATGTAAGATTGATAAGTTCATTCTTATATCTAAAAGCGGTGTCTTTCTCCGGTATTCTTCCCCACAGGCTGCCTAAAATAGATTCTATGTCATTAAAGGAGAGGTCGTTTGCGGATTCGGGAAGTTTTAAGTCATTATGCGGACCGGGGTCTTTTCTCCGTATCATCGATACGATTCCGGAGGCCGCCCCTAACGCCATATTATAAGGATTAATGCCATACATCAGGGCGAGTACCATGGTGCCGTAAATTCGATCGTCTATCCCGAGCTTTCTCGGCCTGTCCCTGCCGACACGCTCTACCTGATCAGTTAAAAACCTGTTTACCATGCGCTTTAGAAGATCTTCCGCATAGTTCGTAAACCCTTCCTCCGTAAAGAGGGGATCGCCGGTACTTCCGTACTTCTTAATAAGCGCTTCTCCCGATTCCTTAATAAAGGCATCGTGTGCTGTCTTCATTATCCAGGCATCATTCCCGGCTTCCGCAATGTTTACATAACCCTTTAAGTCTGCAAGGTAGGCTATAAGCGCATGTACTGCATTATGTCCGTAGAGTTTGGCTTCTTCGAACGGCAGGAGGTCATCCTTTTCAGAAAATACGGAAATACCCCTCTTAAAACCCGGTAAATTAATGCGGGAAATCAGTATGCGGTTAAACTCTTCCACTAAAACGGCACGATCGATGCCCGGTACAACCCTGTCGAGGTTTAGCTCACCAATTACAGCCGGATCACGTATTACCCCGCTCATCTTCCCGATAACGGTATTAAGGCACTGTACTTCGGAAAGGATCTTTGTACCGCCGTTACTCTCCCCTTCCAGTTTCTTCCTTAAAATCTCTTTAAAAATCTCTGCCGCATGGTTGTTGTTCTCCGCGGCATAGATAATCGTTGATTTTACTCCTCCCTTAAGAAGAAGACCCTCTGCAGTTAACCCCGCAACACCCGAAGCGTCTCCTCTGTCATAAAAGGCGACACTCGGAAGCGCCGTACATATTTCATCCGATTCACCTGCAGCCCTGATGATACAATTACGGCCGTATGAATCAAGCGGATTATAAATCTCGATTTTACCTATCCGTTCATGCTTAATGCCGTTTTTTCCGGCAACATTTATATTGTAGTAGCCCCCGTTTTCCCGCACCTTCGAAACAAGTTCGTTATCCACATCCGCTACAACAAACCTTTTAAAATTCCCCGAGCGGTAAGCCTCATAGA
>JAADHF010000118.1:0-18896 GCA_013151965.1 Spirochaetota bacterium
AACAGGCCCCCCGGGGCCCGGAAAGTTCATAAAAATTCCTAAATATTAGGCAGAATCCCGGCGGACAAAATATTGACATTACAGGGATAGATGTCTAAACTTCCAATGGAAGAAGGGCGATTAACTCAGCGGGAGAGTGCTACCTTCACACGGTAGAAGTCACTGGTTCGATCCCAGTATCGCCCATAACTATTTAATTCGTTTTTTCAGCTTTCGCCGGCTCACATGTTCTTTTGCCTGTTTTATCTCTGTTTCCTGCTCCCTTTTATCTACCGCTTTAAATATAAACATTGCAACAACACCGCCTGTAATCATCAGAAAATTAAGTATCTGGCCTGTTGTAAAATTCCACGGCGTAAACTGATAAACCGGGTTATTTAAATGAACAAACTGTATGGGATAACCTATTCCGATATCCGGCTGCCTTATGTACTCGATGAAAAACCTGATTACACCGTAGCCGATTATATATGAGGAAATAAGGAATCCTTTAAAAGTCTTCATTTTTCGTAAGATAAACCACATGATAATCCACAGGAAAAAACCTTCGAAAAAGGCTTCGAAAAGCTGAGAAGGATACCTGGGGAGATTTACCATACTCATTCCGGCGGTATTTATCCCCACCTTAGCCGCAAAGTCCTGTACCCACTGTTCCGATGCGGGAAACTTTTGAGCATGGGGGAAAACCATTCCCCACGGTGCCGTTGTAACACGCCCGTATAGTTCTCCATTGATAAAATTGCCGAGCCTGCCGAATGTATACCCCAGAGGAATTGCAGCAACTGCCATATCGCCCCATTCCCGTGTATTAATCTTTTTTACACGGCAGTAAACGATAGAGGCAATTAAAACCCCTACAAGCCCGCCGTGATACGACATGCCCTGAATCCCGGTAAATACGAGACGGCCGTTTACCCTTGCAAAAGGGACTATAATCTGCAGGGGATGCCGAAGATAATATCCGGTAGGATCATATATGGTAACGGCAAATGCACGTGCGCCGATTAAAAGTCCGATAATAGCCCAGAAAAAGAGGTTTAAAACATCATCGTCATTTACCTCTAATTTTTTTTCTTTTATCTGATACTTAAAAAGCAGGTACGATATAATAAATGCGACGAGATACATCAATCCGTACCAGCGGATCGGTAATCCCGGTATAACTTCAGGCTTTATCCACGAGGGATACAACAGGTAACCTATCATTCTTTTTCCTCCTCAATTAATCCCAATTTTTCATTAAAAAGCATTGCAATACCCTTTTTCGGTTCCTTAAATTCATAGAATCTTCCGTGACTCTCAAGCACGGCACCCGGATAAACAGTGCCGCGTACCTTTACTTCGGAGGGAATATGCTCTTCGAAGCGTTCCTTCAGGGTAAACACTCTGTGGCTCCTTTTCTCCATTACTTTAAGAGCATGGACCTTTCCCCTGCGCAGCTTTTCCATCGTCTCATTATCGGTTCCACCCGATTTTTCTATTTTTTTCATCAAAGCATCAAGTTCTACAACGTACTGTTTCAGTTTATCTATCTCCTTTTCTTCGAGCTGCAGTCTGTCACCCACAAGGTAATCCTGACCGAAGGAAACTGCAGTTTTTACCCAGCTTTCCGAACCTAAATTCATCACCTCGATTCCACTCTTAGCCCTGACTTCTCCGCCCACAAAGTTGCCTTTATCCGATTCTAAAATCACTTTGTTATTGCACTTAATTTTACATCGTAAACAGCTCCCCGAAACCTTAACATCGCCGACTGCAAGCACAGTAGCCTGTTCGATAAAAGCCGTTTCTATATTCTTCTTTGTCCGTAAAATTGCTCTGCCGGCCCCTTTTACACCGTTTTTAATGATTATGGAACCCTCTGCAGAGAGAAGCGCTGCCTGTACGTTTTCTTCGACTACAATGTCACCACCGGCTATCACCTGATAACCATCCAGGACAGAACCTTTTACTATAACAGTCCCCGAAAAATTAATATTGCCGGTAGCAATGCCGACATCGCCGGCTACTGTATGAACTTCCAGAATCTCTATTATATTTCTTTCATATTGAAGTTCCCCGTCTTTTTCTGCAAAAAATTTTAACGTTCCGCCTTTATCCGTTTCTTTACGAACATTCTTTCCGGCCTCGAGCACAATTTCCGAATGTTTTACAGCCGGCACAGTATTGCCCATAATATCCCAGCCGTCCTCTGCCGTGACATCGGATACATCGACCTCGGCAAGAAGCTGACCCTTTACAATTGTAGTTATAAGATCCTTATTCTTATAATCAGCCCTGCCGTTCTTTCGAATGGTCACCCTTTTGCCCGAAGCAAATTGAACATGGAATACAGGCTTTTTCCCCATATCATTTATGGGACGTTTACCCTGTGCTATAAGAAGATTCTCCACAGGCTCTCCCCTCGATGAGATTTCTACGGCGTTTTTTACGGCTTCATCATCGATACCCTTTTTGATTCCCTCCTCATCTATTATCTTTTTCACGGTATCGTAATCGATGGGTGTACCGGAACCAAGCGGGGATACTATGGTAAGGAAAGCCTTCATGGCATCACCGGATATAGTAACTGTTGCATTACCATTCTTGTAAGGTCTTGCACGAAGCTGTAATTCTCCTTTAACTTCTCCTGATTCAATAATGCCGTTAATCTTTGAAGTAACCTGTGTTGCAGATATTAGAAGATTCTCGAATATCCTGTATTTTGCCTTTTTCCCCTTTTTCCCCGGAATCGTTTTGCCGAAAACATCCTTTCCCGGCCTTCCGTTAGCCGGCGGAACGATGGATGCCACCTTTGTTCCCTTCTCGACAAATCCGATTTTCTCCACGGAAGAAATCGGGAATTTATCCAGGGATTTAATTTCGGCAAGTTCTGCAGTTCCTGCTTCCGCCTGTTTTTTTAATTTTGCCGTTTCTTCTTCACTAATAAAATTAAACTCACACTTTATTTCTCCGTCTTCTCCCTCTCCCGGTTCTGTTCCTTCAACAAGCACATACTTTTTAAGCTCCTGATTATTGCTGTTATAAAAATCAAGGATATCTTTTTTTATCTTTTCGCCATCCATGCCTTTAAATTTATAGCCATTGATTTTTTCACTTATCTCTTTCAGTGTAAGCCGTTTACCCTGTCCCGTTCCCTTTTTTAAAGTAAGTTCCGCTTTACACTTATCAGGAGAAACGGAAATAATAATTTGTGATTCTTCCGACTTGTTTAACGAATAATTTTTAAGCTGTATTCCGTTATTTATACTGTCATTAATGATTTGTTTTATCTCGTCCTCTGATTTTAATACCTCACATTTAAATCCGATTTTCTCACAATCCGCAAGAATTCCTGCGATATCAGGTACGGAATTATCCGTAAATCCGGGTATAAAATCCATCAGGCAGTCGGTATTGTCCTTTGAGCTTTTAATCTCAATTCTGTGAGGAAGATACGCTATTATATCTATCCAGTTGCTCCCCCGTCTTGCCAGACCCGCCATTTCTGCTTTTATTTCTTTGCCTGAAATCTTTACACCATTGCCCGCAAAAACTGTTATATCCCTTGCTTCCGGGGGTTTAATAGTCTTGCCGGAGAGAGTTCTTCCTGCTGTGCCGGGTTTACCAGCTTCGACAACTGCAAGGAGCTGATCCTCACCGACAAAACCATAGGCCTCTACTTTTTCCTCGACATCTATCCGTTTCCGTTCATCTTTCTTCTGCCACAGTACTGTCTTTTCTTCCTTTGCCTTCATAAAGGGCAGTAAAGACTTTTTCTTTTCCACCTTTTCAATTTTTATCATTTTTTCACGTATTTCATAGACTTCAGGGGACGGGGCCTCTTTTAACATCATTTCCGCTTCCGCTCTTTTGTCATCAGGAACTGTCAAACTCTCCCATCGTATCTTCCCGGGTTCGGATCGCCCCGGTTCTATTCCCCGTGCAATGGTAAATTTAAGCTCTCCCTCTTTCAGCTCTGCAAATCGCTTAATTGCATCCTCCAGTGCACCCGGATCCAGAGAATCCTTTATATTTTTCTCTTCGAAAAGTTGTATTAATCCTCCCCGCGTCCAACTGCCGCCTTTTTCATCCGGTCTAAAGGTAAGATCGGCTTTCGTCCCGGTTTCATTGATTTCGAGTATTATGGTGCCTTTAAACAGAACCTTATTATCACTCATAATTAAAGCTATCCCTTAAAGACGTACAAGATATAATAGTAAGAACCGGCAACCGGATAAGGGGAAATAAAAAAGCATTCTTACAAATTCAATCTGTAACGGCATTATATATGATCTTCTGTCTGCTTTTCCCTTTACACTTTAAATCCGTCACTGGCAGCACGTACCAGCTTTGTTTTAAGAAGCTGGTTTTCTTTTTTAAGATGCTGGAGTTCAAAGTGCTGGGATCTTATGGTCTCCACAAGATCTCCCGTTGTAAGGGTTCCGAAATGAAGAAGCTCTTCCAGATTCTGCATTCTTACCTGGAAATCTGTTTCCGCCTCCATTTCCGCAACTTGATAACTCTCCTCCGGTGTAGTAATTTCCAGTGTATCCTCTGTTTCACCTTCTTTCTGCAGAATTTTATCCGCGATACGGTAAATAGCCTGAGAAATAATGGAATCAGGTTTATACTTGATAATCGGGAGTCTTGAACTTAACGCAATGTCCTGCAGGTCGTCCCTGTAAATTATCCCTAAATGCTCAAGTTCCACATTAAGATATTCTCTTGTTGATCTTCTTAATTTTTCGATCTTTTCGGCATCATCAGGATCATCGATCATATTAAGAATCAGGGTGGGCCTGAATTTTTTCTCCAAAACCGTAAAGGCGTCATAACTATCCCTATCCTCTTCTTTTATTTTAGATAGAAGCTGCGGAATATAGATACGCTGCAGAAGGCGGCCCTCTTTTTTTAAAGACAATATGTAGCGGCTGGCAGGAGACTGTTTCGGAAACGCGGAACCCATAAGCCTGAAAACAGAGTTTTTTAAGAAAAGATATGCATTTAAAATCGCCGTAAGGGTCGGATTCGTTACAATGATTCCCCTGCCGGATATCAAAAAAAAGTCCAGAGCATTTCTGTGTGTCCCTGCCCCAAGGTCGAGTATCAGATAATCCGTATCCAGGCTGGTAAGATTCCGGATTAGTCTTTTCATCTGGTAACTTTTTAAATCGGCTATTTCCGGTATTTCCGCATCACCCGGGATAAACTTAAGACCATCATAACCGGTTTGTATTAAGATGTCATCGAATTTCAGTTTTCTGCCGCTTAAAAAAGTACCTAATCCCCTTTCTACCGAACGCAGTCCCAGTATCGTATGAATATTGGACCCGCCTAAATCGAGGTCTGCAAGCACTACTCTTTTCCCGGCTTCTGCAATTGCAAGAGATAGGTTTGCCGCGATAACAGACTTTCCAACACCGCCTTTTCCGCTTGCAATCGGCAGTATGTGCATTTACTGCTCTCCTTTACCAGTCTTTCCTAAATCCACTTCCTCGAAGTCAGGCAGTCCGTCCGACTTATCTGCAATCTTAACAGTTTTAGAACCATATTGCTTTCTAACCTCTGTTAATCCGCTGTTTTCTGTTTTATATGATAATAAAATGATAAGGAAAATCAAATCAAAAAAGAAAAGAAAAACAATTAAATGAACACGATAGATAGGAAAAGGTATAAAGGTAAGCATAACAGGATTAAAAGGAGACCGGACAGGATTTATAAGAATTCCAAGCGGAGTATTCAGAACTATCAGAAAGAGGGAGAATAGATTTATCAGCTTCGCAAGGCATACAAATTTAATAACCACTCCGTATTTTTTCTCATCGAAAAAGGCAAACACAAGTGCTGCAATCGGAAGAAGCTGAAAAGAACCCAGAGAAATCAGCCAGTACAGAGAAGTACCGTTCCTCTTTACGACTGTAAAAAAAATCGATATAGTTGCTATGAATATAAGAAATATCCTGATAAATTCCCATATAAGGGCAATTAGAAGTTTAAGACGACCGCTCTTCATGTATAGGCGGAGTGTAACTTTGATGTATTAACAAGTCAAGTAGTTAATGCCATTGACAAACTCAGTCTCATTATTAGAATAGTGCATAATTCTGGAGAAAATATGAAAGAAAATGATGTAAGAAAACGTACAAAAGAACGTATAATCTGGATTTCCGTAACAGCCGTTCTACTTTCTATTATTGTAATTTTAAGTTTTGCGCCGAAGGCTCTTGCCGCCAATAAAGAGGCGGATGCACAGAGATACCTTGGCCTGTTCTACGATGTTTTTCAGTTTGTCCGCGATAACTATGTTGACGAAAGCAAAGTACAGCCAAAAAAGCTTATAGACGGTGCCCTTAAAGGAATGTTCGAATCACTGGGGGATCCATACTCCATGTATCTTACAGCCGATGAGATGCGCCAGCTAACAGATACGACAACCGGCCGTTTCGGAGGCGTGGGATTAATAATTACGAAAGTGGATAACGGGGTTCTTGTTGTTGCTCCCATAGAGGACTCTCCCGCATACAAAGAAGGTATCTCGGCAGGAGATATTATAGTAAAGATAAACAACGAATCCTCCGTTGACCTTAAAATAAACGAGGTTGTTAATAAGTTACGGGGCAAGCCCGGGACAAAGGTGGAAGTTACCATACTGAGAGGTGAGCATTTAACCTTTAATGTAGAAATAACACGCGGAATCATAGAAGTCCCGACAGTAAAAAGAGCTATGATTCCAGGAGGAATCGGATACCTTCGAATTACTCAATTTACTCCGATAACGCCTGTTCGGGTTAAGGAAGCTATTGAATACTTTAAACAGAACAACTACAGATCAATGATTATCGACTTAAGGAGCAATCCGGGCGGGCTTCTGGATGCGGTCTATCGTGTTGCCGACTACTTTCTCTCCAACGGTACAATTGTCAGTACCCGGGGCAGAATAGCCTCGGAAGACAAGATATACAAAGCATCGGCCAGGAACACTATTGTAGATAAAAAGGTACCGATTATTGTACTTGTGGACAAGGGATCCGCCTCTGCATCGGAGATTCTTGCAGGCGCATTAAAAGACACAAAACGTGCCGTACTGATGGGAGAAAAAACATTCGGCAAAGGTTCTGTTCAGCAGGTAAGGAGAATAGACAACTCCGGTTTTAAACTCACAATGGCCAAATACTATACTCCGTCGGGGATCAGTATCGATAAGATCGGAATTATACCTGATAAGGTTATTAAGGAAAAAGAGCTCTCCAAAGAGGAGCAGAAAGAGCTGTCCGAACTGCTTAATGGGAATTATATAAAGAACTTTGTCAAGGAACATCCGAAAACTGCCGAGCCGGATGTTATATCATTCATGAAAAAATTAGAAAAGGATAAAATCAAACTCGATGAACGTTATATAAAAAAGCTCATTAGAAATGAAAGAAACAGAACCAATAATAATCCGCCGGTTTATGATCTTGATTATGATATTGTTTTAAAGGCTGCCGTAGGGGAGCTCCGGAAGTAATCATGGAGGCAGAGCACTCCGCAATAAGCCTGAATGGGAAAAGTCAGTGCAGGCGAATTCAGGCTTATCGGATGCGGCATCATTATAGAGTAATGCTATAAGGATAGATAAATGAAAAGTTTTAATATCAGAACTTCAAAGAGGACGGAATTCGTTAACATCACCGGTACAGTATCAAAGATTCTGACAGAATCGGGGGTAACAGAGGGTGCATGTATCGTTTATATCCCTCACACAACAGCTGCCGTCACCATAAACGAGAATGCAGACCCCTCCGTTCCGAGGGATATAGTTTTCGAACTCGATAAGATAATTCCTTTTAAAGATCACTATGAGCACTTAGAGGGAAATTCCGCGGCACATATAAAGGCATCGATTATCGGCCCGAGCGTATATATACCGGTTACAAACGGACATATGGCTTTCGGCACATGGCAGGGTATTTTCTTCTGTGAATTCGACGGACCGAGGAACAGAACCGTTCTTGTACAGCTTATCAACTCATAGAAAATATGAAACACTTCCTTTTGCCTGAGGATTTTAAAGGTGAAGAACTCACTATTAACAGAGGCCGGGAATTCCATTACCTCTCGCATGTCTTACGTCTAAGGGAAGGTGATACATTAAAGGGCATCGACAGAAGAGGAAAACTATACAGGCTTATCATCCTGACTACCAATGAGCAGCAGATACGTCTCCGGCCCGTCGAGCTCCCCGACTACAGCGTCGGATTATCTGCTGTTGTTCCTTTACATATAAACCTCTATCAATGTATTCCGAAGGGAAAAAAAATGGACCTTATTATCAGGCAGGCTACGGAAATGGGAGTAACAAGCATAATCCCTGTAATAAGCCGGTATACCGTACCCGTACTTGAAACGAAAAAAAATCCGGAAAACAAACTAAAGCGGTGGCAGCGGATAGCACGGGAAGCGGTCCAGCAGAGCGGTTCTCTTAAAATACCCGGAATTCAGAAACCCATATCCTTAAAGGATATCTGTACAACGGTTCCGGAAAAATCTCCGTATAGTTCCGGATTCGATGTATTTGTCTTTTTTCATCCTGAAAGTAAATACAATACCGGTTTGCACAGGATCTTATGCAGGGATATTAACAGTATAGGAATCCTCATAGGACCGGAAGGCGGGTTCTCCGAAGACGAAACCGCTATGCTGCGGAAGGCGGGAATGTACTCCGCTTTTTTGGGGAATACCATCCTGCGTACGGAAACAGCTGCAATCTATGCAATTGCCGCTGTAAAAATGATACACTCAGAGCGAAATTCATGGAGATTGCACGAAGGACTTGCAACAGAATATAAAACATCGTAACCTTAGTATGGAGTTGATCCTTGGATAATAATTTAAACAACAAAGCATCCGGCAGAATAAGAAGAAAAGTACTCGGTGTTCCGGTAGACGAAATCACATTAGGCTCGGCTCTTAAGCTTTTAGAATTGTACACTCAGGACAATGAGAAACACCAGATTTCTTTGATTTCGGTAAGGGAACTCCTTATAGCACGCCATGACATTGAGTACAACAGGATGCTTAAAGAATCATCCCTGGTTCTGCCGACCGCCAGGGGAATAGCAGCAGCAGCACGTTTTCTTAAAGCAGGCAGCCTTACAAGAGTAAGGCCCTTTGCTTTTCTTATTCGTATGCTTACCCTTATCGAGAGAACAAATAAAACAGTTTATCTTCTTGGTGCAAAAAAGGAAGATGTGGAACAGGCAGAAAGAAATCTAAAAGCCTCATTCCCCGATTTAAGAATCGTGGGGAGATTCTCAGGTTTTTTTACAAAGGAACAGGAAAAAAATATCCTCCTCGCTATCCGCAAGGCATCTCCTTCGCTCCTTATATGCGGTACGGGACTAAGGGGAAGAGAAAAGTGGATACTGCGTCATAAGAAAGATTTTAATCCGGGAGTATATATATGGGCGGATAACTGTTTCGAGATATTCTCCGGAAAAGAACAACAGCCTTCGAAAACCCTGTTTGCCCTTGGTCTTGAACAGCTTACACGTCTAAAAAAACATCCTCTTAAAGTATTCAGAATAATTCCCTTTCTATTCTTTTTACTGCTGCTTTTGATATACAGAGTATTTAAATTATAAGAAGCTTTTTTTACCCCTGCCTAAACATCGTAGAGTTTAAGGTATTCGTAGAGTTCCTTAAATTTAGCATTCATCTTCTTTGTCAGAACTCTGCCTACCCTGATGCGGACAGCAGGAATAAAAAGCAGGAACCCAATGAAATCCGTTATAAAACCCGGAGTAAGCAGGAATATTCCGCCGGCAAGAATTACAAAAATGCTTACAAAGCCTTCACCTGGATATACACCATCCCGTATCTGTAAACGAATCATATTTAACGTTCTGCGCAGCTCACTTAAAGCTATAAGCACTCCCAATAAACCGGTGGATGCCGCAACTGCCAGAGTGAGGTAATTACCTATAATGCCTCCGAGTTTTAGAAGCAGCACTATTTCACCGAGAGGCAGAATAGAGTAGAGAAGCATCAGGAATAATAGTTTTACAATAAAATCTTTTTCGAAAAATCTTAGAAATAATTTTATTTCCAGCATAACAGCTGGGATTTTAGCACTTCCTCAGATATAATACAATAAATACATATGATAAGTATCCTTTTTATTGATGATGATATTTTCGCATACAATACACTAAAAATGGTTCTTCCTGATAATTATACGGTTTTACCTGCCTATACAGCCAGAGAAGGAATAGAGCAGCTTAAAAAAAACAGCTATGATGTTGTTCTTTTAGATATAAATCTTCCGGATGTCGACGGCATAACAATCTTAGGCGAGATACAGACACTTTCTTCACCTCCCCCGGTAATAATGCTCACTGCAGTGAAAGACATAAAAACGGTAGTCAGTGCCATAAAGAAGGGTGCCTACGATTACGTTGAAAAGCCCTACAAATTAAAGGAGCTGGAGGGTTCGATCCGGCGTGCAGCAGAGACTCTTGTTATGAGAAAATATTTTAACGGCAATGCTTCCCTGCCGGAACTCGATAAGATTTTAGGTTTCAGCAGCGGTATAAGAAGTGTGCGGGATCTTATTGTTAAGTATCGTAATTCGGACTCTACCGTTTTAATTACAGGCAAAAGCGGAACCGGTAAAGAATTAATAGCAAAAACGCTGCACGCCATGTCCCCGAGGGCATCACATCCCTTTATTGCTGTAAACTGCGGAGCTCTTCCGGATACAATCATAGAAACCGAGCTTTTTGGTTCGGAAAAAGGAGCATTTACCGATGCAAGGACAAGGGCCGGCCTTTTCGAGCAGGCAAACAGCGGCACTATTTTTCTCGATGAAATCGGTGAAATGCCTCTTAATACACAGGTAAAACTATTACGTGTACTGGAAGAAAAAGAAATACGAAGGGTAGGAGGTGTCCGGTCTATCCCGCTTAACATACATATTATAGCGGCTACCAACAGAGATATTAAAGATCGTGTTGCGAAAGGTTTTTTCAGAGAGGATCTTTACTACAGAATAGGCGTACTTCCCATAGAAATTCCGCCTCTTTCGGAAAGAGACGCCGACATCATACTTCTTGCCGTTCATTTTATACAAACCATCACCGAAAACAGCGACAGCGGCCAATATTTAAGTGAAGATTCCAAAGAGAAACTTTTGAGTTACTCCTGGCCGGGGAATATAAGGGAACTTAAAAACGTTATCGAGAGAGCCATACTTTTAAGCGACACGGAAGAAATACAGGCAAAAGATATAAGATTTTAATAGATTTTTCTGATATATACTCCCTTAAGAAGCCAGTACTTGCCGCTTAAAGGTATTTCGATGGGTTTTACAATCTTTGCAACAATTAATACCCGCGAATCTTTGACTACAACTTTAGAGCCGATTGTTCTCGGCCTTCTTGCAGGAATTATACTGTAATAATCCGGGCCTTCGAAATCCACATAAACTCTGTAGCTTTTTACATCCTCCAGTCCTATCCACTCACCGGAAACGAGCTCCAGCCTGACTTTGTAGGTATCCTTTTTCCTGTTCAAAAAGGAAACACTGGTTACGGTTCCATATGCGACAATAAATTTTTCAGGGTTAATTTTAACCGAAGTGTCCGCTTTAAGCGCATAACTGAGTTTCCGCAGTGTAACAGAAAAATCCACTACACTATCAAAATCAGTTTTTGTAAGGGCACCTGCATTCTGAATGGTAAAAAATACAGACAAAAATAATAGGAAAAAAGTTAATCTTCTCATATTGATGAAATAATAGATGCTAACAGTACTAAGGTCAAGAAAGTTTTTAGATTTCTTAATCGATACCTTTTCCCGTCAATATTCCTCCGATTTTTTTAAAAACTTTCTCGATCCGGTTTGCTTCACCAGCGGAAATCTCAGCTCTGGCAAGGATATCCCGGAAGAAAATACCCATATCCTCCTCCCCCGTTATTTTAAAAAAACCGATTTGTTTAAGTGATTTTTTAATTACGCCGGTTAAATCTGCAAGCCTTTCTCCGCTTACGGGCTTAAAATAAGAATTATAACCTTTATTGAACGCCTTAAATATTTCATATGTGACTATCTGAACGGCATGAGAAAGATTAAGGGAGGGGAATACAGCCGAAGAGGGAATGCGTACTGCAATGTTGCAGAGAGAAAGTTCCTCTTCCGTTAATCCTGATGCTTCATTACCGAACATCAAAGCTGTCCAGCCTTCCTTAAGGGACGCAATCTTTTCCGCAGCCTGTTCCGCCGAATAGCTGAAATACTTTCTTCTTTTTCCCCTTCTCCTGGTAATTCCGGCTACCAGCGATGCCCCTTTTACAGCTCCGGCAGGATCGGAAAAAACTTCGGCATTATCCAGAATGTCAGCAGCATGTACTGCGAGAATCTCTGCCGTTTTGGGATCTATCAGATTTTTCATGACAATCCTAAGCGACATTAAGCCCATATTTTTCATGGCTCTGCATACTGCGCCGACATTTCTGCTGTCCCTGGGAGAAACAAGTATAACCTTTACATTTTTGATTGTTTTTAGCATACCGTATTATATATCAGAGCAGGATACCATTGAAACCGAATGTTCTTATTCCGTACTTAAACGGAACAGGTAATAACATACTGCCGGGGTTGGATAAACCGCCCTTTATTCTAAAAAATCATCACGCTGAGGAGTAAATGTCTCCACTAAAACAGTATTTTCTTCGTACGATTTAAACCCGTGCGGAGTATCCGGAGGTATATACATAGAATCACCCGCCATAACCTTTGTCTTTTTTCCATCAAGTGTAAAAATACCGGAGCCGGATACAACAAAACCTATCTGTTCATGATGATGAGAATGCACAGAACCTTCGGCGCTTTTTTTAAAGGCAAACTCCACTATCATCAGCTTTCCGCCCCGGTTCATTACCCGTCTTGATATTCCATTCCCAAGGTCTTTTACAGATGTTTTTTCTCTTTTAACAACCAATGCTATCTCCTTGATTCGTATTGACTTTCCACAATACTTATTTTGCACGAAATCCGGGTTATGACAACGGATTAAAACAGAGGAGTTTACAGATCACTTTCCGGAGCGATTAAGCTAACACGAAATATGGTATAGTGCGAATAATGTCAGGTACTATCCCGCTTTTTTCCTTTTCTGTTTCGAAGGGTTTCGGTAACCGTAACAAGCATATAAACAAATCCGCCAAAGCCGATACCTGCAAAGATCATCATACTTACAGTAAGAGATGCCGTATCTGTTATAAGACCCAGTATAAGCGGTGCACCGATACTTCCAAAATCGGAAATTTGTCTCCACAAACCCAAAAAAATTCCAATATTCCCTCTGCCCGCCAGATCTGCCCCGAAGGTCATATTTATGCCGCTTCCAAATCCGTTACCTATGCTTATTAAAACTGTAAAGATAAAGAAAGGTACAATACCTCTGCTTAAGGGAAGTAACGCAATGCCGAGGGAGAGAACCAGCATAGAGAAACCGAGTGCATATTTTCTGCCGAACCTGTCCATTACAAAGCCGGCGGGCATAAACATGAACATATCAAAAGCGGATGCAATACCTATAATAAGTCCGATCCTGGAGGCATCAAGTCCGATGTTACTGCCCCACAGGGGTATAACAATCTGCTTTGCTTTTCGTATAAGACTTAAAAATATCATAACCACACCGGCCGTAGCCAAAATTTTCCTGTACCTGCTTAATTCTTCTGTTATTGCGGTTATGCTGAAGGAATGCATTCCTGTTTTTCGGCTTTTTTTAAACTCCGGCATAAAAAATATAATAAGAACAGTCGAAACCAGAGTAAACCCGGCCGCAGAGAAAAAAACTGCAGTATAGCCGGAATACTCTGCCAGAAAACCGCCTGCAACCGGTCCGATAAGCCTCCCTAACCGCTGGAGTCCTCCTAATGAAGATATTTTCCTTCCCCTCCCGGATTCCGCGGTAACTCTGCGCAGCAGAGAGAGCAGTCCGACCATGAGTATCGAATTAAGTACACCGAATAAAAGGAGTATCACTGTAAGAGCGGCAATACTTTTTAAAATTCCCGCCAGCAGGAGAAGAAAAGCAATTCCTGCAGTACTTATGATAAGAGCATTTCGTTCTCCAAAATCTTCAATAATTATACCCGCAGGCAGATCGAACAGGAATACACTTATCGCCATTATACCGGCAATAAATCCTGCCGCACCGACCGATACCCCGAAAGTTTTTGCATAAATAGGCAGAAAAGGTATAAACATTGCTCTCCCTATAAACACAAAAAAAACAGGTATATAAACTGCCGTTGCAAGCATTTTAAAATTATAATCGGTTTTATGTTTATCCTGCAGTTTCCGCCGCATTAGAATACACTCTGCTCCTTTTAAAACATCTTATGTTATTTTATATCAGGCTATTATCCACAATAATCGTCCTTTAGCAAGGAAAAGAAAGCTCCTGCAAAATACGAATAAAAATGATTCTTAATATTGATTATTGACAGATGACAATATATTACGTAAGATATCCGGATATATATGAAAACCGTACTGGCAGTAGAGGACAACAGACTTAACAGGGAACTTATTAAAAAACTAATAGAGTTAAATCATTATAATGCAATTACAGCGGAAACTGCCGAAGCGGCATTTGAAATTATTAAAAAAACACGCCCTGACCTTATACTGATGGATATAGATCTTCCGGGAATGGACGGCCTTTCCGCAACAAAAAAACTTAAAAATGATGCATGTTTCAGGGATATTCCCGTTATCGCATTAAGCGCCTATGCTATGCAGGACGACAAAGACAAGGCAATAAAAGCCGGGTGTACCGATTATATAGTAAAACCGATAGACCTTAAGATATTTTCCGGAACTCTTAATAAATATTTAGTATGAACGTTTTTTTATTTTTTACAATCCGCTTTAAACCGGCAGATTGATCCATGGACAAAAACAATGGGAAGGATAAGGTATCCTTAAAGAAACAAACCCGCCCAATGTACTTTTTATAATTACTCATGACATCGGCCGGCGCTACGGCTTTAATGGAAATAACCGGATTATAACCCCTTCCCTTGATTCTCTGGCAGATGAATCGATTGTTTTCGATAATCATTTCAGCCAGTGGCCATTGTGCGGCCCGTCGCGAGCAAATATCTTTACAGGCTGCAGACCGTTAACAACTGAGCGCTACAACAATCAGCCTTTCTTTACTAATTTCAGGAAAAAAATGGGTTCATATTTCAGCTCTCTGCCGGAGTTGTTCCGCCTTCACGGCTACCATACTTTCGGAGCAGGGCTTGTGTATCACGATAAGGATGACCCGCTGTCATGGAGCGAGCCTTTTTGGAGACCTGGTTTACCGGAGGAAGAGAAACGCTGGATTCGAATTGCACAACAGGCTTCACCCAATCCCTGGCTCAACAAAGATTCCATAGAACTCATAGAGGAACGTCTTGCCCGGCTGCGTGCAGCCGGATTGAGCGATCAGGAACTTTTAAAACCTTCAAATCTGCGTAAGTTCAAGGGCCCCCCTGTGGAAGCAGGGGATGTTCCGGATGACGCCTATTTCGACGGACAAACTGCCGTCCGCATTCTAAAGCGGATCGACAACTTAAGCGGCAGTAAACCCTTTTTTCTTGCCGCAGGTTTCACAGCCGGTCATCTTCCGTTTAACAGCCCCGGGAAATACTGGGATTTCTATGACCGTAATTCCCTGACACTCCCTCCATACGATAAACCTCCCTTTAACAGTCCGGAATGGGTCGAAGGCGATTCCGAACCTGTACAGTACTATACACAAAACGGGTATGAACAGCCATGGCATGCCAATAAAGAACAATCAATGGAACTTCTACACGGTCATTATGCGGCCATCAGCTACATTGATGCCATGACAGGCCTTATCCTTTCGGGCCTTAAGAAACGCGGCCTATATGAGAATACCATTATAGTTCTGACCAGCGATCATGGATTTCATGATGCCGAGCATGGATACTGGGGGAAACACAACCTCTGGGATACTTCACTGGCCGTACCTCTTCTCATCCGTACACCTCCGGTTAAAGGCAAGATTCCGGGAAGCCGGATATCCGCTCTTACGGAACATGTGGATATCTTTCCCACACTCTGCGATCTATGCGGGCTGAAGAAACCGGAATGGCTGGAAGGAGACAGTTTTCTTCCCCTGATTAAAAACCCGGAACGAACATGGAAAAAAGCTGTATTCGCTCATCGTAAACACATGTGGCATGACAGACTTCAGGTATACGAAATCGCTCATTCTGTTCGTACCCTCCGCTACAGGTACACGGTTTACTTAGACAGAGAAAAGCAGATTCTTTACAGGGAACTCTTCGACTACCAGAAAGATCCCCTGGAAAAAGACAACTGCTCCGGACGGTCCGAATACACACAAACCGTCTCTCATCTAGAGACTATGATAAACAACAGCCGGAAGGCTTTAAGACCGGATAATATTACTTAGCAAAAGAACAGGATTTTAGTCCGTCAAATTTAAATTATTTATAACCTTCTCGATTTTCTTTATCTCATCCGGTTTAAGCTCGTCGCCCCTGATTTTTAACCAGTGAGAGGATCTGCCCATCAAAGTTGTACCGGCTTTGATGGCAGGAAGAACCCTGCCGTTAACAGTCTCGATAATACGATAAAGCTTATTAATTTCAGCCTGAAGTGTGTGTACCCGCTTCCAATCGCCTTTTGCCGATGCATCTATCATCTCCACATAAGGTTTTACCCAGACATTGCAGAGCCCGCTGACAATACCGTCAGCTCCGGCATTTAAAGATTGACCGTCCAGGTAATCTTCCCCCTGAACTACGGATAAACGTCCGGTAAAATCGCTGTATAACCATCGGGAAAATGTAATAAAATCTCCCGAGCTGTCTTTTATGCCGACTGCGTTCTCTATTTTCGCAAGTTCAAATAGAGTTTCGTAGTATATTTTATTGTGGGTACATTGCGGTATATTATAGATAATCAAAGGAAAAGGCGAAGATGCAGCAATTATTTTAAAATGCTCCACAATAGCTTCCTGCGAGACAGAATAATAAAAGGGCGTAACAGCCACGATAAAATCAGGTTCCAATGATTCAAATGTCCTGATCTCTTTAAGAACCTCATCCGTCGAGGGATGAACGGATGCTGCACAGAGAAACTGTTTCCCCCCGGTAATATCTCTTGCAATCCGCAGGGTTTCCAATCTTTCACCGTTGCTTAAAAGGGGACCGTCCCCTGTTGTCCCGTTAATAAAAAATCCGTCAACGCCCGAATCAGAGAGATACTGCACCTGTTTTGCAAAGAGTTTCTCGTCTATTGCGCCGCTGCTCTTAAGAGGCGTGATAACAGCAGGTACAATTCCTTTTAATTCTTTCATAATATTTAACTCCTTATAAGATCTTTATACTATTATATTTACCAGTCTGTCTCTTCTTTTCGGAAAGGCACTTCCGCCGCGGCTTCCGTGAGTCAATTCCTGTTTCAACATCCAGTCTGTAAGTTCCTCCATGAGTTCCCTGCGGATGTTTTGTAAACAGAACCTCATCCTCCGGAAGAATATCATGCAGCCTGTACACACCGTGGGACGTAACAGGTTTGCCTGTAAAAATGCTTGCCCGGCTGGGGGTACATACAGGATTATTGGCATAACAGTTTTTAAACATCATACCATCCCGTGCCAGTCCATCGAGGTTTGGAGTCTTAACCCAGTCCGCACCGTAACAGCCGAGTGAATCACGGCGCTGCTGATCGGTGATGATAAAAAGAATATTGGGACACTCCTTCTTATTCATCGTCTGCTAATGAGCCTCCAGGTTTCTGCATATATCAAGCAGATCATTTACCCTTTTATCCGGTGTATCGAACTGCACATCGGCCATAACAATATCACAGGGTGAAAATTCCCTGTGTATTTTTTCCATATCGGTTCTGATTTCCGGTAAACCTGCATCTTTAAGTTTTACAGGCGAGTACATTACAGCCCGCCGGGCTGTGGAGAAAGTCTTCCGAACACGCGGCAGATCCGACATCATGCCCATATCAATATATCCGAGTTTGGGCAGTTCCTTTAATGAGTCTATATATGGAGTGATATCCCAGTTACAGGTATGACAGCCGAAACGTTCAAATTGATGTGCGATTTTCGTATCACAGGGGAAAATAAATTCTCTGTACGCCTTCGGTGATATCATATTTACAACACAGTTGCTGACGCTGAACTGATCGATATAAAAGCCGGAATCCCGCTGCTTTTTTTGAACCGCCTTTGCCATTCTTATCATGACATCAGAAATCAATGAGAAAAAGTGATGTGCAAAATCAGGCTTATCAAAGATATCGAGAAATATCTCCTGCCCCCTGAGGTGGAAGGCGTTGTTCAATACTCCCTGCCAGTTAAGGTATCCATGAATCTTACCCCATTCCGACTGTATAACTTCCATCTGGCTGAACAATTCCTCTGTAAAGGGTCCGCTAAGCAGCCCGTCTATATCGAGTTTATCAATCTCCGAAATTGTAAGTTTTTTCTCAGGCTCAAGTTCGGGCCATGCTTCGCTGTTGTAACGCAGAGGTATACCAAAAATTTGCGGAACAACATAAGAACCGTATATGCCGGAAATTGTTGCAAGATCTTCAGTGTTTTTTTCATCCCAGTAAGGTACAGAGGGAAATGCCTTAACAAGTTCATGCTTCATTTTTTTAAGGCTTTGATACCTGTATATGGGATTCTTATGCCATTTTTCAGAAAAATTAGTATTACAGCGGAGACAAAACCATTTCGGCTCAAAACCGAGCGATACCCGCATACCGGTTTCCGTACCATCCGCAGGTTCACGGCGTGCAGGCCCTCCGACCGGAATATGATTTCTTAATTTCAGCACTTTCATTTTTCTTTTTCC
>JAADHF010000118.1:18919-69007 GCA_013151965.1 Spirochaetota bacterium
AAGCCGAAATGTTGGGGTATAAAGAGAACCAGTTCAGGAATATAGGTAACAAGTAAAAGTACTACAAGAAGTACAATTATCATCGGAAATATTTCCTTAATGATAATCTGTAATGAAGTGCCCGAGATACCGGATACGATGAACAGGAGCATTCCCATTGGGGGTGTAGACAGGCCGATCATCATGTTAAGTACTATCACAACTCCGAAATGTACGAGGTCTATGCCTAATGTCTTAACAAGCGGCAGAACCATGGGAATAAAAACAACAATAATCGTTGAGGTATCGATAAACATTCCCAGCAGTATAAATAAGACATTTATTATCATAAGAAGTACATATTTATTCTGCGTAATACCGAGCATAAAACCTGCAATTACCTGCGGGATATGTTCATAAGCAACAATATATGAAAAGGTAAATGCCGCTCCTACGATGAGAGAGATAATGCCTGTTGTTTTTACCGTTTCAACAATAACCTGAAGAAGCTCCTTAAGCCCCATTGCTCTATAGACAAATATCGATATTATTATCGCATAAAAAGCTGCAAGAGCACCTGCCTCCGTAGGTGTTACAACGCCGGTATATATCCCGCCGAGCAGTATAACCGGAGTCATAAGTGCGGGAATAGCCCTGAATGTATATACAGCAAACTGTTTAAATGTATATTTTTCCCCGCGCGGGTAATTACGTTTATTGGCGATAAATGCTATATATAACATCAGCGCTACTCCGATAAGAATACCAGGCACCATACCCCCTAAAAACAGGTCTCCTATGGAAGCTCCGGAAAGCATCGCATAGAAAACCATCGGTATACTCGGAGGGAAAATCGGTCCTATTGTCGCAGATGCCGCTGTTATTGCACAGCTGAAACCGTCATCATAGCCGTGGTCCCGCATAGTTTCTATTTCCATTATGCCGAGGCCGGAAGCATCCGCGACAGCAGAACCTGTCATGCCTGAAAATATTATGGAAGCTATAACATTAACATGCCCCATTCCTCCCTTTAGTTTGCCCACCAGAGAACTGGCGAATTTAAATACCATCTCGGTTACTCTTCCCGTATTCATTATTTTTGCAGTAAAAATAAACAGAGGAACAGCCATAAGGATGTATTTGGAAAAGAGATTTGTGAGAACCTGATTTGCCACAAGCCCCATATCCAGCCCTTTAACAAGCATGTAAAAGATAGAAGTTACAATCATTCCAAGTGCAATCGGAATACGAATAACAAAGATGAGAACAAAACAGATAAGAAACACAATAAGTGCAATGTTCATACTATACTTCCCCCCTTGCCAATTTTCTGAAATCGAGAAAAATATCATACACAGAACGACCTATAATTATGATGCTGAAAACAATATAGGGAGAAAAGGCAATGTTAAATGGTATCTTAAGTACAGTGGATTTCTGGAAAGCCATAAATTGTATATAATCATATGTGGGGCCGAATGCTATTATAAGACCAACGGAGATAAGGGCATTACCTAAAAGCCTGAATACAAGCTGCCCGCGGGGCTTCATTTTATCATAGACAATACCGAAAACCACATGCTCTTTAGCCCTTCTTGCATAGCATGCCCCTAAAATAGTAGTCCAGATAAAGCCGAAAATTGTTACTTCATAAGGCCAGGTCAAAGGATCATTAAGAAAATACCTGAAAAAAATCTGAAGTATAAAAACAATAAACATAATGGAAAAGGCTGCTACCGGAATATATATTTCAAAAAAATCCAGTATAAATTGTCCTATCCTTAAAAGGAGCGGTTTTGGCTTAATTTCAGAATTCATATTTTACCTCTTCCCATAACCTTTAAATAATCTCATGTAAAATGTAAATACGTACCCGGAATTATAGTGTGACCCCGCCGAAGACCGGCGGGGTCAGATTATGTTTATTTAAAAAATCTATAGCAGTTTTACTTTCCCAGCGCCTGTACTTCTTTAAACAGTTTCATATTCCAGCTTCCGCTGATCTGTTTATTATCCAGATACATCTTCTGGGCATACTTTATAAAAGCTTCTTTATCCGGCTTTACAATGACCATTCCCTTGCTTTTAAAGAAGGCAAGCAGTTCCGATTCTGCTTTCAGGTTTGTATCATCACATACCTTCCGTGCGGCTTCCACGGCTTTATATACCTTTGCCTGAATATCCGGGGATAAAGATTCCCATTTCTTTTCGTTAATCGTCGGGAAAATAGGATTGATATAATGGTCCGTAAGAATGATGTATTTGGTTACTTCATAGAACTTTGCATTCTTATCCGTAGGCAGCGGGTTATCCTGCCCGTCTATGGTACCGGTCTTAAGAGCCAGATAAACTTCCGTAAAGCTTAATGGTGTGGGATTGGCGCCTAAAGCCTTGCCCATGAAGAGCCATGTAGGAGTATTCGGCATTCTTAACTTTACACCTTTCATATCCGCCGGAGTTCTAACAACACGGCCTATATCCCTTAAATCGAGCTCTCTTGTTCCGAGATAAAAAGCACCGAGAGGACGCACACCGGTCTTTTTCGCAATATCAGCAAAGATTTTTTTACCGATGGGACCATTAAAAGTCTTTGTCATGTGGTTATAGTCTTTAAACATATATGCCGCGGCAAACATCGACATATAGGGAACATATTGGGCGAGCCAGTTCGGCCCCGTATAGACCATATCCAGAGTTCCCTTCCTTATCGCTGCCTGGGCCGCTTCCTGTGTAAAAAGCTGGCCGGACGGGAAAATACTTACCTCTACCTGGCCATTTGTCAATTTCTCCAGTGTGTTCTTAAACACATACATAGCCTTTGTATGCGCATCATTCGGAACAGAGACCGAGCTCCATACAATTTTAATCTTTTTAGGAGCAGCCTGTTTTCCCTTTTCCGCCTGTCCTGTCGCGAAAGTAAAGGAAGCGAGCATCACCAGAGCCACAAAGAGAATAAAAATTTTCTTTGTCATAATAAACCTCCTCGATATATATAGTTTTTATTAAGGCCATTATCTAAACTGTTCAACGAACAGAACCTTAATCACATAAACAGGTAATCCCTTCCCTGCTTTTTTATCACAGGGGACTGTAGCCCATCTTTTTAGAGATATTTAATGCAACCTTTTTTATAAGCTCACCCATTCCGGGCACCTTCTCCGGAGTAATACGCTGTGTCGGGCCGGAGATACTGATGGAAGCGTAAACATTACCTGAAAAATCGAAAATCGGGGCGCCTATGCAGCGGACACCCTCCTCATGTTCGATATCATCTATCGCATAACCTCTTTCAGCGGTGATTTTAAGCTCTTTAAGAAGTTTATCCTTACTTGTTAAAGTATTCTCCGTATATCGTTTTAAACCGCTTTTTAAAATTATCCTCTCTATTTCATCTCTATCCTGCATTGCAAGAATGGCTTTACCAACCGCCGTGCAGTAGAGCGGTGCTCTTACTCCTATTACAGAATAGGTTCTTAAACTCTTTGTGGATTCGAAACATTCAACATAAAGAACTTCATCATCGTCAAGAATCGTAAGATGAACAGTCTCGTCTAATTCTCTGTTAAGGTCCTGCAAAAACGGCCTGGATATTCTTCTCACTTCCAGATTCTCCTGCGCACGGACACCGAATTCCACAAGTTTAGGCCCGAGATGATACGCATTCGTATCGTGCTGTTTTTCAAGAATCCCTGCACTTAAAAGAGTGATGATTATCTCATAGGTGCTGCTCTTGGGAAGATCGAGTATCCTCGATATTTCAGGAACCGTAAGGCTTTTTTCCTGGGAAATTAATTCAAGTATCTTCACTGCTTTATAGACAGACTTGACTGCCGTTTTTTTATCCATAGTTTTCCCACTATTTAAGAATCTTCAGTAATCCGCTGCTTTACAAATTATCCGTAATAGCGTATATTAATCGTATATGCAGTTAAATAATAATACGGACAGATCAGGTTGTCAAGAAAAAATAAAAAAGAAATTTTCTTTCTATGAAGAGTTCTGGAAAAAAAACGGACCCTTCCCCATACTTTTTTCGGAACCTCACATTGCAAAATCAAAAAACTATATAAAATACAATCTTGTCGAGCAGCATAATGACGTTCACAAACTCTTTGAGGACAGTCTTTTAGCAATCGAACCGTACCTTTCATTAGCAGATGACGGCATACCTGCGATACGTCCGGATCTCGGAACCACATTATTACCGGGCAGTCTTAACCTTCCCATAAAAGTACAGCCCAATCAGCATCCCTGGCTTAAAAAACACATGAGCCTGGAAGAATATGTTTCTCTTCCTGATAATTTTTCTCTGCAAAGACTTAGAAACGGTGAAGTTAAGACTGCAGAAGAATTTTACAAATTATTTCTTGCAGGCAAAAAAAGACGGACTATAAGCCCATATATATTTCCGTATGTACCGGATACCCAGGGTATTTTCGACCTCACACATCTCATAATAGGGGAAAATATTTTCTTTTCCCTGTATGATAAACCCGAACTTGTCCAAAGTGCTCAGGTAAAAAGTCTTGATCTTTTTCTCTCTGCAACAAGGTTATTTAAAAGGCTTATAGGTGTAAGAACCTTCGTACTACCCTATATTAAAAAGGCCATAAAACCCTTCGGAAGATGTTTTTTTCACTTCTGCGGCAGACATGAAGATTTTCTCCAGATGATATGCAATATGAATGAAGTGTCCGCACTCAACCTTGGAAATCCGGAAGCGTACGACCTCGAGTACCTGTTTCATCTGCTCGGTAAAACACACACGGTCTATTTTGGTCACCTCCCGCTGCTGTACGGGGAAAGTGCGGAAACTTACCTTGAAAGACTGGCAGGCTACTGCAAAAGATTCAAAGCACGTCTTATACTGGTGGCTGATTATCATCCGGGAAGCGATACGGAGAAAATATGTCTGGTTAATATCTGGCATAGACTTACAGGAAAAATATTATGAATTTAGACGGCATTATTACAGTACTGAACACCCCTTTTACAGAGGATAACAGAGTCGATATCGACTCTGTTATCAGAAATACCCGCTATGCATTGGATTCTAAAGTAGCAGGATTTTTAGTTCCTGCAATGGCGGGCGAAGTTGATAAACTTACCGAAGAAGAAAGAAGCATAATTGTGGAAACCGTTGTGGCAGAGACAGCAGGCACTGTTCCTGTAATAGGCGGTGCATCGGCGCCCACTCAAAAAGAGAGACTATACTATACGGAAAAACTGATAAAAATTGGCTGCAGCGGAATACTGGTGAGTATTCCATATACGGATAAAATCTCGTATAAAAGGTATATCCGTGAGATAAACAGACTGCACCCCCCTCTTCTCATGATACAGGACTGGGATTTCAGCGGCTGCGGCATACCGGTACCGGTTATTGCGGAGCTCTTTAACGAAATTGAATCCTTTAAATCGCTGAAAATCGAAACCATTCCTGCGGGGGTAAAATATACCGATGTAAAAAACGCTACATCCGGCAGGCTGCATGTTGCAGGAGGCTGGGCGGTTATGCAGATGATAGAAGCTCTCGACCGCGGAGTAAATGCCTTTATGCCGACCGGCATGCACGAAATCTATGTGGAGATTTTTAAGAGATACGGAAGCGGCTGCAGGGAAGATGCAAAGAAACTATTTAACAGGATTCTGCCTGTCCTGGCATTCGCAAATCAGCACCTGGATATTTCCGTTCATTTCTTTAAGAGACTTCTATACAAACAGGGGATATACTCTACCCCGCTTGTGCGGCAACCCATACTTCCATTCGATAAATATCATACCCGCATAACCGACGAACTGATTACAGAAGTAAAAAAGATAACTGCGGACATTTCCTTATTACAGTAACTGCTTCGGTAATTTTTTCAGGAATCCCGGCTATCAGATTTAAGTTCCATTATGCCCTTTAATTGTTTCAAAAGGCCGCTACGAATTTTCTCATTGGGGATCTTTCTAAAAAGTTTTAAAAATGTTTCTTCTTCACGCGTCAGGTGGTAGTGAAATTCATCTTCTTTTTTATAAATATTATCAACATCAGCGATTATCTTCGGAATACTGTCTTCGAAAAAATATTGTACCGGTATTTCCAGCGCTTTTGAAATATCGAGGAGCCTGTTAACACTTATTTTAGTATTGCCTTTTTCATACTTTTGAATTTGCTGGAAAGAAACATTGATCTTTTCAGCAAGCTCAATCTGTGTTAAACTCCTCTCTTTACGAAATTTTTTTATTAATCTTCCGATTCTCTCATTTATCATTTAAACTTCTTTATTTTTATAGTCAAAAGGGAAATATTTCTACAAACTGACGGTAGTATTATACTGTTGACAAACAACTATCCATGGTAGTATTATCAAAGCGGTTATATTAAGATATGGAAAAGAAACTTCTTATTGTAGATGATAACAAGTATATAAGAAACTTTTTAAAAGATTTCTTAGATCTTCCAGGCTGTTCCATAGATACGGCAGAAAACGGAAAAGAAGCGGTCGAAATGTTTTCCAGGGAAAAATACTTTTTAGTTATTACCGATGTTGATATGCCCGAAATGGATGGAACTGCACTGTCACGGTATATTAAACTCCACTACCCTTATACGTATATTATTGTAATGAGCGGGGAAAATAATCTCGATTCATTTGCTAAAATGGGCATAAAGAATTATTTTTCGAAACCCCTAAATCTCACGAAAATCAGAAATAAGATTCTCGAAATAATTTCTTAACGGAAAATAATCTTAACAGCATTGTTTATTGTAATCATTCCACTCATCGAATAGTTAAACAATCTACTGGACATCCTTAAAAAAATGTTTATTCTTAACCTATCATGCCGCGGGGAATAAAAGATATTCCTGAATATAACAGGCCAAGGGAAAAACTTGCCGAAAAAGGGGCGCAGGCCCTTTCCAATTCTGAGCTTATTGCCGTAATTATCGGAAGCGGCATAAAGGGGAAAAACGTATTAAGGATAGCGGAAGATATTAACAAAATACTTTTAAAGAATTATAGTAATACTACTTTCGAAGAACTTAAAAGGGTGGAAGGGATCGGTAATGCCGGGGCATCCCGGATTGCAGGAGCAATAGAACTTACAAAGAGATTTATTTTAAAAGATGAAATAAGAATAAAATCACCGGTCGATATTGTCAAACTTGTATCCGGGTTAAAGAGTAAAAAGCAGGAATATTTTTTAACCCTTACACTGAACGGAGCCTCGAATCTTATCCAAAGACGGACGGTTTTTATCGGCACGCTCGACCGGAGTATCGTTCATCCGAGAGAAGTATTTGCCGATGCAATCTCCGATCATGCCGCTGCTGTCATTTTTATACATAATCATCCTTCAGGTAATACTGAACCCAGCAAAGACGATATTTCAATTACAAACAGATTGGTGGAGGTCGGAAAGATTATCGGAATAGAGGTACTGGAGCATATCATTATTGCCAAAGACAGCTACTTCAGCTTTAAAGAACACCGTCTCATCTGATTCTCCGGCTTATATATACACTGCCAATCGATGCTGGTGTCTGTAATACAAAGCTGTTAGAATCGATAATAAAATAATTGGAGTTTTAATGACAGAGAATTTAATAGAACTTATTAACGTGGAAAAGAGTTTCAGCTCGTTAAAAGCCGCAGATAATATAACCTTTTCCGTAAAAAGAGGGTCCATCTACGGGCTGCTCGGTCCCAATGGTGCCGGAAAAACGACAATAATAAGAATGATAATGAATATTCTTGCACCTGACAGGGGCAGGATTACCATAAACGGCAAAAAGATATCCGAGGACAGCAAAGACAGTATAGGTTACCTGCCGGAAGAGAGGGGACTCTATAAAAAGCTTAAAGTAAACGAGATGCTTCAGTTTATAGGGCAATTAAAAAGCGTCGGCACTTCGGAACTTCAAAGCAGTATCGATAAATGGCTGGAAATTTTTGAATTGACAAAATGGAAAAACAACAGAATTTCAGAACTTTCCAAAGGAATGACCCAGAAAGTCCAGTTTATCGGCTCTGTTATACATAACCCCGAGCTGCTTATTCTTGACGAACCTTTCTCCGGACTGGATCCTATAAGCGCCGATATGATGAACGGAATAATACTAAAACTTAACAGCGAAGGGACAACAATCCTATTTTCCACTCATATTATGGATCATGCGGAAAAAATCTGCAGCAATATTTTTTTAATCGATAGGGGGAAAGGCATACTCTCCGGGCCTTTGCAGCAAATCAAGGATAACCTGGGTAAAAAATCCATTATTATTGAATTTGACGGGAACGGCGGTTTTATAAAATCGCTGCCGATGGTGGAGAAGGTAATCGAATACACCCGTTTCGTGGAAGTCGAACTTAAGGACAGCCGCAAATCCGATGAATTCTTAAAGTCGATTATCGGAAAGATTGAAATACATAAATTCGAGGTAGTCTCCCCTTCCCTTCATAAGATTTTCATAGATACGGTCGGCGAAAATGAAAAACCGGAGTAAGACAAAGGCGGTACACAACCGCATAATGAGGTATAAACGATGATCTCTAAAATGTTAACAGTTGCAAAGTACTCTTTTAAAATGACAGCGGCTAATAAAGGCTTTATTATCATTACAATATTAGGTCCCTTTCTGATACTTGCCGTTTCCGTACTCCCCGGATTACTTGCACAATCTTCGAAAGGGATTCCGGAAAATACTGTAATCGGAATAGTCGGAGCGGATACAAAACTTCTTAATACCTTAAAACCGGCATTCGAACAAAGCGGGATTATTCTAAAAGCCGGAACCGATATTTCCGTATTAAAAAAGAGAGTTTCCGGCGACACATTGCATGGGGCACTCCTGCTTCCGCAGAATTATCTTAAAGCGGACAAATTTACATACTACTCCAAAACTGGCACCGATATAATAGTAACAAAAACTTTAGAAGAAATACTGGACAGGGTTATTATTGCAGAGAGGCTTAAAAAAGCAGGATTGAATCCTGCGGAGATTTCTAATCTTACCGTAAAACCGCAGATCGTTATGCAGAAAACGGGAGAAAAATCTTCATCGGAAAAAGGCAATAGTTTTTTAAGCCTGCTTCTAACATCCCTTTTCTTTGTGATGCTCCTCTATATGACGGTACTTCTCTACGGACAGGCAATCGGCCGTTCCGTTGTTACCGACAAAACATCAAAAATCGTGGAAATCCTCCTGTCATCGGCACGTCCGCAGGATTTAATGTTCGGTAAAATCTTAGGTATCGGTCTGGCAGGCATACTGCAGTATGCGGTATGGGTGAGTATGGCCATTCTTTTAATCCATATAATAGGCCCGCTCTTTAGTATAAACCTGCCCTCCGCTATCTCCGTAAGTATATTTCTGTTTCTTGTTCTATTTTTTATACTGGCATTCTTTCTTTATGCATCGCTCTATGCTGCAATCGGCGCGGCGTCTGACGACGAACAAAACTTAGGACAGCTCTCCTGGCCGCTTATTATATTTCTGGTAATCCCCATGGTACTTATTTCAGCACTGGTTATGAATCCCGACAGCGGATTTTCACAGTTTCTCTCCTTTTTCCCTTTAACCGCTCCGATTGTAATGTTCATAAGGGTAAGCGTTAATATGCCTCCCGTATGGCAGATTCTTCTCAGTATTGCCATTATCACAGCAACAATCACTGCTGCGGTCATCGGAGGATCAAAGATATTCAGGGTTGGTATTTTAATGACGGGAAAGCGCTTTAAATTTCATGAAATTATCAAATGGATCAGATATTAAACCTTAAATAGAATACAACATAAACTCATGTTCAAAACAGTAATAGAACAGAAAAGTCTTATAGAATAAGTTTTTAAAATGGCTTATTAAAGGCTCTTGACTATTAGAAAACAAAAGAATACAATAAGAACCGGGGGTATATAGGATGGCAAAAAAGATACTAATCACAGGCGGAGCGGGTTTTGTTGCCGGCAACATTATAAAGCAGTCACTGAACTTTACTCTTTTATCTTCCGGGCAGAAAGAAGAAATCAGAATCACCGCTCTGGACAAATATAGGGCTGTTTACAAACAGAACAACCTTGTCTGGCTGACAGCAGACCTGTTAGAGAAAAATAATTTACAGCGAATCTTAAAAAACAGTAATCCAGATGTCATTATCCACCTTGCGGCCCTGTCGGATATAGACTACTGCGAAGCAAATAAAGGTATTGCAGAAAAGATAAATGTCGGTGTAACTAAAATTCTCGTGGATTTCTGCAGTGATACAGGCTGCCGGTTAATTTATTTTTCATCGGACAGCGTATTCGATGGGAAAAAAGGACTGTACAAAGAGGAAGATATTCCGGAACCGCTTCACTTTTACGGAAAAACAAAAATAGCCTCGGAGAATATTATCAGGGAAACGATAGATAACTATGTTATTATCCGCCCTTCTTTAATAATGGGACTTCCCGTATTCGAAGAGGGGAACTCTTTTCTCCGGAGAATGATTAAATCTTTAAAAAGGGGAGAACAGGCGGCTTTTCCGAAAGCAGAGATACGTTCTCCTGTTGATGCCATAACCTTAAGCAGATCGGTGTTGGAATTATCACTTATATCATACAGAGGTTATCTGCATATCGCAGGCAATGATATTCTTACAAGATACGATATGGCAAAAAGGATAGCCGAAAAACTAAACTATCCTGGCAGCCTTATTATTGACAAAAAGCCGAAGGTTTTAAGCGGGCGCGCACCAAGGCCTGCAGATGTAAGTCTGGACAACAGCAAAGCAAAGGGGGTCCTTAAAACACCCATGGCAGGTCTGGATAAAGGGCTTGAATTAATAATAGAGAACAGGGGGAATAAGGCCTTATGAAATCACCTGAAATCAAATATGATCTGCAGATAAAACACGGCAACATCTACGGCAAAGAAGAAGAAAAAACCGTTATCGATATTCTGCGGCGTAAAGCTCCGACCTCGGGAATCGAATGTAAGAATTTCGAAGAAGAATTTGCAGAATACTGCGGCGTAAAGTATGCACGGGTAGTAACAAACGGTACGGCGGCCCTTTTTCTGTCCGCGATAGGTATCGGCATAAGACCGGGCGATAAAGTGCTTACCACGCCCTTAACATGGATTGCCACGGCTGCGGCACCTGCGACTTTAGGTGCGGATGTGGATTTTGTGGATATCGATCCTGAAAACTACAATATCGATCCCGAAAAGTTAAAAGAAAAGGTTACCCCGGATACAAAAGCTGTTTTTGTCGTTCATTTATACGGCCAGACATGCGATATGGACCCGATTCTCGAGCTGTCGGAAAAGTACGGTTTCGCGGTAATAGAGGATGCATGTCACGCCGTAGGAGCGGATTACAGGGGTAAAAAAGCCGGAAGCATCGGGACAACAGGCTGTTTCAGCTTTCATGAACAGAAAAATATTTCCACCCTCGGCGAGGGCGGAATGATAACGACAAATGATAGTGATATATACGAAAGAATCTCGCTCTACAGATCGCACTGTGCACGTGTATACGGAAAAAGTACAAAGTACTGCAGTATCGATGAGACGCAGTATCCAATGGGAAAGAAGTTCTGGTATCAGAATTTTGATGATACGGGATACAACTTCAGAATGACGGATATACAGGCGGCAGTCGGCAGAGTTCAGCTTAAAAAACTGGATTTATTCAACCTGAAAAGAATAGAAAATGCAAATTATCTTACAGAGAGACTAAAGGAAATTAAAGGACTAAAACTTCCGAAAGTTATGCCATGGGGCAGACATGTGTATCATCTCTACCCTGTTGTTATTCAGCCGGAAATATTCGGAATGAACAAGGAAGATTTTATCTATACAATGCTCCATGAAAAGGGAATTAAAATGGGCACCCATTATACACCGGTAGTGCCTTTAACATGGGCTTTTAAAAAGAGGGGATTTAAAGATGGGCAGTTTCCGGTTGCGGAATCGGTAGTCGGGAATCTTATAACCCTGCCGATTAACCCGGGACAGACGAAAGAAGCCCTGGATTATCTTATAGACAGCATTAAAAGCCTTTAACCGGCCGAACAATTACCTGCATGCAGAAGATTTTTACTCCCGGACTGATGCGCCCTGCCGGGCGCACCAAAATAAGGCAGTACGGAGAAATTTCATAATCCGTACTGCCTTTTATTTTATATTAAATTTAAAGCAGCTTACTGGATCGCCGCCACATCATCCCATCCTGAAGCAATAGCTTTTGCCGCCTTTCCCAGGACGGATGCATCTTTTACAAACTTAACAACTTTATAGTCCCCGGCAGGAGGAAATTTCGCCGCCAGGTCGGCAGGAATTTTTACGTTTTTCCTTATCGGATGGACAAACCCCTTTGCATACTCTATCTGTCCGGCATCCGAATACTCTGTTTCCAGCAACAGTCTTGCTGCATATGGATGCGGTGCGCCTGCAGTTATGAACTGAATATACATACCCGCAACAGTACCATCCTGAGGTATTATAACTTTCAGCGAATCCATTCCAAGAGAATATTTTTTTGATAATCCGTCAAAATCCCAGAATATCGATATCGGAGCTTCTCCTTTCTGGATAGCAGATGTACTGGGCCTTACAGGCTTAATATTCCCGGCTTTCTTTAGCTTCTTAAAGTATTCGATTCCGGGCTGTACATTATTCACGCTTCCGCCGTGGGCGTATGCTGCAGCCAGAACCATCATATTCGCCGTACCCGATTCCCTGGGATCCTTTATGCAGACCATATTCTTATACTCAGGTTTTAAAAGATCTTCCCATGTCTTCGGGATATTCTTTACAATATCCGTATTAACTGTAAAGGCAATCGTACCCCAGTAAGCTGCAGACCATAAACCGTTCGGATCCTTTGCAAAATCCGGTATTTCATTCCAATGCTGATTCTTATAGGGTTGGGAAAGACCCTCCGCCGTTATAATCGTGGCAAAGTTAAAACCAAGGTCTGTGGAATCCGCTACCGGAGCATTCTTCTCGGACTTCAGCGTGGAAATAATCGTACCGCTTCCCATATCCGTATCCATATCCTTTATGCCGTATTTGTCCCTCATGATCTTCATTATACCGCCGTAGTTAACCCAGTCATCAGGAAGCCCGTAGGATACAAGAACTCCTTCCTTTTTAGCTCTTGCTATAAGATCGTCCATATTAGTAGTTTTAACCGGCAGCGGCGCAGTGCTTTTTGCCTCTTTAGTTCCCCCGGCAAAAACAACCGAACCTATTCCTGCAATCATTATTAAAACAGTAAAACCAATCAAAATCTTTTTCATTTTATCCCCCTTGCTTTTTTAAAATTGGTTTAATAAAAAATAATTTATCTTTTACATCCTGTATCACCTCCCTTTTTTTAAACAGACAATTCTACCGCTTTATCTTCTGCGCCTTCTGCCTCTCCCTTGCAAGAAAAATAATAGTAATAGAAAGGAGCATGGCGATAGTAAAGGCGACAACAGTAATTGCAGAAGCTATTCTTCCGTCCCTGCGTGTAAACTCAACGAGTAACATGGGCAGAGTTTTAAACCTTGCACCTGTGATTAAAACCGCCAGTGTATATTCTGCAAATATCGCCGAAAAAACAAGAAGACTCCCGCTTACCACTCCCGTTAGAATATTGGGACCTATTATGTAAATAAGAATCTGCCGGGAATTCGCTCCCTGAAGCCGGGCCGCATCATTAATGGTGCGTAAATCCATCGCTTCCAGGGCATTGGCAATAGGCCTGTACATATAGGGCATGGAAAAAACAGAGCATGCACTTACAAGTAAAAACGGTGATCTTGCTATGGGAGGAACGTTAAATACCGCGATAAGCGCAAGAGCAAGGACAACACGGGGAATACCGAAGGGCAGAATTGTTAACAAATCCATCTGCAGTTTTACCCAGGGCAGGCGGGTATGAGCCGTATATGCAGCAGGAATGATTAGTATGAGGTTGACCATTACCGTATAGGATGCAAGAAGCAAAGAATTTTTAAGTGCAATTATAAAATACGGATGCTGAAAAGTTTTTAAATACCACTCCAGTGTATATCCTTCCGGCAGAATAGTTCTGTCCCATCTTACGGCGATGGAAAACATGTATGTGGCAAGAATGGGAATAAGCATATAAACTGCAAATAATAAAAGAAATATTATTTTAGAGATAATATTATCTTTCATTTTTCCGCTCCGGCTGCGTGATTTATGGCAATCTTATATATTGTTATGCACAGGCCCATAATAAGAAGCGAGACAGCTGCCATAGCTTTGGCAAGAGCCGGGTTATGAACAACCTCACCTTTAACAACAAAAGCAATCTGTGTTGTAACAAGCATCAATTTTGATGCCACAAGCGTATAAGCCGTGGCATATGCTCCGTATGCATTTGCAAAGAGCAGTACAAAACCTGCTATAAGCGAAGGCGCCAATAAAGGGAATCCGATATACCTCCAGTAGATAAAGGTTGTAGCACCCATATTAATGGCAGCCTCCCTCCACTCCTTCTGAAGGCCTGCAAAAGAAGGAATTATTAAGAGTATCATCAGCGGAAGCTGAAAATAGGTATATGCGACGACCAACCCTGCATACGAATAAATTTGAAAATACGGATAAAGGTGGAGATTTAAAATCCGTGCAAAAAATAAGGTCACAACACCATTTGCTCCGAGTATAATGATAAATGCAAAGGCAAGCGGAGCGCCTGCAAAATTGGTTGTAACATTTGCCAGGGCCATGAAAAGCTCTTTAAGCCATTTGGTTTTTGTTTTTAATATACTGTAGCCGATAAAAGTTCCGAAAACCGTACCAAAAAGAGCGGTAATTGCAGACAATCGTATACTGTTCCAGAACGAGAGCATATAAACAGGTTTTTTTAAACCTGCATAGTTCACCAGTGTAAAGGCTCCTGAAGGGTTGATAAAACTATCTTTAATAAGAACAATTATGGGAATAATCTCAAAAACAATACAGAAAAGAAAAAAGGGAACCACCCATATACTGTCTATTGCCTTTGCTATTCCGGGATGCATAACACGAAAG
Source organism: Spirochaetota bacterium (assembly GCA_013151965.1). Taxonomy (GTDB): domain Bacteria; phylum Spirochaetota; class Spirochaetia; order SZUA-6; family SZUA-6; genus SZUA-6. Next base: position 33,921 of record JAADHF010000118.1, read on the forward strand.
CTCTGTTCCCGCAAAAAACACCTCCTCTTTGTACAATTTGAATATATCATTCTTAAAAATTAATTAATAATAATTCATACACTGCTACTTTGTCAATAGTCTTTTTAAAGGGCTTTGACAAAGTCAAAAACATGACTTATAATACATAAAAAAACAAACAGAAACGGAGTAAAGCGATGAAAGATTACTTTCCTGATATTTCAACCATCACATATGAGGGAAATAACTCAAAAAACCCTTATTCATTTAAATACTATAAAGCGGATAAAAAGATCGGTTCCAAAACCATGCACGAACATCTTAAATTTGCACTCGCCTACTGGCATACATTAACGGGCAAGGGTGTAGATCCCTTCGGAGCGGACACCATGATACGGCCGTGGGATAACCTTGCCGATCCTATGGATAAAGCAAGGGCAAGAGTTGATGCATCATTCGAACTTATGCAGAAACTTGGTATTCGTTACTTCTGCCTGCACGACAGGGATATAGCTCCGGAAGCTGCTACCCTTAAGGAAACCAACAGGAACCTGGATATACTCGTCGAACTTATCGGAAAACAGATGAAGGCAACCGGAATTAAGCTTCTATGGGGAACGGCTAACATGTTTTTAAATTCGAGATATCTTCACGGAGCAGCCACATCGTGCAATGCAGATGTTTTCGCATATGCAGGCGCACAGGTTAAAAAAGCCATGGAAATAACAAAAGAGCTCGGCGGTGCCAACTATGTATTCTGGGGCGGGAGAGAAGGATACGAAACTCTTCTTAATACCGACATGGACTTTGAACTGGATAATCAGGCGCGGTTACTCCGGATGGCTATAGACTATGCAAAGGAAATCGGCTTTACGGGACAGTTTTTAATTGAGCCGAAACCAAAAGAACCAACGAAACATCAGTATGATTTCGATGTGGCTTCGGTCATGGTTTTTTTAAGAAAGTACGGCCTCGATAAGGATTTTAAGATAAATATAGAATCCAATCATGCAACACTTGCAGGGCATACCTTCCAGCACGAACTCTGCCTTGCAAGAATAAACAATATGCTGGGAAGTATCGATGCAAATCAGGGAGACCCTCTGCTAGGATGGGATACCGATCAGTATCCGACAGATGTGTATAATGCCACACTTGCCATGTATGAGGTTCTGAAAAACGGAGGCCTGCACAGTGGAGGTATAAATTTCGATGCCAAACCGAGAAGGGCGTCATTTGAACCATCCGATCTCTTTTTATGTTTTATAGCAGGGATGGATACATACGCAAAGGGGCTGGAAGCAGCATATAAACTGCTTAATAACGGTGAACTGGAAGACTTTATCCGGGAAAGGTATTCAAGTTACAGCAGCGGTATAGGAAAAGACATAGTAGAAGGCAAAGCCGGATTAAAGGAACTGGAAGAGTATGCATTACAGCACGATCGTATAATTAATAACTCCGGCAGGCAGGAACTACTGGAAACTATAGTAAACAGATATATTCTGTAACAGCTATTGAATGAGATTCAAGTTTCTATGTAAGATGTACTTTAGAAAAAACGGAGAAAAACTATGGCCAAGATTGTAAACCCCGATCAGGAAAAAATCAAATACGCAAACAACCGGAGAATACTTCATCTTCTTATAAAAAGAAGAGAGCTGAGCAAACAGGAAATTTCAAGAATAACACGAATAAGCATTACTACGGTAGCGGGAAATATAAACCGCCTCATCGAAGACAATCTGGCAGAAGAAGCAGGCGTGGCAGATTCAACGGGCGGCAGAAAACCAATGATAATCAGATTCCTTCCCGATGCAAGGTATGCCTTCGGAGTGGATTTTGCATCCAATCACCTCACCGCCAGTAATAAGATAAAAGTCGTTCTCATAAACCTCGATGCCGAAGTAAGGGATCAGGAAATATTCGATTACAACAAATTCTCTTCCATTAATGAAATAATGTACTATCTTAAAGACTTAACGAAAGATATTACAGAGAGAAATAATATAAGGGTAAAAAATATCCTGGGCATAGGATTTGCACTTCCCGGCCCGGTCAATGAAAACAAAAAAATTCTTGAACTTGCACCGAATCTTGCCGCTTCACTCGGGATGAAAAACGTCAATTTTAAAAACTATGAAAATTTATTTCCTTTCCCGATTTTTGTGGAGAATGAGGCAAATGCAGCGTCCTACGGAGAACTTATGCTCGGTACTGCACAGCATAAACATAACCTCGTTTATCTTTCCATTAACAGGGGTATAGGTGCCGGTTTAATCGTGCGGGGACATATCTATAAGGGAAATAACAGAAGAGCCGGCGAAGTGGGGCATATGACAGTTGCGTCCAATGGTGTTCTATGTACCTGCGGGAGAAAGGACTGCTGGGAGATCTATGCGGCATCGGGAGCATTAATCAGAAAATTCAATAAACAATCAGAGAGGAAAATCACAGACACGAAACAGTTCCTGGAAAAATTAAAATCCCGGAATCCCGACGCTGTCGAAATATGGGATAAGTACCTCGATTACCTTGCACTTGGAATAAACAACATAATACTGAGTTTTGATCCCCACTATATTATTATAGGCGGCGAGATAAGCGAATTCAACTCCATGCTGATAGAACCCCTGCAGGAAAGAATCTTTAAAAATAACAGCTTTTATGGCAGGAGCGACTTACAGATACTGCTGTCACATTTAAGGAAAGATGCATCTTTAATAGGCGCGGCGCTGCTTCCTTTTCAGAAATTATTCTACGGCAATAATAAAATTATTTAAATAGAATTATAACCAACCATAAAAAATAAAAAAGACGGAGATGAGATGAAAAATCATGATCCTATAAAAGTTTATGATGCAAGATGGGAAACGGATGAATTCTCGAAACAGGAAATTATGCGGTTCTTTGAATCCGTTTATATTTACGGCAGAGAATTAGGGGCGGATACCGTCACTATTACAAGAGACGCAAGGAATGGTGCAGGGGAAGTCATGGAAATTGCCGCGGATATCGGGGTGGATTCCGGCTTTAATGTATATCTCTGCACGGATCCGGCCAGCACACCGATGAGCTATTACTTTGCACTTAAAACGTCACTAAAACATCCGAAAACAATGGGATTAACCATAACTGCTTCTCACAACCCGGGGAATTACATAGGGCTAAAAATAACAGTACCGGTTGTCCGGGCTATCGGACTGGATTCCGGACCTCTCGGAGGGTTTACAAGAATTCGGGAAATATACTACAGCAGGGAAAAACTTTCGTGCAGCAGGAAAGGCGGACTCGTTATAGTTAATCCCCTGGAGGAATACATAACTTACTCCATGGAAAAAGCCGGGGTAAATAAGAATTCTCTTAAAGGAATCACAGTAGTCCTGAACTCTTTTAGCGGCTCCGCAGGACCCGAACTTTTTAAGGCATATCGCTATGCCGGAATCCGGGTTTTCCCTCTGCTCCTTATCCCCGACGGTAATTTCCCTGCAGGCGCTCCGAATCCCATAAGCAGAGGCAAAATGGACAGTGCCGTTTCCGCAGCGCACAGAAATAAAGGAGCAATAGTCATCGGCACGGACGGCGACGGCGACCGGATTGTATTCGGCAATGAAAGAGGAATCCTCAATGCAGGTTTTGCCTCGCTTCCCATAGTATATTCACTTATAAAAGGTGCCGGACAGACTGCTGCGGAGACAGTCCGCGGGAAAGGATACGAAAACCGCATTATTTATGATCCCAAAGTGAGCCCTCTTGCTCTTTTTGAATGGAAAAATGCAGGCATAACCCCGTATCTGTTTCGTAATGGACACTCGCAGATAAAGGAATATATGAACACGGTTAAAGCCGTTGCTGCAGTGGAGGAATCCGGACATTTTTATCACAACCTTTCCCTTAACAGTATCAGCATGTACGGAGAGAATTCCATTTTTACTACACTTCTGTTTCTGAAAGCATTTAAAGACAATCCCTCTATAATCGACAGGCTCCGGGCTTTACAGGACAGTGTTTTTACAACAGGAGAATTTAACTTTAAATTTAAAAATGACCGGACAAGAGATACAGCGCTTAAAAAAATCACCGGCACATTCGAAAAAGAAGAAAACGTCGAAACCGCATACAGCACAAAAGAGGGGATAGACCTTCAGGGAACAGTAATCAGCAGGGGGCTTAACTTAAACTCACCCGGCAAAAAACTTACCGGAACCTGGTACTCGGGATACTTTCGTTCATCGACAAACGAAAAGGCTATTCTAAGGGCGTATATCTCCGCATCGAATGCAGGAATAGGCAGACAGATAGAGCGGAAGGTTATGGAAATCAGCAAACAGTACGGCGGAACAGAAACCGAATAGTTCCGGACAAATGTATTGTTTCGTGCCTTAAAAAATCATTTTTAAAATTTGTTGACTCCCGGCAATTTTAATAGTAAAATTTAAGATTCTCTCTTTAATATCATCAAAAAAAATTATGTAAATTAACAAAGTTGCAGTTAAAACGGAACGTATAGAAGGGTCAGGGGATGAAGCTTCGGACAAAATTCTTATTGAGCACTTTAATTATAACAATAAGCAGTTCCTTAATTCTTGTTATATTCTTTCATTACTTTTCGACAAATATACTAAAAAACGAAATAGGTAATCACCTCACAACCATTACAATGTTAAAAGCCAAACAGATCGATCTGTTAATACAGAGCTATGAACAATTCATAGATTCAATTAAGACCGATAGTACTCTGTATGGACTTCTCGAAGGTCCGAATAATTATAATGAGAAATTAAAAACAGCAGAGAAGAAATTAAAAAGTATCCTGCAAATGCATCCTGATATTGCCAGAATACGTCTTGCCGATAAAAGCGGTAAAATTATTGCATCGACAATGGTAAATGACAGGGGATTAAATATTCTTGACAGTGTTTACTTTAAGAAAGTGGAAGAAAACAGTTATCAGACTGATATCAGAGAATCGGAACTTCTGGACAAACCGGTACTAACCCTGTCAGTTTCAATACTGTCTGCAGACCGGTTCTCCGGTGCTCTTACTATTGACTATAATTTCTCAAGAATAAATCAAATAGTAAATGAGAAAAATAAATACTGGGCAAATAGCAACATTTATCTGATAAATTACAATGGCCGCGGTATAACTTCATTAAGAGATATAGATAATTCAACATTAGAAAAACAGGTTATGCCCGAAGATATACAAACCGGCTTTAACGGATTGTCAGGAGAAAATAATAATCTCCAGACAGTGCCTCTTGTTCATAAAAATTACTCCGGGAAAAAGGTAGTGAGTATTTATCACATTATTCCGGCGATCGCTTCCATACTGGTTGCGGAAACACCTATCGAAGATGCATACAAACCGGTCTCCTATCTATCGCAATCCATTCTGATAAGCTATTTATTCTTCCTCCTTGCAGTAGTCATCATTTTTAATTATCTGATTAGATATTATACAAGTCCGTTAAAAAAACTCATTAACGGAATAAGAAGAATAGGCAGCGGCGATATGGATTTTCACCTTAATATCGACACGCATGATGAAATCGGTGAACTTTCCGATACATTTAACAAGATGGTAATATCGATAAAGAAAGCACGGGAAAGTATCATCGGCTATAATAAAAATTTGGAAAAAATGGTTGCCGAGAGGACCGGGGAGCTTCGATCCGAAATTGACGAACGAAAAAAAACAGAACAGGAACTCATAAAGAGTGAAGAAAAATACCGTATTCTAACAGAACAATCCGTAGAATTTATCTACTGGAAAGCAGTAACAGGAAAGATAAATTATGTATCTCCGAACTGCCTGGCAATGACAGGCTACTCACAGAAGGAATATCTCGGCAATTCTGATCTGCCCGAAAAAATAGTAGATAAAGAAGACAGAGAAATATTGGATAAACTGCAATATGCTTTTAAAAAAAGAGAACAGATAAGAAATTTACAGTTTCGTATTCGGAAAAAGGATAAAAAAGTACGCTGGTTCCGTTATTATCATATACCGATTTACAACTCTAACGGTGATTTTATTGGATTCCGGTGCAGCAACACGGATATAACGGATTATAAAAAACTGGAAGAAGAATTCCGGCAGGCCCAGAAAATGGAGGCAATAGGCCGCCTTGCCGGCGGCGTTGCACATGATTTTAACAATCTGCTTACAGTCATTCAGGGGAGCAGCGAGATGATCCTGTTGGAACTTAATAAAAACAGCAGTATATATCCGCTTGTGGAGCAGATTATGGAAGCGGGCAAAAGGGCTGAATCTTTAACAAGACAGCTGCTCGCTTTCAGCAGAAAACAGACCCTGCAGCCGAAAGTGATAAACTTGAACAAACTTATTCGAGACATGGAAAAAATGATTAAAAGATTAATCGGTGAGGATATTATATTCAGCACGAACTACTCGAATTCCCGGAGGAAGATTAAGGCCGATCCCGGTCAGATAGAGCAAATCATTCTAAACCTTGTTGTTAATGCCAGGGATGCTATGCCCGAGGGGGGAGAACTGGAAATAGAAACACAGGATGTTACTATAGCTGAACAGGATGCGGAATTATTAGAAGAGCTCACACCCGGTGATTACGTTCTGCTTTCTGTTACGGATACGGGAACCGGGATGGATAAGGAAACTAAGACTCATGTATTCGAACCTTTCTTTACGACAAAGGAATCGGAAAAAGGCACGGGCCTGGGGCTCTCTACCGTTTACGGTATCGTAAAACAGAGCAGCGGAGCCATAAGGATTTACAGCGAGCCCGGAATGGGAACTGCCTTTCATATATACTTTCCGGCCACGGAAGAACAACATCAGCAAAAGGATGAATCACATAGTATAAGTACTGATCTTACGGGAAAAGAAACAGTATTGATAGTGGAAGATGAAGATGATGTGAGAAAAGTAGCGGCCCGGTCATTAAAGTATTATAAATATAATATTCTCGAGGCAAGAAATGCCGGCGAAGCTATTGATATCTGTAAAAACTATGGGGACAAGATAAGCCTCCTCTTAACAGATGTCATACTTCCCGGAACAAACGGTAAAAAACTCTCGAAGGAAATCCTGAAAATAATACCGCGTATTAAAATTATTTTTATGTCGGGATATACGGATAATGCAATAACACACTATGGTTTACTGGATCCGGATATTAATTTTATACAGAAACCCTTTACGATGCAAATCCTCACCCGTAAAGTAAGGGAAGTCCTGGATAAAAAGTAAGTATTATTACAGCCTGATTAAGGAAAAATAAAGCCCGCTTAATTTCGGGGAAAACATTAGAACTCCGAAAGACAAAACCAAAATGCTTGCTTATTATCGCCTTGTTAAGATTACGCAACGAATAGCAAAAGGAAACCGATTCCCACTGATAATAATAGAAAGAGAAATGAGTAAATATGAAACCTCATAAATATTTTTTTCGAATCAACAAGCCTTAAGGCTATTAGATTGGCAAGAGAACCCGTAACTATACCGGCTCCGCCTATATTTACCGAATAGGCAAGTACTGTCCAATTAACATTAAAATCCGCAAGAAGAAAAGTTGCCGGAACATTGCTTATTATCTGGGATAATGCTATTCCCGAAAAAAACAGGTTACTTGCACGGCTTAATTTTAAAAAATGCAGTAAATTATTGATTATATTTAAGCCTGAGAGCATGTGAATATCTATAAAAAGAACTATAAATAGAATTACTAAAGACCAATTTGTTTTTTTAAGAACCTCTTTAAAAAAAACAAGATATACACCGATTATTACCGGCAGTACATATACTGTTATTTTTAATTCTTCAGATAGAATAAATGCAACAAAAGAAACAATAGAGGTAAATAAAAGTTTTCTATTCGTTTTTAAATTGTTATTTGTGCCGTGATAAAGAAGAGGGGCTTTTTTTAAGATTAAAAGAGTCAAAACAAGAAGAAACAGGAATAATGTTAAAAAAAGGGGAAACATTTTCAGCATAAAAACAAAAAAGGGAATGTGCCATTTATGCCAGATATATATATTTTGAGGATTACCGATCGGAGACAGAAGAGAACCTGCATTAACCGCTATTATTTCCAGTATTATCAGTTTATCAATATCATTTTTAATAATCGAGGTAAGGCTTAAAGTGAAAGGAATAACAATAAGAATACTTATATCATTTGTCAGAAACATAGAAAAAACAGCAGCTATGGAAATAAGTAAAAGAGCAAGAGTATTTTCGTACTTTACCCTCTTCACCATTTTTTTAGAAATATAACGGAAGAAATTACTTAATCTTAATCCGGTTGTTATTACAAATAACCCTGAAAGAAGGCTTATTGTTTTCCAGTCCACATATTCAGGGTAATGCTCGATTTTAAAGGGCATTAGACATGAAAACAAAAAAAGTGTAGCAAGAGAAATAAAAAGAAAATAATCTATTTTTCTTCTTTTCTCTGGAAGGTTTGCCGCCTCTTTTTTTTGAGGCGGCAAAACATTCCTGTTTTCGATTTTTGGCTGAGAAACTTCAGCTGCTGTTTTCCTCTGCATATCGGTAATAGTTCCCTGCATATTTATCCGTCCTAGGACCCGTTGTACGCCATCTCTCTGGCTGCTTCATAATCGGGAATAACATGTATACCGTCATAATATATCTTTAGAGATGTTATAACTTCGCCTTTATAGGCAAGTGGAACAATCCAGCATCCTTCAGGTTCTCTGTACCACACTCCTTTAAGAATCTGCAGATTAGTTACTATTGTATCTAACTGTTTTCTGATTGTTTTAAGGGAAACATTTTCCTGATAAGCAACAGGTCTGTACTCTGCCGGAAGAACAGAACCGTTTACAGGATTAAATTCAACCACGGAAACAACAGCACCCTGATATACAATACCCCCCCTGATTTCCAATTCACCCCCGGGCCCTCTTAAGACCCAGAGTTTCCCGGGTTTCAGATATTTTCTTGTCCGTCTTACCGTTGATAGCACCTGCTGTATCTTTTCCAGTGTAATATTTATGCTGTAAGCTGCAGAATAGCCGTATCCTCCAGCCATACTGGGAGCAGCCGCACCGGAAAGTCCGGCACCTGGTGGTAGCGGAGGTGCACCGGGGGGCATTAAAATTCCTGGACCGCCGGCTAAAGGACTGCCGATTCCCGTAGATGCAAGTGGTGAGGGAACTGCAAATCCCGGCTGTACCTGCTCACCAAGAGCGGTCTGTGGTACTGCTGAAGATGACGATCGGGAAGTACCGTCTTGATTCAGTGATTGCCCGTCTGCAGCATATGAATTGCCGTAAATATTAAGAAGCGGCGGCGGACCTGTCGTTGACACTGTCGATGAATTCTCTGCTGCCACAGAGAAACACATCAATGCAAAAACCAGCGTAAAAATGATTACTATTGTCTTTTTCATTCTCTTCCTCCTGTCTATGTTTTGTTTTCTTCAGATTCGGGATAGATCGGGTATGGTCCGGCAGCATTGTAAAATTTGTCTATCCCTCTCATCAAATCCTTTACGGCAACGGAATACTCCGCCGCCTTAAAAAAAGATTCTTTCTGATAATTTCTGTAAGCAGACTGATAAATTTCAGATGCTATATCTAACAGCTTTCTTCCAAAAGACGTTTCCTCGGTTGAAGGCAGATAGGTTTCTATCTGCTGCACAATCAGTTCCCCTCTGCGAAGATCCCTGTAAGCACTATCCAGCTCAAAACGCGCACGAAGTCTCTCATTCTGCAGGTGTTCAGGATCATGCGGCGGAGGCGGAGCATTGGGACCTGCGGGAGGAACCGGCGCAGGAGGTGGTCTTTTGTTCTGTGAATCAGAAAATCGTTTTCCTTTATCGAAGTCTTTATTACCGTTGTTCATCTTTAATTTCCTCTATTTTATTTTCATCATCCTCTACAGATTCAAGGTCTTTCATTATGGTCAGATATTCTTCTCTTGAGAGTTCACCGCTTGCATATCTCGTCTGTGCAATTTCTTTCGGAGAATACTTGCTCACCTTTCGAACGGATGAGTTTTTAAATACGATAAAGTAAATGCCAACCGCAATAAGGGAGATAATAAAAATAAGAATAAACAGGGGAGAGAAATACTGCAAAGACACAACCATTCTATCCAGAACCGGATTCGGACCCGGAAAAAGAGGAGGAGGGGGTGCACCACCTACAGCAGTACACCCGAATAGTCCGGATAGTATCGGACCAAATAAGAATAACCCGGCATTTCTGTTAATCATAGTAATCCTCCGTTTATCAATCTGACAAAGTCTCTTTTTACATCCGAATATACAGTCAGCTTATTAAGAAGAGTTAAAGAAGTTATTAAGTTTTTATTAAGATTGATACCAAAAAATGATTCGAAAAAAACCGCTTAAATCTGTCTAAGAAACGGGAAACGTAATTGTAAATACGGTTTTTTCATTCGGTCTGCTATCCGCCTTTATTCGGCCGCCGTTAGCTTCTACTATGGTTTTCACTATTGTTAATCCCAGCCCTGTTCCTCCATGCCTTCTTGATCTTGAGGGATCTCCTCTATAGAAGGGTTCGAATATATTGGGAAGATCAACAGGGTCTATCCCTGAGCCATTATCGGTAATATGTATTTCTACATTTGTTCCTGATAATTCCCAGTCGAATGTTATAATTCCTTCTTGTTCTGTATGCTGAACGGCATTATCGATAAGATTAAATAAGACCTGTTTAAAAGAGTCGGGATTCACAAACAGACAGAGATCGGAACTGCTGTTAACGATAATTTTTCTTCCTTCTGCAATAATCCCGGCGTATTGAATAAAATCTTTAATAAGAATTTTTATACTTATCCGTTCGCGGTGGATATCCATGGGGTTTTTAATACGGGTAAGGTCCAGGAGCTGTTCGCACATTCTTGTAAGTCTGGTAACTTCCCTGTACATACCCTGAGTGAGCCTTGCAGATGCCTGCGGATCATCCTGTGCTCCCCTCATCAGAACTTCCAGAGAACCTTGAATTGCCGTGAGAGGTGTTCGTAATTCATGGGCGGCATTTGCAACAAAACGGTTTTGAGTATCAAAAAGTTCCTTTATACGCATAATCATATTATCAAAGGCATCTGCAAGCTGGCCTATTTCGTCTCTTCGCTGCGGCAGGTTTATTCGTTTACCGAGATCGCCATCGGCTATCTGATTACATGTTACAACCATACAGCTTAATTCTTTTAAAGAAGTGCTTGTTATCCATAATCCCAGTAATGCTCCGGCTATAAACACTATAATAATACCGCCGATAAGAATTACCTTTTGCCTGGCAAGGATTCCTTCTATGGGAATAAGTGAAGTACTTAACTGAACAACACCTAATATGGCGGAACTACCGGGAGCTTCTCTTAACGGTATCAGAACTACAAGGAATAATTCATTATCCCTCATTGTAATGTAGGAAACATCGTTGTTCCCGGAAAGACTTTTACTATAGTAAGTACGGTCCGGTGGTACCGGTAGAGGTTCCTCCTTAAGACGTGTGCCTGCAGCCAGAATAGTACCATGGTCATCAAGCACAAGAGCTGCCGTATCACGAGAGGTTAGATCAATGGCCAGCGAGTATGCAATTTTCCTTAAATAAACGGTATTCGGAGTATTCCGAAGTTCTCTGTTAACGGACTTGTTCTCTTTGTTTAAATAAAGCCATTGTTCAATTACCGGTTTTGCCTGCGCTCTAAGCCTGACAGCAGTAGTCCGTATTAAAAAATTCCTTGTATCAACAAAAATTCCATAACTGAAAAGTGATAATAGAATTACAAGCAGTAAAATATACAGTATGGAAAGCCGGAACCGAATAGAAATATTTTTCCACACCCTGTTATTCCCTTTCAGGCTGCAAAGAATAACCGCTCCCGTAAACGGTACGGATAAGCTTCGGAGGCTTGTCCTTTATCTTATCTCTTAAATGACTTATATGCACATCCACAATATTGGTATCACCGGCAAAATCATAACCGAAGATACGGTTAAGCAAAGTTTCTCTTGTAAAAACCCTTTTAGGATGTCTCATAAAAAGTTCAAGAAGTGAAAACTCCGCAGGTGTCAGATGTACTGGACTGCCATCTCTTGTCACTTCCATACTTTCGACATTAAGAATTATATCTTCTATTTCCAATAAAGTTTTCTCCGATTCATGCCCGGTACGACGCAGAAGAGCACGGACACGGGCGACTAATTCCTCAAAACTAAAGGGCTTTGTAATATAATCATCCGCACCGGTATCCAGCCCGGAAACCCTGTCAGTTACACTTGTTTTTGCAGTTAAAATGATAATCGGCACGCGGTTTCCTCCCGCCCGAAGCTTTTTACATATTTCCATACCGTCGATATCCGGAAGCATCAGATCGAGTATAATCAGATCGGCCCCCCTGTGTTTTGCAAGGTCAAAGCCTCTTTTTCCCTCCGGAGCTATCAGAACATCGTAACCTTCGTATCTTAGTCCGGTACGTAAAAATTCAATTATAGTAGGCTCATCTTCTATAACAAGTATATTGGCTTTTTTCTCCGTCATAATTGTAATATAACAATATATTAAAACCGTTTAAAGTAGATACCCATAGACAAAGGGTTTGCCTGAAGGCAACAATGTAATATTGAGAATATATTGATAAAAAAGATGTTCATAGATTGCCGTGAAGATCTTCAGCTAATAGTAGTATCTACCAAACTGAGGTAATTCCCGTTCTTTAAAGAAAGATGTCAAAGTTTCTGAAAAAGGTTAATATCGACTCAAAACTTAAGTTTTTCATGATGTAAAATCCAATTTTTCCAATACAAAGTCGAGTATCCGCTGTTCCCGTACAATAATACGTCCTTCACATATCATTCCGATTCTTACTCTGACACTCTTCCTTTTTCCTATCAGTACAGTTCTTTTAATATCTGCATCCACTATAAAAACACCTCCTTCCGCTCCTGAGATTGTCCGAATATCTCCAGGGATTTTAGTGACGGAACCTGTTAAATAACCATATTCACGGCGGGGAAGAGCTGCAAAACTGTAATAAACCTTAGATCCTTTTTCTATATTAGCGATATCCTTGTTTCGGACAAAAAGCTCTATTTTAAGACTTTTACCTTTATCAGGGATAATACGCAGTATTTCAGTACCGGATGGAATAAAGTCACCCGGATTATAGGTTCCTACTTCCTGAATTCTGCCGGAGATAGGCGCCCGAACAATACAATTTTCAAGGCTATAATTTATTTTCTGCAGTCGGGCTATTATGGTATTTTTTCTTTGTTTAAGCGACTGGATCTGTTCCTCAACAGATAGACGGTTTTCACTTTCCCATGCTTCCAGGCTCAATTTAGAAAATAAATATTCACTTTTTAACTCTTCGAGTCTGACTGCTGCAACCATATCAGGGGGAAGTTCCGTTTCCTTCCGGTATGCGTTTTCTGCTTTTATCAAAGATAACCGAAGGCTCTCTTTCTTAAACTGATATTGGAGGTATTTATTATAGAATTTTATATTCTTTTCAGGCATAAGACTTCTGCCTTTATTAAAGCTGTCCTTTAGTAAGCTAAATCCTGCGAGTTCTGATTTAACTTCTTTAAATTCTCTATTTACACTCTCCTTTTCTATCTCTAAGGCTCCCGAATCGATGCTAAACAGAAGATCGCCCTTCTTTACATTCTTTTCAAGAAAAAAACGGATTTCCTTAATTTTACCTGAAGTTATGTTCCTGACAAGACTTATATTAGCAGTCGGTCTTATTATCCCATTTGCTTTTACAACAATTTCAATCTTACCGAACCACATCCAGAGAAAAGCTGCCAGAAACATGAAAAGAATAATGTAAATAAAAAAACTCATTATCTTAGGTGGTCTTGTTTCCAGCATTTCCCTTGAGTCGGAAAGCTCGTCAAATTTTATTATTCGTTCTTTCATACAGCAGCCTTCTCTATGGTATTTCCCAGGGAAAGCTGTCCCTGCCATAGATTATAATATGATCCGCCTTTTTCTATCAGTTCCCTGTGGCTCCCCACCTCTGCAATTCGCCCCCTTTCCATAACCACGATACGTTCGCATCGCATTATTGTGGAAAGCCTGTGGGCAATTATAATGGTAGTAATTACGGAACTAATTTTATCAATGGTCTCATGAATTGCCCGCTCGGCAATACTGTCAAGACTGCCTGTAGCCTCATCGAGGATTAAAATATCAGGTTTGCCGAGGATAGCTCTAGACAAAGCGATACGCTGCCTCTGTCCGCCCGAGAGAGTTGCTCCCCGTTCACCAATCATTGTCTTATACCGAAGAGGCATTTCATTGATAAATCTATGAGCTTTAACGCTCATAGATGCATCTACTATTTCCTCAAACGTTACATCTTTTCTACCGAATTTCAGGTTATCATAAATTGTCCCGGAAAATAGAAATATATCCTGCGGAACATATCCGATCCTTTCTCTGAGATTTTCAGTCTGCAGGTCCTTCAGGTTTTTTCCGTCGATAAGAATCTCACCCTTTTCCGGTTGGTAATATTTCATTAAAAGCTTAACAAGGGTTGTTTTCCCGGATCCGCTTTCTCCTACAATAGCCACTTTCTCACCCGGAAAAATATCAAGATTAATATTCTCAAGGACCTTCTCTCTTGTACCATAGCGGAAATGTACATTCTTTAAGGTTATTCTTCCTTCAAAACTTTCAGGATTAAGTAATTTCTCTTCATCCTTTGCCTCGATTTCAAGGTCGAGAATTTCACCAAGCCTGTCCGCAGCAACAAAAGCCTCCTGTAAAGTGGACTGAAGATTGATAAGCCGTTGTATTGGTCCATGAAAATATCCGAGTAAAGCACTAAAAGTAATCAACTGTCCAACTGTAATATTTCCATCTATTACCTGGATACTCCCCAGCCATAAAATAATTAAACCGCCAAAAAGTGTAAGAAAATCCTGTAATGAAAATTGAATATTCTGCATCATTCCAAGTTTATAACCTGATTTAATTACTTTGATGAAACGCTTTTCCGTTTCCCAAACAGCATCTCCTTCGCCGTTCATTGCTTTTATTGTTGCAATCCCGTTAAGAGACTCAACAAGATAGCTTTCCGTATCCGCTTCTTCACTCATTACCTTTCTATTTCCTTTCTCAAACGGCTTTGTGAATAACCATACTAAAACTATTGAAAAGGGAATAAAAAAGACAGCTAACAGGAAAAGCCTCCAGCTTTGTAAATATAGTACAATTCCCGCACCAAGAATCATAAAAGTATCTATGAGTACTGACAAGACAGCTCCGGACAATGCATCCTGTATTTTTGAGGCATCGTTAAGCCTGGACAGAATCTCTCCTACTTTTCTGGAATCAAAAAAGGACATAGGCAGTTTTAGAACATGCTGATAGTACTTAAAAATTAGAGAAATATCTATCTTCTGGCTTAAATGGAGAAGAAGATGTTTTCTGAATGCATCCATTACAACCTTAAATATTATAAGTGCTGCCATTCCTATTGAGATTATATTCAGGGATTTTTTTAAACCGCCTGTCAATACATCATCGATCAGGAATTTAAAATAAAATGCTCCCAGAATTCCCAGTGAGGTATAAAGAATGGAGGAAATGAATATATCGATCATTAATTTTTTATGCGGAAACAGAAGTGAAAAGAATCGGGAAAAAAGTCCGGTTGTTTCATCCTTTTTACGGAAAGATTTATCCGGTATTAATAGAATAAGAACTCCGCTCCATATTTTTGCGAATTCCTCCTTTGTATATGTTACCAGTCCCTCCGCAGGATCAGCTATTAAAAGTTTGTTCTTCTTTATTCTGTGAATTACCACATAGTGTAAAAGATTATCTTTTATCACATGTGCAATTGCAGGCAGAGGTATTTTATTATTTAGCTGTTCGATCGAACCTTTTACGCCTTTAGCTATAAAACATAGTTCTTTGGCTGCCGTTATCAGGCCAAGAGCGTTTGTGCCCTCTCTATCTGTTCCTGCAATTTCACGGATTTGTGATATTGGTTTTTTATAACCATATTGTTTGCAGACCGTGGCCAGACAGGCTGCCCCGCAGTCGGTTATATCATGCTGTAAAATTGATACGTATTTCAAAAAAGTAGCCCTTTTGTATACTATGAATAAAACACTACCATAGATACTATTGCTATAATATTTGATATCATATGTACAACAATTGAAGCTCCCAAACGATTCGTGTACATTCTTACTAAGCCAAAAATTATTCCCGATAAAAACAGTAAAGGAAACATTTGAAACTCAAGATGGATAGCTGCAAATAATATCGATGTAACAATAAGAATTAGGTACTTGTTAACTTTTTTCGTTTCGAAGATTTTCCATACATAACCACGAAAAACTACTTCCTCAATGATAGGTGCAAGCAGGCATATATAAATAAACAAAAAAAATAAAGTTAAAATATGAGAATTAGTTGTTAAATATTTCATTACTAGTGTAAATCCGAATTCAAGAGGAATAGGTAACAAATAGTTTAAACCTATTGTAGTCAGAGCCATTGCAAGATAAGCCACTACTCCCCATATTATATCTATTCTCTTAATAGATATTTTTAATTCACTTCTAATATCAGCATTATTCCTTTTTATAACTATTAATATATATACTAGTAATGATGACTCCATAAGAAATACTCGTAATAACATAATTATGATTTTTACAAATTTACGAACTGGAAGAAAAGGGAAAATAATTTGCCATGAAAAATAAAACAAGATAATTAGTAAAAGAGATATTATATGGAGTATACTATACATATTCTTAAAGATTTTTATCACTTTTCCCATCGTTACAGTTTATATTAAATAACCAAATGCTCATATCTTTATTTAATCCCTGGTTTTTTAAAACCAGGGATTATTCTTAGTTCATAAAGATCAGCTGAAATTCTGAATTAGAGTCCAGTAACAAGCCTAAATATCCATATTCCTGCGCGAGCTCCTGAAAAGCCTTTCCATACAGCTCTACCATAGCTGATCACAGTCTTTTTATTCCTGCTCCACCAACTTCTACGGCTACCACCCTCGCCGGCAGCATGCACATGTAATCCTCCGTTTACATTCATCAGCTCTTCATGAGTAATTGCTTCCATTTTGTTATTCTCCTTGACAACACTTTTTCCCGGGTTTCGTGTTCGATAATATTTTTTTCTACGCCGCAGTTTAACAATTATTTTATCAGTGATTTGTCAGATGTAAATACTGCTTTTGGTAGTATTTTTACTTAGCAAGGTAGTATTTTTCTACTACCTTGATTAAATTTCTTTAAATAAATTCTCTGTTTTCCTGCAACACCAGTCCCTGGCTTCTTTTCTGCTGGTAATACCAATTTTGTTGAAAATATTTGATATATGCTTTTTAACGGTATAGAGACTAATAAATAATTTCTCAGCAATTTCCTTGTTCATAAACCCCTCTTTTATAAGGAGCAGAATTTCGATTTCCCTGTGAGTCATATTTGTCTTTAATAATTTAGTAAATAACTCATCATCCTTTGTATAAACAGCTTTATATAATAAATCTCTGGATATTCTTATTTTACCTTCAGTAAGAAGCAAAACTCCTTTCATTATAGTTTCCATATCTTCATCATAATAAAATATTCCTTTAATACCCTGTCTTATTGAATAACTGCATAGAGAATTCACTTTCTTCAAATTGAATATTGCAGCAGCGAAATATTTAGTAAAGATAGATTCTCTTTTTAAACATTCGGATAATAACGGAATAGATGCGTCTATCAATAATATTTTACATTTTTTATTTTTATTATCTGAATCCTTGAAAGATCGAAAATCTATGCAATTAACACTGTATATAGTTTTACTCATAAGATATTCAGCAATAAATATTCCAGGTGCAGATTCGGTTAAGATTTCAATACTACTTACTTCATTCATATCTTCCCAACCATTATTATAATTTATATCATAATAATTGTATCATTATCTTAAGTCAAGAAGATAATATTTATGCAGATTAAATATATCTCATATAGATAAATGAATAACAATGCATGGATTGGTATTATGCGAACATAATCAATCCACTGATTAGTCTATCAGGCTCGTTATATGCATCTATGCAGCCTATGATCAACCATAATAACAGGGCAATAGCTGCTGCAGAAACTTACAGGCTGCCGGCAGCATACCGGAACGTACTTTTTTTTAAAGCCGGCATACTTGATACTTTTACTGTAACAGCCTATCATCGATCCCAAGCATTATTATTTAAAACACCCTTATGCGGCAAAGCAAAAAAAACGGCAGGCGGAGGTTTCTATGATTAGAATTTACAGAAAAAATAAAGAAACTCTGGAGCAGCTTAATAACATCGATAAAGACTGCTGGATAAACTTAGTAAATCCTCAGAAAGAAGAACTGGAAGAATTAAGTAAATCATTGAATATTCCGCATGATTTTTTAACCGACCCCTTAGACCCCGATGAGAGATCAAGAATCGAAACGGATGAGGGCAGCACCCTGATTATTCTCCGGGTACCGCAGTTTCAGGGTACCGATGCCGAGATTTCATTTGTAACCCTTCCGGTGGGAATAATTATTAAAGACGATTCTTTAATTACACTTTATCCAAGGGAAAACGAAATTATCGAAGATTTTATTAAAGGTAAAGTAAAGAGTTTTTCAACATCCAATAAGAACAGGTTTATTCTGCAGATATTTTTAAGAACCGCAATTATTTATCTTAAACACCTAAAGGAAATTAACAAAAGGACAAATGGGATAGAGAAAGAACTGCATAAATCCATGAAAAACGAAGAACTGATAAAACTTTTAAATATGGAAAAAAGTCTTGTCTATTTCACCACATCCTTAAGATCCAATGAGATAATGATGGAACGGCTTCTGAAGATAAAAATCCTTAAAATGAAGCCCGATGATATCGATTTTTTAGAGGATGCAATCGTAGAAAATAAACAGGCAATCGAAATGGCCAATATTTACAGCAACATATTAAGCGGTATGATGGATGCATTCGCCTCTGTAATATCCAATAACTTAAATGTCGTCATGAAATATCTGACTGCCATTACAATTATTCTGATGCTGCCCACACTCGTTGCAAGTTTTTACGGAATGAATGTGAACCTGCCCTTAGAGAAATCACCTTATGCTTTTTTATTTACCATAGGTATTTCCCTTATCCTTTCCATTACAGGCGTTATTATTTTTATAAAAAGGAAATGGTTCTGATTCGGGATAAAACTAATCCAGGCGGCGCGTTAATGCCGGACACTCTGCCTGTAGTCTGCAAGACGGCAGGTTATAAAAAGAAAAACAGGGGGGATCCTTGAACGAAAAAGAAATAAAACTGTTGTTAAGACAGGTTAAAGAAGGCAGCACCGGAGTCGAAGATGCGGTTAAAAAACTAAAGAACCTGCCTTTCGAAGCACTGGGCTATGCAACGGTAGATCATCACCGGGCTCTGCGGAGGGGACAGCCGGAGACTATTTTCTGCGAGGGAAAAACCCTTGACCAGATAAAAGGCATTGCAGCTAAGATGATGAAGAGTAATACGAATGTACTGGCTACCCGGGCAAGCCATGAGGTTTATGAAGCCTTAAAAGAGGTATCCGTTCAAGTAGAATATCATGAGCAGGCACGAATTGTAGTTATCAACCGCCGGCCTATTTCCGCAACCCGCAGTATAATTCTGGTCGTTACAGCCGGCACTGCGGACATTCCGGTAGCCGAAGAGGCGGTGGTAACCGCTACAGTGATGGGAAACACAGTGGAAAGATTATACGATGTGGGAATAGCCGGAATACACAGACTGCTCGCTTACAGGGAAAAACTGGACCAGGCCGGTGTACTGATCGTCGCAGCCGGTATGGATGGAGCACTTCCCGGTGTGGTTGCCGGACTTACCGGCAAACCTGTTATTGCAGTCCCCACCAGCGTCGGTTACGGCGTGAGCTTCGGCGGTCTTTCGGCTCTGCTAACCATGCTGAACAGTTGTGCAGGGGGTGTATCCGTGGTAAACATTGATAACGGCTACGGAGCTGCCTATTGTGCCTCACTGATTAACCGGCTGGCGGAAAGGAGAGATTGACATGTCCGGGATTCTTTACTTTGACTGCCGGTCAGGGATCAGCGGGGATATGACCATAGGCGCTTTGCTCGACCTCGGAATAGACCGGAATAAATTTATCCGCCAGCTTAAAGAATTGGGATTAAAGGGATACGAACTGCAGATTACAGAGAAAAAGGTCAATGGTATTTCCGCAACCGATTTTAAAGTAACTCTTACAGATGAAAATTCTTACCATCATGTAAATCTTCCGGACATTGAGAAAATCATCGGGAACAGCGGTTTAAACAATAAAATAAAAGGCTTAAGCAAAAAGATATTCCGCTGTATCGCAGAGGCGGAAATGGATGTTCATAACTTACCTGTAGAGCAGGTCCATTTCCATGAGGTAGGTGCCGTTGATTCTATCATAGATATTGTAGGCACTGCGATTTGTATGTCCATGCTTAATCCGGACAGTATTTACTCCTCTCCCCTTCATTTAGGCAGCGGCTTTGTCAAATGCTCCCATGGGCTAATCCCTGTTCCGGCTCCGGCAACCGTTGAGATTCTCAAAGGCGTCCCCGTTTATTCAACGGGTATTCAGGGCGAACTGGTAACGCCAACCGGAGCCGCTATCGTAAAAACCCTGGCCGCGCAGTTTATCAATCTGCCGTCCATGAAGATAGAGAAAGCAGGATACGGAACCGGGAAAAAAAGCTACGATATTCCCAATGCCTTAAGGGTGTTCTTCGGACAGGAGATATCACTTAAGGAACTTCAGCCGGAAGAGCTTCTCCTTCTGGAAACAAATATAGACGATATGAGCCCCGAGATATATTCGTTCCTCTTTCCCCTGCTGTTTAAAAAAGGCGCACTCGATGTATATCTGACAAACATCATCATGAAAAAGGGAAGACCTGCCGTAATGCTCAGCGTGCTCTGTGAACCGGAAAATCAAGCCGGGCTTAAAAATATAATCTTTACCGAAACCACAACCCTCGGGATTAGACAGCAGATTATCCGGCGCGACATCCTGGAACGTGAAACAATCACCATGGATACCAGATTCGGCAGAATAAAAGCAAAGGCTGCCTTTAAAGACGGCCGTATGCTCCGGTTAACCCCTGAGTATGAAGAATGTAAAAGAGTTGCAGAGGAACAGAGTATGCCACTCCGAAAGGTTTATGATCTGCTTGCCGCGGAGATCCGGGCCTTTATATCGAACCGCTCCGGTTTTGACGATCCCCGGTCCGGAGCTTAAATATCCGCAGGTACAGCCTCTGAATTACATATTTTAAGCTTTTACCGGTTCCGAAACGAGCGATTCATTCATGCTTCCCATTCTATATCCGCCGAGGTCGAGTGTGATGTATGTATAGCCCAGTTTTTTAAACTTTTCCAGGATCTTTTCCCTGATTTCATCTTCGACAAATTTTACCATATCCTCTTTCGAAACTTCGATCCGTGCTATATCACCGTGATGTCTTACGCGCAGCTGCCGGATACCCAATCCTCTTAAGAATTCTTCCGCCTCATCCACTTTAGCAAGTTTTTCCTGAGTTATGCTGCTTCCGTAGGGAAAGCGCGAAGCCAGACATGCAAATGCCGGTTTGTTCCATGTTGGAAGTTTCATTCTCTTTGATAATTCCCTTATATCAGCTTTAGTCAACTTCGCCTCTTTAAGCGGGCTTTTAATACCTAATTCAGCAGCGGCCTTCATGCCCGGACGGTAATCATCCAAATCATCAAAATTCGAACCATCCGCGACATGTTTAAATCCGTGCCGGTCCGCTATTTCCCGTAACTTCGAGAAAAGTTCTCCTTTACAATAGTAACACCTATCGGGAGTATTTTCAGAAAACCCGGAGATATCCAGCTCTTCCGAGATTATGATTTCATGGTTAATCCCGATTTCTTTTGCGAGTTTCTTCGCTTCCAGGAATTCCGACTGCGGGTAGGTAGCCGATGTAGCAGTAACCGCAAGTGCCCTGTCTTTAAGTACATCAAATGCTACCCTGGATAAAAAAGTACTGTCGACCCCTCCGGAGAAAGCAATCAGCACACTCTCCATAGATTTGATCGTATATTTTAAATCAGCCAGTTTCTTTTCTAACATTTAATATTCCCTTCCGTATTATACTACAAAATTATATACAAAACTTCTTGTAATTTTTCAACTGCCAGGGAGAGCAGGTTTTTAACAATTAACCATAAATCTATGAACCGTTACATGATTATAGGTTTGTCCCGGCCTTAATATACAGTCGGGAAATTCCGGCCTGTTCAGAGAATCCGGGTAAAACTGGGTTTCCAGGCACAGTGCATCATGCTTTTTAAAGGTGCCGTGCAAAAAGTTTCCCGAGTAAAACTGTACCCCGGGCATGGTCGTAAGAACTTCCATTGATATCCCCGATTCGGAGGAGAAGACTTCGGCTATAGACGTTAACTTTCCCGTATATGGCTTTAAAATATAGCAATGATCATACCCTCCGGGAACTTTATCAATGTCGTCGCCGATAAGTTTCGGCTCCCTAAAATCCATAGGCGTCCCGCTGACCGGCTTAATCTCTCCGGTAGGTATTAAATCCTCACCCACCGGCAGATATTCCGGACAATTTAATTTAAGCAGATGATTATATATTCTGCCTGAATTCCTGCCGGAAAGGTTCCAGTATGAATGATTTGTAAGGTTAACAGGCGAAGGCTTATCCGTCTCCGCCCTGTATTCGATCGCAAGCTCATTCTTCTCACTTAAACTATAGGTTGCCGTTACAGTAAGATTTCCGGGATAACCTTCTTCGCCGTCTTTACTTAAATATTTAAGGGTTACCCCTGCCTGATCCGTTTTTTCCCATACTTCCGCTTCCCATATTACACTGTTAAAACCTTTTATGCCGCCGTGTAGATGATGCTTCCCGTTTTCGTTCTTTGCAAGTTTATACTCCCGTCCGTCCAGTGTAAACTTTGCATCCTTTATTCTGTTTGCAAAACGTCCTATCAATGCACCTAAATACCCTTCATTTTCCAGGTAACCTTTAAGATCCTCATATCCAAGTACAATATTTACCGCTTTTCCTCTGCTTCCGGGAACAATTAAATCGGTAACAATACCGCCGTAGTTTATTACGGAAACTGAGACTCCATTTGAATTGGATAGAGTATATTTATATACTTCCTTATCATTTAAGATTCCGAATACCCTTCTGTCTGCTTTCATCTTCCCTTATCCTTATTTTAGTGTTACTCATTTTTACCGCTTAAGGTTAACAAACCGCGTATATAGTACTTCTGCCCGAAAATAAATATAATCAATACAGGAATAATATACAACACTATTCCGGGATTTCAGACAGATATAGAATCGCCATTTACCTGCCGGTAAAGGATTATCTTCCTCCGCAGCACTCGATGCACCGGCATTGAAATTTAAGGTTATTCAGTAATTTAACCCTGCATAAAATATAGCATTTCTTTTTTCCTTACTGTATAATCGTAACCTGAAGGTTACACTATACAAGAGGAGAAAAGGTGAGCAAAACGGACATCGGAAAAGCTCCGGCAAATTCCAACTTTATACATGAAATAATAGACAGAGACCTTGCTTCCGGCAGGTACGGCAAAAGGGTTCATACCCGTTTTCCTCCCGAGCCGAACGGATATCTCCATATAGGACATGCAAAATCCATTGTACTGAATTTTACAACAGCCGTTAAATACGGAGGTAAATGCAATCTCCGTTTTGACGATACGAATCCGGAAAAAGAAGCATCGGAATACATAGACTCCATTATAGAGGATGTAAAATGGCTCGGCTTCGATTGGGAAGACAGACTTTTCTACGCTTCGGACTATTTTAATAAATTCTACCGGTACGCCCTTAAGTTAATAGAAGAAGGCAAAGCCTATGTTGACAGTTCGACACCGGAAGAGATCAGCAGGATGCGCGGGACTCCTACCAGCCCGGGAATAGAGAGCTCCTATCGAGACAGAACCCCGGAAGAAAACCTTGCACTTTTCGAAAAGATGAAAAACGGGGAGTTTAATGAAGGTGAATGCGTATTAAGGGCAAAGATAGACATGAAATCCCCGAACTTGAATCTTCGCGACCCTGTTATGTACAGAATAAAAAAGGTTCCTCATCCCCGGACGGGAAATACATGGTGTATCTATCCGATGTATGACTGGGCGCACGGACTGGAAGATTCAATAGAGAATATAACACATTCACTATGCACTTTAGAATTCGAAAACCACAGGCCCCTGTATAACTGGTTTCTCGATCAGCTCCCCGACATCCCCCATCCAAGGCAGATTGAGTTTGCCAGACTCAACCTCACCTATACGGTAATGAGCAAGCGGAAACTATTAAAGCTCGTGGAGGAAGGGTATGTAAGCGGATGGGACGATCCCAGGATGCCTACCATTTCGGGACTCAGGAGAAGAGGTTATACCCCCTCGGCAATAAGAAAGTTCTGCGAGAGAATCGGTGTTTCCAAAACAGAGAGCACTATAGATTTTGCTCTGCTCGAGTATGTACTGCGCGATGAGCTTAACAGGACTGCGCAGAGAAGAATGGCCGTACTTAACCCGCTTAAAGTTACAATTACAAATTATCCGGAGGGAAAAGAAGAATGGCTCGATGCGGAAAACAATCCGGAAGACAGCTCCGCAGGAGTAAGGAAAATACCCTTTTCCGGGGTATTGTATATTGAACAGGATGATTTTCTGGAAGAACCTCCCAAAAAATACTTCAGGCTTGCTCCGGGAAGGGAAGTACGCCTTAAACATGCATATTTTATCACCTGTAATAATGTCATTAAGGGTGAAAACGGACAGGTAAAAGAACTCCTCTGCACATACGACCCTGCAACCCGCGGCGGTGAGGCGCCTGACGGCCGAAAGGTAAGAGGCACGATACATTGGGTTTCCGCCCGTCATGCCGTAAAAACGCAAGTCAGACTTTACAACAGCCTCTTTACAAGAGAAAACCCTCTCGAAACAGAGGAGGGAAAGGATTTTACGGATTATATAAACAATGAATCTCTGGTTACACTTAAAAACTGCCGGATAGAACCTTCCCTTTCGGAAGCAAAAGGGGGAGAGAATTATCAATTCTTAAGAAAGGGATACTTCTGCTTAGACAATAGAGACACGAATCCCGGTTATCCCGTTTTTAACAGAACAGTGGCGCTTCGTGATACATGGGCAAGGATTCGAACAAACCGGAACCCCTAACTAAAGCCATGGTAATAAATTACGTTTATGTACTTAATATAATTCCTTAAAACTTCCGTTAAGAGGGATTTGCAAAACACAGTCAAGTGTACTACAGTAGAAGTATGACAAAGGAGAATTTCTCCGAAGGGAATCTAAAATTACTGGTTAAGCTCAGCGATAAACTTGCATCTTCTTCCGGCTTTGCGGAAGAACTTCCCAACATATTTGCAAGTGCAGAAAAAATACTTGGTGCCGATTCCGGAATTATGATACTAAACCGCAGTATTCCGGCTCTGCCGAAGATCTATTTCCATGGAAGCAGAAATCCTCTTAACTCCATACAACTTAACAGTATAGCCGCAGAACTCAACTTTAAAAAACCATTCTATGATAATGACTATAGTAACAGCAGCAGAAGATTAAAAATTCTCATCGACAATGGTGTAAAGAGTGTAATCACATGTCCCCTTATGTTCCAGAACATTTTCGGATCACTTGTTTTTCTATCCCATAAGGAGAACAACTGTTTTAATACGAACAACTTATTTCTTCTAAAACTCTTTTCACGTGTATTATCCGCAGCGATTAAATACAATCATATTTCGCACAGGTTCCGGCTTGCCAGAAAAGCAATCGATGCTGTTCTTCAGGTAAACCCGGTTCTGGATGCATCTTTAGATCTGCAGTCCATACTTGATTCTTTACTCACTTCCGCACTGGAACTTGCTCCCGCCAGCCTTGCGCACATCTTTTTATATGACAATAAAAAATTAAGATTCGGCGCCGCTCTCGGCCCGGACGGGAAATGGGATAAACCTTTCTCCGAACCTCGAAAAAACGGGTTAACCTATGCAGTGGCACGCAGCGGAAAAACACAGATTATAACCGACATACAGAACGATCCAATATTCAGAGACAAAAAGAAAAAATGGGACGGTTCGATTGTGAGCATCCCTTTAAAGATAAGAGAACGCGTTGTCGGGGTTATGAATATCTCGGAGTTTAGACCCGGTCAATTCACCCGGGACTCTTTGAGAATATGGAAACTCTTCTCCAATCAGGCAGCCATTGCAATCGAGAATGCCAGGCTGTTTGCAGAAGAAAGAAAGCTGCGCCTCAGAAACGAAGCATTACGATCAGCAGCTACGGTGATAACAAGAAGTCTTAATCTCTCCGAAGTATTAAACAGAATACTGACAGAAATAAGGCGTGTTGTACCTTACGATAGTGCATCCATTATGATAAAGGAAGGGGATCAAGTTAAAGTAGTCGCGGGCAAGGATCTGCCGGATAACAATGCAATAGGCAAATATTACAGAGGCAACAGGCTGGCTAAGAAAATGGAAGAAACGGGGAAGCCGTTAATTCTTAAAGATGCAAGATCTTCGAAAGAATTTACAGGATGGGGTAATACCGGCTATGTACGGGGCTGGCTAGGCGTGCCTCTTATTACGCGTGATAAAATGATCGGATATATAACCCTCGACAGCAGAGAAAAATCCGCATATACAAAGGCCGACGGAGATATAGCATTTAATTTCGCATATCAGGCAGCCATCGCAGTGGAAAATGCAACTCTTCACGAGAGTCTTAAAGAAAAACTAAAAGCACTTGAAAACTCGCAGAACCAGTTGATACAGAGCGAAAAATTAGCCGCCGTAGGCAGACTTGTTGCGGGAATTGCTCATGAACTCAACAACCCGCTGACATCGATTGTGGGCATTGCCCAGCTTCTTAAAACTGCCGAAAAGAACAACGAAAATGCGGAATATCTCGACAGACTTGTGTCGGAAGCAAACAGGACAGCAGATATCGTACGGGGTCTTCTCGACTTTACACATCAGCGGCAATCCCAATATACGGAAATTAACATAAATGATGTTATTACGGAAACCATAAAACTTATTTCCTATGACGTAAAATCACATAATATCGATATAACAACAAATCTCTCTCCGGATATGCCGGCAACAACTGCGGATTTCCATAAATTACAGCAGGTATTCATAAATCTTATCATAAATGCAATCCAGGCTATCTCCGAATCGGGAAAGGGAGATACGGTAGCAATTACAACAAACCGCATAGAACAATCCGAACCGGCCGAGCACCCGGGCAAGGATCTTCCCGGCCACACTTTTACTTCCGGCAGGGTTATTCGTATAATTATTACAGATAACGGACCCGGAATTCCGGACAATATTATTTCCAGTATTTTCGACCCTTTTTTTACAACGAAACCGATAGGAAGCGGAACAGGCCTCGGATTATCCGTATGTCACGGTATTATACGCGAACACAGAGGCAGTATCCGGACGCAAAGTACTCCCGGTAAAGGTGCGGAATTTATTATCGATCTGCCTGTTATACCTTTGCCGGAATACAGTCCGCAAAAAATCAGGGAACCGGCTGTTTACAGCAGTTTTATATCCGCTCCCGAACCTACTCTGACCGAAAAGGAGCATACAATAAGAATCCTGGTGGCAGAGGACGAAGATACACTTCGCAGAATAATGGTACGTTACTTAAAAAAGTGCGGCTACCATGCAGATTCCGCTAAAAACGGAATAGAGGCATTCGACTGCATAAGGAAAGAGCAATATACCCTTATTATTTCCGACATAAAAATGCCCGGAATTAACGGAATAGAACTATATAAGAAAGTACTTAAAGTTAATCCCCGGTTAGCCGGACATTTTATAATCTCCACCGGAGATGTAATAAGCAGGGATTCTGCAGTATTCCTTTCCGAAACAAATATTCCTTATCTTACAAAACCCTTTGAGATGAAAACCATGGAAAATGCGGTCCGCGAAATTCTTAAAATCAAAAAAAGAATAAACTGATTATTTTTGTTCTAAATAGTTCACAAAACTAACTTGACAATCATAAACAATCATGCTTAAATTAAAAAGAATATTCAGGCAAAGAAAGTAGAATATCGTTATTAATAAGCAACAGGAGATTATTTATGAAAGGCGGCTATATTCCCGCTGCCCGGCAGCAGAAGATTTATGAGATTGTCCGCCAGCGTGGAATAGTTAAAGTTACGGATTTAAGTTCCTCTTTAAAAGTATCGGAAATTACAATAAGGAGAGACCTGGACATTTTAGAACAAAAAGGCCTTCTCGAACGGACCCACGGAGGAGCAATTTTTACGCAGAGAATGAAAACGGAACCCCTTTATATTCAGAAAAATCTGCGGTACAGAGATGAGAAAGAGTCCATCGGACGTGAGGTTAACCGGCTTATAGAAGACGGTGACACCCTGTTGATAAACAGCGGATCCACAACACTTCAGGTCATCCGGCACATACACGGAAAAGATATTAATGTTATAACGAGTAATTTAGGCGCTGTAACCGAACCCAATGACCGGATAAAAACATTGATCCTTGTCGGCGGCATTTACAGATACCAGTCCAATTCACTTGTCGGGGGTTTCACTTCCCTTATTCTGGATCAGGTTTACGGATCCAAAGCCATAATAGGCGTTGACGGAATAAGCGTAAAATACGGCCTTACAACTCCCGTCCACCAGGAAGCGGAGGTTGCCAAGGCCATGATAGAAAGGACAAAGGGGCCTGTCATAGTAGTGGCCGACCACAGAAAACTCGGGGTAACATCCAATTTTGTAACGGCTCCCATAGAAAAAGTTGACATCCTCGTAACGGATGATAATTTCAACGAGGATTACAGAGAAGAACTGGAAAATGCGGGCATAAAAATCGTAATAGCAAAAACAGGGAGCAATGCGGAGTAACAAACCTTATTGCTCCTTTTTATATTTAAGCCCGTCCCGGGCTTGCAGGAGGATAAGATAATGGATGTAATGGGAGAAGATTTTGTATGGGTGGATTTCGACTTACTCGAAGAATTTATGGTCGCCGGATTCAAGGCTGCCGGCGTTCCGGAAGAAGATGCAAAGATATGCGCGGAAATTCTGATTACATCGGACAAACGGGGCATCGATTCTCATGGAATCGGCAGGTTTAAACCTATCTACATCGACAGAATCAATGCAGGAATTCTGAATCCGGTCACTGAATTCGAGATAGTAAAAGAAAGCCCTACAACAGCCGTTGTTGACGGGCATAACGGAATGGGGCACGTAATCGGCCGCCGGTGTATGCAGATGGCGGTAGATAAGGCAAACGAGTATGGAATGGGCATGGTTGTGGCACGCAATTCCACTCACTACGGAATTGCCGGCTATTATGCACTCATGGCAACAGATGCAGGAATGATAGGAATGACAGGCACCAATGCAAGGCCGTCGATTGCACCTACATTCGGTGTGGAAAATATGCTCGGGACAAATCCGTTAACGTTCGGATTTCCTACGGACGAGCCCTTTCCGTTTGTACTCGACTGCGCTACTTCCGTATCGCAGAGGGGAAAAATCGAAGTATATGCAAGAATGGGCAAGGATATACCGGAAGGGTGGGTAATCGGGGAAGACGGAACATATAAAACCGATTCTAAACAGATACTTAAAGACCTTATTGCAGGGAAAGCGGCCCTTGCGCCTTTGGGAGGACTGGGAGAAGAAACAGGAGGCTACAAGGGATACGGTTATGCAACGGTTGTGGAACTCTTATCCGCCGCACTCCAGCAGGGTTCCTACCTTAAAATGCTTCTTGGTTTCGATTCCGAAGGAAACAAAATCCCCTACCCATTGGGGCACTTCTTTATGGCGGTTAACGTGGAAGCCTTTGTGGAACCGGATAAGTTTAAAAAAACAGCTGGAGACATTTTAAGAACCTTAAGAAAATCGAAGAAAATGCCCGGTGCAGAACGTATCTACACAGCAGGAGAAAAGGAATACGAGGCATGGCTC
This sequence comes from Spirochaetota bacterium, assembly GCA_013151965.1. Lineage (GTDB taxonomy): Bacteria > Spirochaetota > Spirochaetia > SZUA-6 > SZUA-6 > SZUA-6. The sequence continues at coordinate 63,995 of JAADHF010000118.1, forward strand.
TACAGGAAAAACAGGGGAGCTAAGGTGGATTCTGTTCTGCAGAAACAGATAATAGAAATCCGGGATACATACAATCTTCCCTATAAATTTGATTTTGAATAGCAGTTAATACGGCCGGAACAGCCGCAATAAAAAGAACTATGGATTGGAGAGGAAAATGGGCTTAAAAGAAGATTCACTTCGGTACCATTTCGAAGGACGGCCCGGTAAAACCGAAGTCATTACAACAAAACCATGCCGTACGGCAAAGGAACTGTCGCTTGCATACACACCCGGTGTTGCAGCCCCGGTTTTAGAGATTGCGGCAAACCCCGATAATGCCTACCGCTACACAAACAGGGGAAACCTTGTGGCCGTAATAACCAATGGCACGGCAATTCTCGGCCTGGGCAATAGAGGAGCCCTGGCAAGTAAACCCGTTATGGAGGGAAAAGGTGTTTTGTTTAAGCGGTTTGCCGATATAGATGTTTTTGATATAGAAATAGATACCCTTGATCCGGATAAAATAATAGAAATCGTAAAACTTCTCGAACCGGGCTTCGGAGGCGTAAACCTGGAAGACATTAAAGCACCGGAATGCTTCCGTATCGAAAACGAGTTAAAGAAGGTATGTAAAATACCGGTATTCCACGACGACCAGCACGGAACGGCAATTATTGCAGGGGCTGGATTAATTAACGCCATAAAAATCATAGATAAAAAACTTGAGGATATTCGTGTTGTTTTCAGCGGTTCCGGTGCCGCGGGTATCTCATGCGCACGTTTCTTTACATCGCTGGGAGTTAAGAAGGAAAACCTCATTATGTGCGACAGCAGGGGAGTTATCTATAACGGCAGAAAAGAAGGCATGAATAAACAAAAGCAGGAATTTGCACTGGACACATCTTTACGTACATTAGAGGAAGCTTTAAAAGGGGCGGATGTTTTTATGGGCGTGTCCGTTAAGGACCTTGTAACTTCGGATATGCTGAAATCAATGAACAAAGACCCTGTTGTATTTGCCATGGCGAACCCGGATCCTGAAATAACATACGAACTTGCCACGGCAACACGAAAAGATGTTATAATGGCAACCGGCAGAAGCGACTATCCAAATCAAATAAACAATGTACTCGGTTTCCCCTTTATCTTCAGAGGCGCACTGGATGTTCGTGCACAGCAGATAACGGAGGGCATGAAAATCGCAGCATCCCACTCCCTTGCCGAACTTGCAAAACAGCCGGTTCCGGAAGAAGTAAAAAGGGCGTACGAAGGCATGGATTTTTCTTTCGGCAGAAACTATATCGTGCCCAAACCCTTCGATCCGAGGGTAATAGAATGGGAAGCCTCGGCAGTAGCCAAAGCGGCATGCGATGAAGGGATAGCCTTAAAACCGGTAGAAGACTGGAATGCATATCGATTGGACCTTAAAAAAAGGATGAAAAAGTACTGGAAATAATACTTTTCGATTGGGCATAAGTTATTTAACCTTTCCCGTATTTAAGGTATAGTTAGCTAAAAAATATACACTATGGTATAATTCTAAACCTGATATATGAGGAGGGCCTGTGGGTACGATTCTCTCATTAAAAAATATTGTAAAAATCTATCCTAACGGTGTCGTTGCAAATAAAGGTATAAATATCGATGTGGAAGAAAATACCATACATGCAATAGTCGGCGAGAACGGTGCGGGAAAATCCACGCTCATGAAAATCATCTTCGGTGAGGAAACCGCAGAAGAGGGTGAAATATTTTATGAAGGCAAAAAGGTCCGCTTTAAGAATTCCCTGGAAGCAATAGGAAGGGGTATCGGCATGATTCACCAGCACCTCATGCTTGCCCCAACCCTCACGGTTGCGGAAAATATGGTGTTGGGCACGGAACCGCTTAAATGGGGACTTTTCCTTGACAATAAAAAAATCTTAAAAATGACGGAAAAAGCATGCAGGGAATTCGGATTTGAAGTTCCCCTAAATAAACAGGTAAAAGATCTTCCCGTAGGAACACGTCAGAGAATAGAAATTCTAAAAGTACTTATCAGAAATGCTAAACTGATAATATTAGATGAACCGACTGCCGTATTAACACCTCAGGAAACGGGGGTTCTCTTTAGATCATTAAGGGACTTACAGAAACGCGGAAAAACCATAATCTTTATTTCTCACAAACTTAAAGAGGTAAAGCAGATAGCCGACAGAGTAACTGTTATCAGGGACGGGAAAGATATAGCCACAAAAGATGCGGATGAACTGGAAGAGCATCAGATTGCAGAACTTATGGTCGGCAGAGAGATAAATTTCGAGAGAATGCCTCTGCCGGAAAAGATAGGCGAACCTTACCTGTCGGTTAAGAATCTTACATATATAAATGAAGAAAACTTAAAAAAGTTAAACAATATCAGTTTTGAAGTTCACAAAGGCGAGATAGTTGGCATAGCCGGTGTGGAGGGAAACGGTCAAACGGAACTTGTGGAGATACTCACGGGATTACGGTCCGCTACCTCCGGCCATATTCATGTAAATAACCGGGAAATTACGGGCCTTTCTCCGAGACAGATAAGGGAGAGAAAGGTGGCGCATATACCCGAGGACCGAATGGAAAACGGGGTAGCCGAACGTGCTTCCATTCAGGAAAACATCATTGTGGACAGGTACTACAAAGAGCCTTTTTCCAAACACTTCTCACTGAACTGGAAGTATATCGAAAGTTATACCGGCCGGTTAATCAAGGATTTTAATATCTTAGCTCAATCCGGAAAAACACCCATTACAGCCCTGTCGGGCGGCAATATACAGAAAGTGGTTGTGGCACGGGAACTGTCCTTCGATCCGGAGTTAATAATTGCGGATCAGCCGACAAGAGGAATAGATGTAGGATCCGAGGAAATGGTGCACAACCTCTTAAAAAATGCAAGGGATAAAGGAATTGCAGTTTTTCTGGTCTCCGCAGACCTCGATGAAGTTTTAAAGATATCGACAAGAATCCTTGTTATGTATAACGGAGAAATTGCTGCGGAATTCAGGAATACAAAAGATATAACCCAGGAAATGCTCGGACCCTATATGCTCGGTGTAAAGAATCAGAATAAAGTAACTGCGGAGGAAAGGTAGAGTGGAAAAATTTATAATTAAATATTTCAACCTTATCAGAATAATCATAGCGATTCTGATCGGTGTTGTAATAAGCATCTTTATAATATTTATAATCAGTAAGAATCCCGGATTATCTTTAAAATCCTTCTTTCTCGGAACTCTCCTTTCCAGGGGAAGATTCGGGAGCTGGATAGAAATGTCGTCGCCGATAATACTCTGCGGACTCGCAATAGCAATCCCCTTTCAGGCTGAACAGTTTAATATCGGGGCAGAGGGAGCATTGTTTATCGGGGCTGCAGTCGGAACGGCTTTTGCAGTATCCACCCGCATGCCCGCCGTCCTCCATATCCCCTCGGTTCTGCTCGTTGCCGGTTTAACCGGTGCTGTCTGGGGTTTTATACCGGGTTTTCTTAAGGCAAAATGGAAAACCGATGAACTGGTCATCAGTCTTATGATGAATTATGTGGCATACTTCTTAGGGTTATACCTTATCAATTATTACTTCAGAGATAAAGCGGCAGGATATCTTGTTTCGTATAAACTGCCCGAGACGGCATGGCTTACCCAGTTTATCCCGGGCACACGAATACATTTCGGAGTTATTATTGCATTCGTATTTGCACTTTTAACATATTATTTTCTCTACCATACGACAACCGGTTATGAGATCAGAACAACCGGTACGAATAAGAATTTTGCAAAATTCGGCGGCATAAATGTTTTTATGGTAATAGTTCTCTCACAGGTAATAGGCGGTTTTCTGGCAGGTATCGGAGGGATGACAGAAGTAATGGGATTATACAGGCGTTTTAACTGGCAGATGAGTCCCGGATACGGCTGGGACGGAGTTGTTGTTGCAATCATAGGCCAGAACAATCCGCTCTTTATAATACTTGCTGCCCTTTTTTTATCCTACTTAAGAACAGGAGGCCAGATACTTAACCTTCTTTCCGATATACCATCGGAAATGGTAATTGTTATTAAATCAATAATAATACTCCTGATTACTGCGGAGGCATTTCTCCAGAGATTTAAAAACAGGATAACCATACGCGAAGCAAAGATGAGGGAGGTGCCGGATGAATCCGATAATTAAAAGCATTGTCTCTCCCAAATTTGTCTTTGCCACATTAAGGGTAATGACGCCGATACTCTATCCTGCTATCGGAGTAGCCGTATCCGCTCTGGCAGGTTCTATAAATATCGCACTGGAAGGAATTATGCTTATGTCGGCATTTACGGGCGTCATGGTAAGCGCATATACGGGGAGCCTCTGGCTTGCACTTATAGCAGGGGTTCTTGCCGGTGTCGGGATGGGTGCGATTTTAGGATACTTCCATTTAAACCTGAAGGCCGATATCATTATTGCCGCGATCGCCCTTAACATGTTTGCATCCGGTATTTCAATCTTCCTGCTCTATGTCTTTACCCATGACAAGGGGACATCCAGTTCGCTTAAGAGTCTTGTATTCCCTTCGTACCAGATTCCGATTATAAAGGATATTCCGGTTCTGGGTCCCATGTTAAGCGGCCACAATATACTTACATACCTGCTTTTTGCAGCAGTCGTTGTATTCTACTATATAATATACAAAACACCTTTGGGATTAAGGATAAGGGCTGTCGGACAGAATCCGGAGGCTGCCGAATCGGTCGGAATCGATGTTAACAGGATAAAGCTTTACTCTCTGCTTCTCTCAGGCTTCTTCGGATCCTTCGGCGGACTGTATCTTTCCATGGGTTATGTTTCCTGGTTTTCCAGAGATATGACAGCCGGGAGAGGGTTTATCGCAATTGCAGCGGCCTCTTTGGGCGGCAATTTACCGCTCGGCACCTTACTGGGCTCTGCGCTTTTCGGGTTTGTTAATGCATTTGCAATCTTTATCGCACCTCTAAAGATACCATCCGAATTTATTCAATCCATTCCCTATGTAACCAC
>JAADHF010000140.1 GCA_013151965.1 Spirochaetota bacterium
TAAATTCTTATAAAAACCATTCCGGCAGGTTACCATAAATCAGTTCGGGATATATATGTCTCCTGGTTTTACAGTATCGGCTATATTTCAGTGATATGAATAATAGTCACCATGAACAGCAGAAAACCTTACGTTGAAATCTGGCGGGAGCTTGTCAGTGACAAGAGCATGATATTTCTTGCAGGACCGCGCCAGGCGGGAAAGACAACTCTTGCCCGGATTATTTCACGCTCCTTTACGAACAGCCTTTATTTTAACCGGTATCCGCTTAAATATTCAATTTTCTTTCGAACTTCCAGAAAGCCGTGGGAGAAACGATGTTGGTAAATCCGTATTTTCCAATTGATAAAAGCTCTTTGTCCCCTGTTATTAATAGCCTGCATTTTCCTGCTGCAGCAGTCCCTATTATCGGGAGGTCACTTTTATCAGAGAGATCAATATTATCGATATTCTGAGGAGCAACTTTGATAAATCTTTCAAAAACGATTGATTCTGCTTCCAGTACATCTTTGCTTGAAAAATTAAACTTATTTAACAAGGTTCTCTTAAATTCATCGATTATATAATCGGAAGTTATCAGTGTATGATTTCTTATGCAATGTTCCAGGATTTCAAAACAACTTCCATGAGAAATAATAGAGGCAATAAGGACATTTGTATCGAATAGTAATCTCATGAGACGGTCTTAAAAATATCTTCATCGGTATATGCTTTTTTTGACTGCGCTTTTAACATCATTTTTTCTCTGAGCTTTCTCAATTTTTTAAAGTAGATGTAGTCCATGATTGCTTTTCTAATTACTTCGCTTCTTGAGCTGTTTTCTTCTTTGACAAACTGATCAATTTCTTTTTCTATATTTTCCGGAATACTTATAGTTAAAACCTTTCGCATGATTTACCTCCTGTATTACAATCTAATACAAAACATTTTTATTAACAATCCTTTTTAAAATGAATCGGCAAAGAACAGTGTAGAAAATTGCGGGATAAAAATTATTGCCCATATTCCTTTATCCCGGAGAAATATGCAGGGTTTCCTGAAAAAGTTTTTTCATTTTATAAAAATACCAGTTTTCGAAAGATTATTTACATCAATTCCCTGTCTTGCTTCCCAAATTAACCGCAAAAGGGTATATATAGAAAGGGCAAAAAGAAAATCCTTAAAGGTAATATCCATACGGAAGTAGAATACGGAGAGACGTTTATTCTTCTTCGCCATGGAAAGCCAGCGGCCGAAGTACTGCCATTTTCCGGCAAGTCCCAATGGACACCTTCATGGAAGCAACCGGGAATTCGTTTACGAATGCGGGGAAGTAATTTGTCCTCCGCTGTCCTGGAGGAGCGTGAGACTGACACATGAAACTGGCAGTTGATTCATCCGCCCTCTCAAAAAGGTACATCCAGGAAATAGGCGGCGGCCGGGAATATGGGGCTTCGGACCGGATATATAGGTCAACCGGATGCCCGAAAGAAAAGCATATTCTATTACCCGGACTGACCAAAGCGCCGGAGAACGTTCTGGATTTTGATAGTCATTTCTATATAATAGATAGGATTCGAAAAATAAAATCTTTTTTTACAGGAGTATTAAGGATTGTTAATTGACAAAAAAAGTCATCACACCTTATTCTGAAAAGCAATAAACTGGTGTACATAAAAATGGCCAGGTACTATTTCTGCCGGGCTGTTTGGGCCCGAAGGGGAATTAAATTCTAATGACAGGTTTCTCTCCTCCCCGTCTTACTGTCGGGGCCGTTAGCTCCGGCGCAGGGAAAACCCTTCTCTGTACCATTTTGGGCCGGCTGTTTACCAGTCAGGGATATTCTGTACAGCCCTTTAAAAGCGGCCCGGACTATATTGATCCTTCCTATCACACTGTTGCCTGCGGTAATATCAGCCGCAATCTGGATACTAAGCTGATCGGGGAAAACCAAATCAGGGAACTCTTCTGCAGACAGGCCCGTAATGCGGATATTTCATTGATAGAGGGAGTAATGGGCCTTTTTGACGGAGCAGGAGGCCTTGAAGAGAGGGGCAGTACAGCACACCTGGCAAAAATACTGAATTCACCGGCAGTCCTGCTAATTGATGTAAGCGCCATGGCCCGCAGTGCCGGAGCCATCGCCCTGGGCTATCAGGAATTTGATCCTGATTTGAATTTGGCAGGCTTTATTTTAAATAAAGTTGCCAGTTCCAGACATGAAGGTATGGTCCGGTCTGCCATTGAAGCAAGGACCGGTCTTCCTGTACTGGGGGCAATACCCAGGGATAAAGATCTGCTAATGCCGGAAAGGCATCTGGGCCTTATTCCGGCCTGGGAAGGAGACAGGATCCTCTCCTTTCTTGACCGGAACACGGAAAAACTGAAAGCTGCCCTGGATATGGAAGCACTTCTAAGGATTGCCCGCGGGGCATCTCCTTTCCCCTCTTATGAGAAAACCCTTTTTATTACGGAAATGGAGAAAGACATCCGGATTGCCTATGCTCTTGATGAGGCCTTTCATTTCTACTACCAGGATAACCTTGACCTGCTGGAAAACCGGGGAGCCGAGCTGGTACCTTTTAGTCCCCTGAATGATAGAACCCTGCCCGAGGATATTCAAGGGATTTACATAGGAGGCGGATATCCCGAGTTGTTAGCGAAACAGCTGGCTGCTAACAGCTCAATGCGTTCTGAGATACAGGCTGCGGCCGGAAAAGGGCTTCCAATCTGGGGAGAATGCGGCGGACTTATGTATCTTATGGAGGAGCTGGTAGATTTTGAAGGGAATCTCTACCCCATGACAGGGGTTTTCCCGGGTAAGGTAGTTATGAAAAAAAATCTCCGGGCATTGGGGTATTACGAAGGGAAACTCCGGGCCGGTTCCTGGATGGGAAATAAAGGTGATATCATTACGGGCCATGTATTTCATTGGTCTCAACTGGAAAATCTGCCGGATAAGACTTCTTTCCAGCTGGAACTGGTAAAGGAAGACCGCACAGTGCTTACTGACGGTCTCTGTTTCAGGAACACCTGGGCCGGTTATATGCACGTACATCTGGCAGGCTGTGAAAGGGTGATGAACAATTTTCTGAATATTTGCCGCGGGTATAAAAATGGCCAAAAAAAAGGATTGTAAATTTATGACAGGACAGAAAATAACAAGCAAGAGCTTCGACTTAATTTGACATTCGCCGGATGAAATATTTTCTCCACTGATATAATATCCTCTTTTTAGTTCTGTTTCAGGATTTCTTTTACGGCTTTAAGGAGATCTGATAATGAGTAGGGCTTCTGCAGAAAGATGTAACCTCTTTCCCGAATAGTCTGCCAGTCTGATTTTTGATCACTATATCCGCTTGTCAGTAAAATACGGAGCCCGGGTCTGGCTGCAACAAACTTATCCACCAGTTTCGGTCCCCGTCCGTCCGGAAGAATTACATCACAAAAAATGAGATCGAAGTCTCCGTCCCTTTTGTCAAAGATATCCATAGCCTCACGAACATTTGCCGCGGCAAAGACTTTATATCCGTTTCCGGAGAGTACTTTAATGGAAAGATTTCTTATATCATCGTTATCCTCTACCAGTAGAATCCGTTCCCCTCTGCCTTTTAGTACTTTCAGCGAAACTGTCTTTTCCTCTTTTTCTTCGATCTTCCGGGAAATTACCGGTAGATATACCTTAAAGTCGGCACCTTTGCCCTGAGAACTTTCCACATTAATCCATCCGTCATGTTTTTTGACAATACCATAGACAACAGAAAGTCCCATGCCGGTACCTTTTCCTATTCCTTTTGTGGTAAAGAATGGTTCGAAGATCCTTTCAATAATGGTATGATCCATGCCCACGCCGAAATCCCGGATAGACAGACATATAAATTTGCCGGGCCGTGCATATTTATATGTTCTGCAGTACTCTTTATCTACAAGTACATTCTTCGTTCTGATGCAGATTTCCCCCCCGTCCGGCATTGCATCCCTTGCATTTACTGTCAGATTTATGATTAACTGCTCGATATTACCGATATCCGCTTTAATGTTTCGGAGTTCCGGTTCCAGGGTTGTTTTAAGGGAGATATCCTCGCCTATGAGTCGATTCAGCATTTTAGTCATGTCAAGTATTACACTATTTATATCCAGGGGAATCATTTTCATGGGCTGCCGCCTGCTGAAGAGCAGAAGTTGATTTGTGAGGTTGGCAGCCCGCTTTGCAGCTTTAAGAATCTCATTAAGGTATTGATACGCTGCGTTATCTTCGTTTGTAACTGTCATGGAAAAATCGATATACCCTAAAATAACGGTGAGCATATTGTTAAAATCGTGCGCCACTCCTCCTGCCAACTGCCCGATAGCCTCCATTTTCTGGCTCTGGCGAAGCTGTGCTTCGGTTTTTTTTAGCTTACTTATATCCTTGGCGCCCGCCACCAGTCCCAATATTTCGCCGTTCTCATTCCGCATTACAGAGGCGTTAAAGCTCATCGGTATCCTGCGGCCGGACCTGGTGACATAGGTCAACTCATAATTACGCAATACACCCCTGTTTGCCAGTTCTTCGAGCGTACCGGTAAAGAAGGGTTTAACTTCTTCTCCTTTTGCAAAGATCGTTCCTACGGGTTTTCCGATCAGCTCTTCCTCTCTGTATTCCAGAAGGTCAAGTGTAGCCTGATTTATGGTGCTGATGGTTCCATCAGGATTGGTTACTATGAGGGTATCCAGAAAATTGGAGATAATATTTTCAGCATATATTTTGGCTGCCTCTAATTCTCCGTTTAGCTGTTTTAATTCGCTTATATCTCTTAAGTCTTCGATAATACCTATTAATTCACCATCCGGATTTCGGTAAGGTCTTGAGGTCAGCATGCACATAACCCTGGAACCACTGGTCCGTTTCTTCTCCGTTTCACATTCAACAAAGTTCTTCCCTGAAAGTATCATGACCAGGGGACAGTTTTTCGTAAAGCAGAGTTCTCCTCCGAATACGTCAAAACATTTTTTCCCCAAAATTTCTTTTTTATGGAGTTCTGCCATCTGGGCAAGTGTATCATTTGTTCTTATCACTTTATAATCCCTGTCTATTATCCATATACCGTCGGCGGCAGTTTCCAGTATCTGCGCCAGTTCAAAATGGGATCTCTTAAGCATTTCCTCCGCTTTTTTATGTCCGGTGATGTCCTGCCCCTGTATAATTGTAGCAATCGGAGATTTGCCGTCTGTTTCATATATAGTAGCGGAATTCCATAGGCAAACGGCAGTCCGGCCGTCTTTACGGCGGATCGGCAGTTCTATGGCATCCCATTCCGGGTCTCCGGCAATATTATTGATCTTTTGTAATATTTCCTTCTGACCTTCTTCCGGGATAAAAACCTCCAGTGATTTACCAAGAATCTTGTCTTCACTGTAGCCGGTAAGATGCTCAATGGCAGGATTAAACAGAGTTATCCTGCCCTGCTTATTCAAAACGATGATAGGGCTGCTTGCACGCCGGATCAGGCTGTTCAGATAATCACCGGTCTCCCGTAATCTCTGTTCGATCTTAATAGACTGTTCCCTTAGAATACCCGTGACAAGGCCTACTGTAATAAACATCCCTGCACGTATAATGTTGTTTATTAACGAAATATTAAGGGCAGAAAAAAAATAAGAAATCAACAATAAGACGCCCAGAAAAAGGCTTATCCAGACAGCTTTTTTCCCCCACCAGTAAGCGGCCAGGACTATGGGGAGATAGAAGAAATGAGTAAATACAATGCCTTTATGTATTATGAAATGAGAATAATAAACCAGTACAACACAGAGCAGAATAAGAAATGCGATAACTGCTAATCTGATTCCGCTTCTATATCTTTTTAAGATATTTTTAATAGCATGCATGAAATTTGCCCTATATAGTCATGGATACGGTTTTTAAGGCCGGCAATATTATTCTCTCCGCAATCTCAGGGGCTATTGACGCCAAGCACCTTCTTTGCTGAATTATTGTCAGCGCTGACTTATTGACATTTTTTATAAATAATTTTAATTAACATGAAAGCCTGCACGGTAAGGCGGAATATGATTAAAGTGCGAACGAATTCATTGGCTTTGTACTGCTCAAATCGGTGCATACTATGGCCTTCAGGATACTATTCTATCGGCTGTAAGTCAAGGAATCATTATCGTTGTCTCTTAAAAAATTGTACTATTTCTCCCTCTATAGAGTTTTAAGTATAGAAGTAAGTACGAAAAAGCGGTGAGTATCAGTGCCATACACAGAAGGAGCAGATAGTTAAATGCTGTGTTTTGTACGGGAAGCCCCAGCGTTTTGTTCCTGATTATATTCAGTGCGTACATATTCGGAAGAACAGCCGCAATAATGCCGTTAAGATTAAGTTTGCCTGTTTGTACGGAGTTTAAGCCTCCTGCTATAAACCATCCGAAAATAGCACCGACCATGACAATCATTGTCGATGAGAAAAAATTATCAGACAGGAGAGAAATAACCGCTGATACGGAAATATAGCAAAGTGCCGTTAGTAGCAGAACCGGGATTAAAATATGGAATGATATAAAGAAATTCCTTCCCGTCAGGAGCCATGCAAACAGCATGTTTACCGAAGCCGCTGCAGTCGAGAAAAGAAGTGAGAATATGTACCTTGCAACAAATGACGGTGCAGGAGCGAAAGGAGAGATGCGGTAAAACAGAAGCGTTCCGTATTGTTTTTCTTTAAAGAATAAAAAGAGGTAGAGGTACATTCCTCCTATAATCGCCGCAAGGAGAATTGAACCTGTTGCAATTATTTCGACCCATTGAATCATGCCGCCGGGTGGAAGCTCTTCCCTGACTTTGACATTCATCTCCGGATAGTTGTGTTTGTAAAACGAAAGGATTCCTTCCTGAAGATAGAGTCTTAAGTTTTTTGCGAAGTCGCTGTTAAAGTTGTTCAGAGTAAAATCGATTTCGGGCCGGGCATCCCCTCCGGCAGTTTTATTCCCGGCAATCCGTATTTCTTCAGATTTTACGGCTTCGCAGGAAGATGAAAAGTCTTTCGGAATTACAATTATAGCTGCAACTGCCCCTTTAAGGAACATTTTGTTAGATTCTGCAAGCGAAGAAACTTTCTTATTATGATCTTCCTGTTTAAATTTAACCTGACTAAAATAGGGAACATTTCCCAGGGGAGAAACCTGTGAGAGTATTTCGCTCTTTAGTTTTTCACCGTAAACTCCTGTATCATTATTTATTATGATGATCGGAAGTGATGTAAGGTTTCCGAAAATCAGCCAGAAAACTATCAGTATCATAGTCGGGGCAATAAGCCCCGCGGCAACGGGCTTCGGATCGGCTGCGAATAATTTCCATAATTTTTTTAATTCTTCCATTAGAAGAACCATTGGTTTACTCCGTTAATTTACCTTTTTTGTTTTTACAGCCCGGGCAGGTCTGTGTATTGTCGTATCATAGATAAATAGAAGGAAAAAGAAAGCGAGTATACCCGTAATAAAAGGGTAAAGATAATCTGTTAAGGAAACGGAACCGCCGAAGTATGAGATCCTTATGGAGTTGACTATTCCGGTTACGGGATTAAGGCCGGATGCTGTTCTTATCCAGTCCGGCATGCTTATGCTTGTGCCGAACCCTCCGCCGAAGACCCAGAGAGTAAGAGCACCGACCAATGAAAATATAAAAGAAACAAGGTGTTCTTTAAAGTATAACCCAGCTAACATTCCGATTGGGGCGGCAAAGATACAGCCTGTTATAATGGAGGGAATGGCCGAATAAAAGATAAATTCCCCGGCAGCATAAACCGAGAGGAAAAGGTAAATCACTACCGCAGTAAGTATTTTTAAGAATACACCTGCTATCTTGCCGCCCAATAGAAAAAAAGAGCTGACAGGAGAAAGCTTAAGCATTACCATTCCGTTTTCTTTCCATTCACGTGTAAAAGCGAGGCTTCCGAAAATAAAGCCGCAGAAAAGAACAGCGAATACCAGTATGGATGATGCAAAAAAAGATACCCAGGAAGGGTCTCTCCTGTACACTCTTTTTTCATTTATTCTTATGGCACGCCCGGAAAAGTTCTCTGCAAAGTATGCAGATATTCCTCCTGTCAGCCTGTTTCTGTAATTTTTTATGGTATTTGCATTTACGTCTTTGATTTTCAGTATAAGCGAACCGGAAAGCTGATTGTCTGTTTTTATTACCGGTTTTACTTCGATTATTTCGGCAGGACTTAATTTGCCGCCGGATAAAAAATACGGAGTTCCCATCGGTGATTTATACCCGGAAAGGAGGAATTTAAAAAAACCGCTGTACGGGACCGGGTGTTTTTTTATTCCGGTTTTACGGTTGGATTCGAATTGTGCAGAATTGGGCTCTGCAGTATGCTGTTCTTCCTTCATGTTTTGCTTAACCGGAATTGTCTCTGCAAGTTTTACAGGAAAACTTATGTCCTGCTTAAGATCTCCTGCAAATATAAAGAGAAACATAACCGGAGAAAGGAGTGCAATAATATGAAATGGTACGGAACCGGAAATCGATACCAGTTCTGTTTTAAGAATCAATAAGAAACGTTTCATAATTCCTGCTCTTAAAAAACCTCTCTAATCCCTTAAAGTTCTCCCTGTATAGTGGAGAAAAACATCATCCAGTGAGGGTTTTTTCCTTATTATTATTTCTTCTTTCCCAAGGCTGGATTTAAGTTGATCAACGGTTCCTTCTGCAATCTTATTTCCGCTGTCGATTATCAAAAGCCTGCCGCAGAGATATTCCGCTTCACTCATCACATTTGTTGTAACCAGAACAGTTTTTCCCTGCCGGGCAAGCATCTTTATATAGTCCCAGATTCTGTGGCTTCCCTGGACATCGACTCCAAGGGTTGGTTCGTCGAGAAATATAATTTCAGGTTCATGAAGAAGGGCTTTCCCTATGGCGAGTCTGCGCTTCATCCCCCCGGAATAGTTTTTAATTTTTTCAGATGCACGGTTTTTAAGTTCGACAAGTTCCAGGATATGTTCCACCCTGTCTTTTATTTCTTTAAGCGATTTAAGGTACAGTGCGCCCTGAAATTCGAGATTCTGATATGCATTTAATTCCGGGTATAGAGGAGATTCCTGGGGAACAAGACCGAATGAGTACCTTAAGCGTTTCCAGTCTCTTAAAGGATCGAGGCCCAGAACCCTGATTTTTCCCTTATCCGGAACAAGAAGGCCGGTTAAGAGGTTTACGACTGTTGTTTTTCCGCTTCCGTTAGGGCCGAGAAGACCGAATATCTCACCCTTCTCGATAGAAAAAGAAAGATTATCAACTGCAGTTATTTTACCATTACTGTGTTTCCCCTTTACAAAGTACTGTTTTGTTATGCCGTTGAAATCGATACATTTCATAAAATATCCCCGTTTTCCTGTCAGCCCTGAGATAGGCTCCTCAGTGTAGTTTCGATAAAATGCATCCTTGTTGCCTCCTTCCCGATTTTAATCCGAAATCAACCGTGACCGCTTAAACCTTGCCATGGCTATCGCAAGCAGTCCGATATCAAGCAAAACCAGAAGACCTATCGCAGCGATTACAACCCTTGTTGCATCAACCGCTGTCAATGCTTCAACTATGCGTGCCTTCCACCCGTATGGCAATGCCTGAACGCCGAAAACCGGCACGAAGAGCAGCAGCATGGTTGTTATGCTTAAGGTCTGCTGAGCCTGCCGCACGGTAGCAGCCCGCAGCGAGATCAGGACTCCGGCGCTTGCGGCAAGCCCGGCACCTGCCAGGCTAAAACCAACTATGCCTGAACCGACAGTAAGCGGATACAACAACAGCCCGCCCTGTCCGTGCATGAGGTTCACCGGCACCAGCGCTATCAATAGACTCAGCCATGTCATTCCGCATCCGTATACAACAGCAACCAGGATTTTTCCAAACAAGATCGACCGGTCAGACAGGCGGCTGGCAAGAAGTGTTTCCAGCGTATACCGCTCGCGCTCTCCTGCGAAGGAGTCGGCAATAATGGAGTTCACCAGAAATAAAGCTGCCCATCCCGAGTAAACCAATACCATCGGTGATTCCACCCAGATTTTCCCCATCTGGAAAGGCAGGAACAAACCGAAAACGCTCACGAAGATCAGAGGACTCAGCTTACTTCGACCGCTTAAATAAGCCATGATTTCCTTTCCTTCCTTCCACATTACCGTCAGAATATCGCTGATCATTTCTCTTCCTCCATCAGGGTCAGGAACACTTCTTCCAGACTGGCGGTTTTCTTGCGCACCTCTTCCACCTCTGCGCCGTTGTTCACCACCAGACTGACAAGGGGGGCAGTATCTACAATGGCGCCCAGTTCGACCACAAGACGATTGTTCTGCTGTTCGACTGCGGTTATCTCCGGCCGCGCCCGCAGCAATGCCGCTATTTTCTCCCCGCCCAGTCCGCGTCCTGTAATCTCCAGGCGCCGGGCGCTGCGGCTGGTCCGTAATTCATCGGGGCTGCCCACAGCAAGCAGCTGCCCCTGCCGAATGACACCCACTAATCCGCACAACTTCTCTGCCTCGGCCAGGTTGTGCGTGGTAAGGAAAACGGTTATGCCTTCGTGAGCAGCTAATGCTGCCAGATCATCCCGCAGTGCAGCTGCTGCCATCGGGTCCAGACCGGTGGTCGGCTCGTCCAGAAAAACCAATGCCGGGCGGTGAAGCAGGGTTCGGGCAACAGCGAGTTTCTGTTTCATCCCGCGGCTCCAGGTCTTAACCCTTTCCTTTCGCCTTTCCCATAACCCCAGATGAGTCAGGAGTTCCTCGATGCGGGTGCGGCGTTCTTTAGTTCCCAATCGCCAGATGCGGCCGTAGAACTCCAGGTTGTCTTCTGCGCTCAGCCGCTCGTAGAGCCCCGAATGTTCAAATAACGCTCCGCTGTGCAGGCGTATCTCATCCGCCAGTGTCCGGCTGTCGAAACCCAATACCCGGGCGTGCCCTTCCGTAGGCTCCAGCAGGCCCAGCAGAAGACGAATAGTTGTCGTCTTTCCTGCTCCATTGGGACCCAGAAAGCCGAAGATTATCCCCCCCGGAACTTCCAGGGAAAGGTGATCCACTGCTCTGAGGGAACCAAAATCGTGCGTTAAATTGTCGGTGCAAATAACATAATCATTCATAAGCGTTCTCTGTATATGAATAAGCAGGTTCCCGAAAGACGGAATCAGTCCTGCTCTTTATCCTTGATAATATTACACGGAATACCGCCTGTTACCGCCAGTAATTTGTCAAAACTGACAGGTACTCCGGATGAATCGGTTCCCGCTGCAGGGTATATGGTTTCATATTTCTGCAGGCCCTTATCGAGAAAGATTTTAATTCCTTCCACGCCGAAGGGGCATACGCCGCCGGGATTAAACCCCGTTGCCTTTAATGTTTCTTCCGGTGTGGCCATTCTTACCTTTGTGCCTGTAATCTTTTTCGCTCCGGAAGAGGAAATCCTTGCATCACCTTCGATTACAGCTAAATAGAAACTGCCGTTTTTCCCTTTAAGAAGGATCGATTTTGCTATCTGAGCCACACCTGTCCCTATTCTCGCGGCGGCTTTTACTGCTGTAGGGGTGCTTCCTTCTTCGAACTCCAGCGCTGTAAGGTTATTAGCTGCGAGTACCTTCTGTACCTTTTCAGGGATCATATAATTACCTCTACCGACTGTTTATGTTGTTTTTAAGAATTCTTTTTTATTATACCCCGGTTCGATATTTAATTCTACCGATCCTTTACCTTAAAAGCTTTTCCGTCTCATAATGATTAAACCGATTTAATTTATTTAGACTGCACCGGGGAGAAAGGGAATATCAATATTAATATAAGTAATTATTACGAATGAAGAGCAGTATTACTTACTATAATTATATATAATATATGGTATTATAAATATTTTAAAATATGATCTATTATTTCTGATTATTAACTTGACATCGGGATGCTGCCGTATTATAATTAAACCGATTAAATGAATGATTTAAAGAGTAAAGCTACAATCTACGATGTTGCAAAATTAGCAGGCTTTTCGGCCGCAACGGTATCTCTTGCTCTCAGCGGAAGTCCTAAAATTAAAGAATCGACAAAAGAAAAAATACGGAATGCAGCCGGTAAACTTAAATATCAGCCGAATTTCCTTGCAAGGGGGTTAGTAAAACAGGAAACAAAGACAATCTGTCTGATAATTCCTGACAACTTAAATCCCGTGTTTGCAGAGATTACTCAGGGTGTGGAGCATTTCGCCTACGGAAGGGGCTATTCGATAATTCTGTGCATAACAAATGAAGATGCGCAGCGGGAAAAATTTTACTTAGAGATTATGCGGAATAATCGTGCGGACGGTTTGCTGGTATTCCCCACTTTCTTCCCTGTTGTGCAGGAAGAAGCTCTTAGATTAAGAGCTTCCAATGTACCCTTTGTAATTGTCGGAAGAAGAATAGAAGGCATGGATTCGGACTATGTGGCAATAAACCTGGAATCGGGAGGCTATAAAGCGGCTGATTTTCTGATTAAACTCGGGCACAAAAAAATAGGAATAATCTATGGTGTGGCCAATCCGGATCTCGGAAAAAGCAGATTGGAAGGCTTTAAAAGAGCTTTCCTTGAAAACGGCCTTCATTTCAGAACCGATTTTGTTAAAGGATGCGGATACAGGATACATGACGGGTATAAAGTGGCAAAAGAACTGCTTTCCAATAAAGACAGACCTACTGCTCTCTTTGCAATAAACGATCTGCTTGCAATAGGAGCACTAAAAGCGGTTAAGGAACTCGGTTTAAAGGTACCTGATGATATTTCCATAGTTGGTTTCGATGATATAGAGTTTGCCTCTTACTCTGATCCTCCTTTAACCACTGTTTCCTTAAAGGAAAAGGAAATGGGCAAAACGGCCGTGGAAATGCTGATAGACAGGATAGAAAATACGTCTGCCGACAGCAAACGCGGTGCCATACTTATCGAACCCGAATTAATAGTCAGGGATTCGTGTGCGGAGATAATATAAATTAATTGTGGTTTTAATTAAGTCGGTTTATGACTTTAAAAAATATTTAAGGAGGCTTTTAAAAATGAAAGTGCTTAAAAAAACATGTGTAATTCTCTTTGTTCTTTTCTTTATGACGGGTTTTATCTGGGCGGAAGGAACCGGTGAAAAAAATGCCGGCGGAAAACAGAAACAGGTAACTTTAACTGTCTGGGAGCACAGCCCCCAGTTCGAAGCACCTCTGGCGGCAACGTTAAAGAACTTTATGGCTAAAAATCCGGATATAAAAGTGGTTTACGAGATAAAAACACCATCCGATTACATGTCTCTTCTTACTACCAGTATCCAGGCAGGAGATGCTCCGGATCTTTTCTGGCAGCATGGTACGGCAACAAATGATATGAAAAATCTTGTAAGTATGGGTGCTCTTATGGACCTTACGAAGTATCTTGATATTTCGAACTATTCAGAGATGTCGAGAGCCAAAGTCACTTATAATGGGAAAGTATACCAGACACCGGCGGCAACCGTAGATACCCGTGCGGTTTATTACAATAAGGATCTTTTTAAGAAAATGGGATGGAAGGTACCGGCTGATTTTGGTGAATTAGAAAAACTGCTGCCTGTTATAAAAAAAGCCGGATACATTCCGATAAGCCTTGCAGGACGTTTTAACTGGAATATCCTGTTTCTATTCGAACCTATTCTTGCAGCAACACATCCGGACTGGATTCAGGAAGCTGCCGAGGGGAAGGCAAAGTTTAACGATCCCAGGGTAGTGGATGCTATGAAAAAGATGATAGAGTGGGGAAAATCAGGCTATTACGGAAAGTTTTACATGGGTGTAGATGAAGCCGGCCAGTATCTGGCCTTTACAAAGGGCAAGGCTGCCATGACAGTCGGCGGTTCGTGGATTGCCAATACGCTTAAGAAAAACAATCCGGAAATGAATATAGGTGCCTTCCAGATGCCGACCTCCAACGGCCGTAAACCGATGGTTTTGACATATGCCGCCGGTTTTTCCGTTTATTCCAAAACAAAACATCCGAAAGAAGCTATTCGTCTTGCCAAGTACCTGGTAACAAAAGAATCCCAGCAGATATGGGTAAGTAAATTGGGAGCGATTCCCGGTCTTAAGGGTATTGTTTCCACCAATAAACTGGCAAATGAAATTGCGGTTCATGATATGGAACTGGAGAGTTTTTACAATATAATGGTTCTTAATCATAAACCGGGACAATCTCCCACGAAGTATTGGGAAGAGAATGATATCAAACTGCTCTCCGGAGGGGTTAATCCTGAAAAATTCGCCGATACTCTGGACAGTATGATGAATTATCCGGGAATGTAAACTAAAAAGATCAACCGGTTTTTTATGTTAAACAGGGATTGTCGATAATTTAGCAGGCAATCCCTGTTATCGTAGCTACATTAATAATAGAAAGAGTGATACCGACAAATTATGCAGAGCAAGAAGAGCTATATTTTTTTCATTTTACCGGGTTTTACGGTATATACGGTTTTTATGATTATTCCGCTGTTTTTCGCCGTATATTATAGTTTTTTTTCATGGGCGGGTATCGGGCCGAAGATTTTTATAGGTTTGGATAACTTTAGAAAGATATTTTTTGATCCGCAGATATCACCGGTCTTTAAAAATGCAATAAAAAATAATTTTGTCTATATGGCTATAGCCCTGTTTGTCTTTATACCTGTGCAGATACTCCTGGCATATTTGATTCATAAAAAGATCAGAGGGTATTCATTTTTTAAACTTGTTATTTTTCTCCCCTTTGTAATCAGTTCCACTATTGTGGGATTCTTTTCTCTGCTGGTTTTTGATCCGAATATCGGGTTCTTAAATACTTTCCTCGAGAGCCTGCATTTGACCTCTTTAACAAGCTCCTGGTTCGGCGATCCTAAAAAGGCTTTTTATCTATTAACGGGAGTAATCGGATGGCAGGGTATCGGAGTGGGTATGGTAATTATACTTGCCAATATGAAGGGGATTCCCGAAGAAGTGATAGAGGCAAGTATTATCGACGGGGCAAATGAATGGGTCCGTTTCTGGAGAGTTATTCTCCCTTTCTTAAAACCCGCCTTAATTAATGTAATAATTTTAAGCTCTATTTATGCTCTTACGCAATTCGACTTGCCCTACATCATAGGGGGGCCGACAGGCGGTCTGGATGGAGCCATGGATTTTATTAATCTTTTTTTCTACCGGTATACCTTCGGAGATTCGTATTACGGGCAGACCGCAATAGGTTTCGGGGCTTCTATCAGTGTTGTTGCCTTTTCGATAATTTTATTTATCGCTGTTTTGCAGAATACATTGTTAAAAAAGATTCTTAACAGGGATTAAGGAAGTAAAATGAGAATAAAGAAAAAACAGGGGCCATTGGGCTGGACAGCGACAATCTTATTGACACTCTACTGCCTGATCGCGATTTTTCTGATCGGGAACCTTATTCTATCCTCTTTTAAAACAAAGATGGATCTTGTTTATAATACTTTCGGATTTCCAAAAAGTTTTACCCTGGGGAATTACTATAAAGTTTTAATTAAGGATGATTTTATACGTTATTTCTACAACAGCATTGTTATAACGAGCCTGTCTATTATTTCACTTTTAACGGTTTCTTCCATGGCGGCTTACGGTATTGCAAGGTATAAATTTAAAGGCAAAAGTATAGTGGAAATGTACTTTCTGTTGGGCCTTATGTTTCCCATACAGATAGCTATACTCCCGATTTTTATTATTCTCCGCAATATGCATCTCTTAAATACTTATTCTGGTATGATACTTCTCTATACGGCAAATTTAGCCTTTCCGGTTTTTATTTTTTCTCAATTCTTTCGTGACCTTCCCGCGGCACTGCACGAAAGTGCATTGATGGACGGTGCCGGGGAATTCCGTATTTTCAGCCAGATAATGATGCCCCTTTCCAGGCCTGTAATCTTTACCGTTGCATTGATAAGTTTTGTGCAGATATGGAACGATTTCTATCTGCCTCTTGTTTTTTTAACAAAGAGATCCATCAGAACGGTAACTTTAGGTATTTACCACTACCTAAGCAACTTTCTTGCATACTGGAATTATGTTTTTGCCGCCGCCACTATTGCACTTGTTCCCATTATTATTGTCTTTTTTATTTTTTCCGACCAGATTATCGCCGGGTTGGTGACAGGTTCAATAAAGGAATAGCAAAAATACAGTTGGTTGAGGAGATTATATGACATCACGGATGCGTATCCTGAACATCATAGACAGAAAACCGGTGGATAGAATTCCTGCGGATATCTGGTATACCCCGGAAGTATTGGATGTATTGATGAAGCATTTTTCTGTTGAGAATCAGAACGAGCTCTTCGGAATCTTAGGGATTGATAAAATTGCATGGGTAGAAGCCGAATGGAAAGGCAGCTCTGATGGTAAAAAAAACATGTGGGGATCTGCACTGAAAGAAGTGTCATTCGGAAAAGGCTCATATACGGAGGTTGTAACTTATCCGTTAAAGGGCTCTCAGGATGAAAAAATTTTAGATCAGTACAAATGGCCCGATCTTTCGGATTTTTCATTCGATAAGCTCTGCAGTGATTGTAATAAGAATAAACAATGGGCACGAATGCTCTCTTTTATATCGATATTCGAGCACTACTGTCAGTTAAAACCTCTGGATGAATCTTTAATGGACCTTTATCTTGCACCTTCCTTTGCACACAGATTAATTGAAATAATCCTGAATTTTGAGATTTCATATATTGAAAAAGCCTTTGAAATATGCGGTGATTTAATCGATATCGTATATCTTTCCGATGATATGGGGATGCAGGACAGGCCTATATTACCTCTCGATAAATGGAAGGAATTCTTTCTATATCCCTATTTCAGGCTTATTAA
>JAADHF010000049.1 GCA_013151965.1 Spirochaetota bacterium
GATGATTCGGATCTATGAAGCTGTTACGGAACAAAAGCCTGTTACCGATGTTTTTATTTACTGTGCCGGTGAAGTCAACAGGCCTTCTGTTGTAAATGTACCGGTAGGAACATCATACAGAGAGGTTGTCATGGCCTGCGGAGGTCCGGTAACAGAGGATTATGTTATTGCGGGGGAACCTTCCTTTAGTAGTGTGGAGAAAGATACGGAAACGCCTGTTGATAAGGGTACGGATACGATTATTGTGCTGGGCAGTGAAAATCTCCTTGTAAAAAGGCTCGAAATACCTTTCCAGGCAGAGTTGAAGCGCATTAAATCGGCCTGCAGCCATTGCAGATTCTGTACCGATATGTGCCCGGTTTACCTGGAGGGGAGAAATTTGTTTCCGCATCTTATCGTACAGGCTTTGGCGGATGGGAATGCCGCAGAAAGTCCATGGGTAGCAGGTGCGGAACTCTGTACGGAATGCGGAATATGTACGGCTGTATGTCCTTCCGGCCTGTCTCCTGTAAAGGTAAATGGTTTTATCAAGGAAATTGTTAAAGAAGCCGGTAACAGGGGATTAAAGACAGGAATACACGGGGAAGGTTCCGGCCTGTCCCGCCTTTCCGAATACCGGCGTATGCCTGCGGTTAAATTTGCGGAGAGGTTAGGCTTAAGCAGGTATATGGTAAAGAGCATTGATGGAGAAGTTTTAAGGGTTCATGATATCGAACGTGTGGAGCTTTTGCTTTATCAGGCAGGAGAAAGATTGTATCCGGTTGTAGTGCAGGGTGTTAAAGTCTCCAGGGGCTCGGTTATAGCTAAAGGTTCTGATGACAGCGCTTCTGCGCTTCATGCCAGTATAAGCGGCAGAGTAACCCTGGTAAGCGAAGAGCGGATCGTGATTGCAGCATAGGCTGCGGGTAAATAAACCCGAAAGTTTCGGAATAAATGATAAAAAGACCGGCAGGCCGGGAGGAAAAACAGGAACTAATGAAAAGCAGCGTTATCGGTATTCTTGAATTTAACAGTGTGGCAGCGGGAATAACAGCTTTAGACAGCATGGCAAAGGCTGCCCCTGTAGAAATAGTAAAAGCCGAGGTTGTCTGCCCCGGCAAGTTTGTGATCATTGTAACAGGTGATGTTGCTTCCGTGGAAACTTCTCTGTTAAGCGGCAGAAAGGACAGGGAGTTATGGCTTGTGGATGAATTGTTTATTCCTAATCTTCACAGCCGGATAATACCTGCCCTTGGTTTTACCCGGCCTGTTAAAACATGGGATGCCCTTGGGGTAATAGAGGCTTATTCTGTTACCGGAGGAGTGGAAGCAGGAGATGCTGCTGCCAAAGAAGCGGATGTCGAGATACCGGAGATAGGTATTAGTACCGAAATGAGCGGAAAATCGTACATTAAGATTATGGGTTCCCTGGAGGCGGTAGAAGCTTCCGTAGAAGCCGGGGTCGAAGTACTTAAGCGCAAGGGCCTTCTCTGCAATCAGATAATTATTCCCAGGCCCCATCCTGATATAAGGGACTTTGTGATAACAAAGAGTCCCGCAGATAAATCGTAGAAACGGATGTGCGGAAGGAGAAGATATGGATATTAACGAACAGAGTATAAGACTGGTGGTTGCGGAAGTAGTAAAATCACTGGATCTGGAAAAACTTGCTTCTTCAATTCATAGAAGCGGACACGACGGTATATATCCCGATATAAATACTGCAATTGCGGAGGCGAAAAAAGGCCAGGAAGTGCTTGCGGCCGGGACATCCGGACTTCGGGAGAAAATTATATCTGCCATGCGCGAAGCGGCCCTTTCGCACCTTGAGGAGATTTCACGGCTTGCGGTAGAAGAGACCGGAATGGGTAACTATAAGGATAAAATAGCAAAGAACAGGGTTGCTGCCGCTATGACGCCGGGAACCGAAGATATAAAACCGTATTCTTTTAAGGATGAGCGGGGGATGACTCTTACATACTATGTACCCTATGGTGTTATCGGTGCGATCACACCGAGTACAAATCCTACCGAAACCATTATCAATAACAGTATCGGAATGGTTGCGGCGGGGAATTCCGTTGTTTTTAATCCGCATCCTTCAGCTAAAGAGGTTTCCGGGCTTATTATTTCCGTACTCAACAAGGCTATTATTGCAGCAGGCGGCCCTGCCGGACTTGTATGCACCGTGGAGAGTCCGACGATACAGTCCGCACAGAGTTTGATGAATCATCCGGATATCGCACTTTTAGTTGTTACAGGAGGTCCTGCGGTAGTAGAAGAGGCGTTAAAGAGCAGAAAAAAGGTAATTGCGGCAGGACCGGGGAATCCGCCGTGTGTAGTGGATGAGACGGCTGATATTGCTAAAGCGGCACAGGATATAGTAAACGGTGCCGGACTGGATAACAATATAGTCTGTATTTGTGAAAAGGAAATACTGTCTGTTTCCTCGATTACCGACAGGTTAAAGGCTGAACTGCGTAAAGCCGGTGCTTTTGAGCTTACTGCGGAACAGACTGTCAGGGTTACAGGTATAATCTTTGCAGAAGGCAGCAGTGGTTCCGGTAATGGAAGTACGGGTTTTGAAAGGCCGGTAAACAAGAAGTATGTTGGCAAAGATGCTTCCTTTATTGCAAAGGCAGCGGGGATAGATGTTCCCGGTTCCGCAAAGATACTCTTCTGTGAGGTTGATAAGAACCACCCGCTTGTCTGGAGCGAACAGCTTATGCCGGTTATTCCGGTTGTCAGGATGAATACAGCAGACGAGGCAATAGAGTTTGCCGTAAAGTGTGAAGGGGGGAATCATCATACCGCTGTTATACATTCTTTAAACGTGGAAAGACTTTCCAGGATGGAACGTCTTTTAAACTGTTCGCTCTTTGTAAAGAACGGTTCATCCTACAATGGGCTCGGATTTAACGGCCCGGGATTTACATCTTTTACAATAGCCAGTCCCACAGGTGACGGGTTTACAAGTGCAAGGACATTTACAAGGGAAAAGCGGACGGCTCTTATTGAAGGGCAGTAGAATGCCCGGGTTAATTTTATGGCATTAAGAAAAGGAAAATTAATATGAAGTTAGGCAGGGTTATCGGAACGGTTGTATGTTCACAGAAGGAAGGTTCACTGGAAGGCATCAAACTTATGCTTGTTCAACCCTTAACAGAGGAGTTAAAAAAATCCGGCGAACCGCTTATTGCCTGCGATACAGTACAGGCAGGCGAAGGCGATGTTGTAATTTATGAAGGCGGCAGGGAAGCTGCGCTGGCACTGGAAAACTGGTTTAATCCCTCCGATGCTGCGATAATGGGTATTGTGGACAGCGTCGATGCGGCAAAGGGACTCTAAATAGGTGAGAAGAATTCCGCAGGCCTGCCGGCGGGTATCTGCAGAAACAGAGGGGGAAACGTTAGATGATAACAGGAAAAGTAGTAGGAAATATTGTCTCTACGATTAAACATCCTGCTCTTAAGGGGTACAAGATTTTACTCATAAAGCCTGTAAACCCGGAAGGGAAGATAACCGGCAAGGTTATCCTGGCTATCGATACTGTTCAGGCAGGTACCGGTGATACGGTACTGGTTATGGATGAAGGAAATTCAGGAAGAATGATTACAGGCAAAAAGGACGCCCCGGTGAGAACTTTAGTTGTGGGTATCGTGGATTCAATAAATATTAACAGGAAAAGGATATGAACCAGGAAGATATTGGAAAGATTGTTCAGAATGTACTTAACAGCTTCTACGGCAAAAATAAAGGCGGAGAAGATCCTGACAAAGGGGTTAATGAAAAGGATAATGTTCTGCGGGTTGCTGTTGGTTCCGATCACGGCGGATTCGATGCCAAGGAAGCTCTTAAGAAGTATCTTAATTCTTTGGGTTATCACATTACCGATGTAGGTACGTTTGATACGGATTCGGTTGATTATCCTGATTATGCGGTTAAAGTGGCCCGGAAGGTTGCAGGCGGTGAATGTGAACGGGGAATTATGATAGACGGTGCCGGGATCGGTTCATCGATGGTGTGCAATAAGGTAAGAGGGATACGCGCGGCTCTCTGTTATAATTTAAAGACAGTTGTTAACAGCAGGGAGCATAATAATGCAAATGTGCTCACTCTCGGAGGCCCTCTGCATAGCGTGGACGAGCTCTGTGAAATGGCAAAGGTTTGGTTAGAAACGAGGTTCGCAGGCGGGCGGCACTGGAAAAGAATAAATAAGATGATGGCAGTGGAAAGAAATGAAATATAGAGATGCCGGAGGAAATATATGATGGATCATCAGACGCTTATAGATCAGATTACAAAAGAGGTTATGAAAAAACTTACAGGGAACACGGGCGGTACGGAAAACAGGTCAGCAGTAAGTGAGGCGGCTCCCGCTTCTGCCGGTGCAGTAAAACCTGAACAGGTTTCGGCCGGCGGGGGCGGAGGAGTACAGGTACTTATACCTTCCGATATTGCAAAATATATCGACCATACTCTGCTTAAACCGGATGCGACTCTGGAACAGATAGAGAGGCTGTGCAAAGAAGCGGTAGAGTACCATTTTTACTCTGTATGTGTAAATTCCAACTGGGTGCCTGAATGTGCAAAAAGACTGCGCGGAACGGATGTAAAGGTTTGTGCGGTTGTCGGCTTTCCGCTTGGTGCAATGGACAGCAGAAGCAAGAGCTTCGAAGCCAGGCATGCAATAGAGCAGGGCGCACAGGAGATCGACATGGTGATAAATGTAGGTGCTCTTAAATCCGGGGATTTAAAGACAGTGGAAGAGGATATAAGATGGGTCCGGCGTGCATGCAGGCCGGGGATAACCTTAAAAGTAATTCTGGAGACAGCGCTTCTTACGGATGACGAAAAGGTAACGGCGTGTTATATTGCTAAAAAGGCGGAAGCTGATTTTGTAAAAACTTCCACAGGATTTTCCAGCGGGGGTGCAACGGTAAAGGATATTGCCCTAATGCGGCGTACCGTAGGCCCTAAAATGGGAATAAAAGCCGCCGGTGGAGTCCGCAGCTTCGAGGATGCAAAGGCTATGATAGAAGCAGGTGCAACAAGAATCGGGGCAAGTTCCGGTATAGCCATAGTAACAGGCAAAACATCGGCTTCATCGTACTGATATGGTGGTTTCTTAGGGAGATGCTATTGTGTCTTATAAAATTACCGAACTGACATTTCTTAAATACTTTGCAGAAAGGTATGGTATTCCGGTTCCGGGATATATTGCCGGAGAAGCGGAAATCAGGGAAATAAAGAAAGCCCTTGAGAAATGGGGCGGTAAAGCGATTGTTAAACCCGATGTAATTGCCACGGGACGGAAAAAAGCAGGTGCCATTGTCGAGGTTAAGAATATCCACGATGCTCTGCGGGAAATTAAGCGGATATCGAGCCTTGAAATAAAGGGGAAGATGCCCAGAAGTGCATATCTTACCGAGAAGATATCCGCAGAGCATGAGATGTATGCGGCAATTACGTACAGTACGGACTCTTTAAGCCCCGCAATTACCATATCTTTAAAAGGCGGGGTGGATGTAGAGTCTATACCCGAAGAAGAAAAGGCAACAATACCGATCGACATATTTGCAGGCCTCGATGCGTACCAGGCTTCGGATATACTTGTTAAACTCTCCTGTCCGAAAGCAGTTATAAGTCCCCTGTCTAAAGTCATGGTGTCCTTCTGGGATCTCTTTATTTCGACCGGAATGGAATCCGCAGAGATTAATCCGTTAAGGATTACACCGGATGGTAAACCCTATGCCTGCGATTTTAAGGGTGTAATAGACGGTGCAAACTATAAATCGAAAGTTCCGGGTGTCGAGTTTCCGGAATACCCCGAAAGCTTTTCCGAATTAGAAGAAGAGATGAATACCTGGGATTCTGCAAGCCATCAGGGCCAGGCCTACGTATCGGATCTGGGAGGCAGGAAGATACTTCCGATCCTCTTCGGGGGCGGCGCTTCCACAATTATTACAGAGACTCTTGTGTCGGCAGGGGGAGACCCCATGTTTCTTTCTGATTTCGGCGGCAATCCCCCGTATGAGAGGATGCTCGGTACGGCAAGGATATGTTTTAAGCACAAACTTATGGATGCAAAGCTTCTCCTTATACTCGGCGGAAAAGCCAATAATACATTTATCGATGTAACCTTTAAAGCAATAGCGGATGCCCTGATAAGCTATGCAGAGGAAAAAGGCCCTGTAAATATTCCTGTGGTTATCGGAAGGGGCGGGCCGAAGCTTGTAAAAGGTATTGTAGTGATAAAACAGGCACTCGAGTATCTAAAAATGCCATATGTTATATTCGGCCCCGATACCCCGGTTACGATGGTGGCAGAATATGCAGCTGAGCTTGCAAATGCAGTTGAAAACTTTTAAGGAGACTTTTAAATGAGAGCTTCTAAACTTTCCGGCCTGCTTAAAAAGGGAGACAGAGTAGCTGTTTCCAATATCACGGGGAGAGAAGCTTCCGAAGTATCCGCTGTCAGTCAGAAGTACTGCGGAAATATAGTCGGAGGATGGGCTTTGGGAAGGGGAGGTCAGAAGATCGAAACCTTAAAGGGCTCTATTCCCGTTTATGCGACTTTCGATGAACTTCTTAAAGTAACTCCCCGCGAACGGCATCCCAATAAGATATTGATTTATTCTCCTCCGGAAGCTGTGTACGGCGAGGTAAAAGAGGTTGTAAAACACGGCGCAAGAATTGTAGAAACGGTATTTATAATCACGGAACACGTTTCCATCGAGGTAACTGCCAAGATTCATAAGATCTGCAGTGAGAAAAACATAGATGTTATAGGCTGTAATACCCTCGGCATTGTAAACAGTTACGACATGGTAAGGATAGGAGCTGTCGGAGGCGAGGCACCGGAAAATACATTTAAGCCGGGTTCCGTCACTGTTATATCCAATTCCGGCAATATGGCTAATACCATATCGAGCTATCTTCTTTCTGCGGGAATCGGAACGGTTTTCGGTATTTCAACAGGTAAAGACAGGCTGATACTGACGCCGCTTAAAGATTTTCTTAAACTTGCAGAAACAGATGATAAAACCAGGGTAATTGTCCTCTATATCGAGCCCGGCGGAACATATGAGCATAATGCCATCGATATGATGAAAAAAGAAGGTTTTTCCAAACCTCTTGTTGTGTATGTAGCGGGCGAGATAGCCGAGCGCTATGGTGTTTCTTTAGGCCATGCAGGATCGGTAGTGGAAGGTGATAAGAGCCGGGCGCTTTCCAAAAAGAAGGCATTCGACGGTTATTTCGGGACCGAGCCTTTTTTGTCCGGCAGACGTTACGGAAAGAAAGGGGAAGCTCCGACAGCTCCGGTTAAAGGAATCAGGGTGAATGTACTTCATGACATACCTGCAGCTGTTACTCTTGTTATGAATACGCTGGGTTTAAAGAAGGATTTCAGCAGGTCAAAACCCATTCGTCTTAATCCCTGGTTTGTTAATCTAGGTGAGATCGGAAAACGCCTGCCTGCAGATCTTGCACTTCCGCCTGGTGTTATACCCGAACCTTTTTCCTCGCATCTAAAAGACCGGATGCAGAACCTTCTTAAAGGAATGATACGCCAGCCTATGAGAGACGCTTCCCATGCAAGTTCTAACGACGGAGCTACTCCCCGCATTTACGGATACTCTCTTTTGGAGCTCATGAAAAAGCGCTCATTTATTGCTTCACTTATACTTTACTGGACAGGTGATCTACCCGGGGATGATTTCGAAGAACGGATTGCCGAAATGACCCTTATTGCGGCCCTTACAAACGGACCGGGAACCATATCCGCGCAGGGTGCCAAACTTTCGACATCCGCAGGCAACACTCCGAATACTGCCATGATAGCAACGCTTGCCTCTATCGGTGATATTCACGGCGGAAACGGTGCAAAGGCTGTACGGTATCTTCTTCGGTATTTCGGAGAACAGGGCCCGGAAAGCCCGTATGATAAACGTGTAAATATACGGCTGATTGCGGAAAAAGCCGCGTCGGATTTTAAGCTTAAAAAACAACAGGCTAAAGATGCAGGAACAGAGTACGAGAGGATTCCCTGTCTGGGGCATCCGGTATTTAAGAATAACCCTGTTAATTACGATCCGCGCGAGCAGGAAATATATGAATTTATAAAGAATGAAGGCAGAGTAAACATTTTCCTCGAGTTTTATCACGGGCTTGCAAGAGCTCTTAAGAATGACGGTGTCACCAGAAATGTGCTCGCAGTAAATATCGATGCGGCTATTGCATGCATCTGGCTTGGGATATGCTGGCCCAAACTCCGTGAAAAACGCATGACAGTTAAACGCGCTATGGATATTCCCTTTATCTCTTTTGCTCTCGGCCGTGCTGCGGGCGGAGCCGGTGAGTTTCTCGACCATCAGGACTTCGGTACTGAGATGGATATGCGTGTCCCTGTCAGTGAATGCCGGGCATTAAGCAGCCCAAGGAAAATAGGGCAGAAGGGATATATGAATAAGGCATAACGCTGATAATCTGATACAACGCAGTCGTTTAAGCGGACCGCGGGCAGATATCTGTTTATACAGTTCTCTATAAATTAAAAAATATGAAAATTTACGCCTACTCCTAAAAGCCAGATAATACCATCGGATTTTGATATTCTATAGCCTCCGTCACTTACAGCTTTTTCCGAAAAATTAAAAAGCCTGCGATTGTAAAACTCAAACCCGAAGGTGCTGCTTAAATCAATATTAATCCCTGCTTTAACGGAATCACAGAAATCATATATGCCCGTCTTTGCTGTGGTACCGGTGTAGAATTTTTCATAATCCAATGCAAGATAAAACCCGCCAAGGGGGATCTTTATACCAATTCCAAAGGAAAAGAGGCCGAGAGGTTCTATTCTCTTTATGTTTAGAATATTATCTCCGCCGTAAACTACACTTGTGTACATATTGCCGATAAACTGAAATATCCCCCAGAAACGATAATCGGCTCCGAATGAAAGGTTCTGATCTACAGTTTCATTAGAGATCGGGATATTGTAATCAGTACTGATGGTAAAAGTTTTCCTCGCAAAAACAGATGTGCTTATCACAATAAGGATAAAGCCAATAACTATAATTCGCTTTTTCATTGATTCCTCCATAGTTAGCGCATACCGGTACATACATTATACATTACTATACATCATATCTAACACCTGTTCACAGAATATCTGTTACCTGAAACTTAAATTTTTTAAGTAACACCTTTATTAATTATTTGTGTTATATAATATGTAGAAGGAATTATCTACTATTTAAAAAAGGAGCCAAACAGTACGTGCCGGTAGATGTGGAAGACTTCTATAGAAAGTATGGTCCCATGGTTCTCAGGAGGTGCCGGAAACTGCTCCGGGAAGAGGAAAAGGCAAAAGATGCCATGCAGGATGTATTTGTCCGAATTTTACAAAATGAGAAACGGCTTAAAAAGACATACCCTTCCAGCCTGCTCTATGTAACGGCAACAAATGTCTGCCTTAATATTATCAGAAAGGAAAAACGAAATCCTCAATCTGCCGATGAGGAACTTCTCTCTGCCATTGCAGGAAACGATGACCCTGAAAAGCAGGCACTTACTCTTCACTTTCTCGACCGCCTTTTTAACCGTGGAGAACAATTAACAAAAACTATCGCTGTTCTTCACTATATGGATAAGCTTACACTTGAGGAAACGGCAGAGCAGGTTAACATGTCGGTTTCGGGAGTACGCAAACGCCTGCGGCAGCTGAAAAAACTGGGGCTCTCTCTTAAGGAGGTGTAGAGATGCAGACTGAAAATATTCCGGATATTTTTTATGAAAAGTTTATTTTAGACGAACTGCCGCTCCGGAGGTATAAAGAACTGCTGAAAGCAGAAAATACAGATAAAAAGATTACCGGGCTTAAAGAATCAAATTCAGTAATACTCGACAAATATCCTCCGGAAATAATTTGCAGGTCTATAAAAATGCGGCTCAAGGAGAAGAGAAAATTGAATAAACTGCACATACTGTTCCCGTTTTTCTATTCGAGAAAATTTCTTCTTGTCATTACTGCCGTTTTTGTTCTTTCGTTTATCGGGATTATACAGATAAAATATGCAGGGGTTTCGGCTAAAGATTCTGTTAAATCCGGCATCGAAACAACACGTATTAAGGGGCTTTCGCCATATATTAAGATATACAAAGAGACAAAAAACGGGCCTGTATTGCTTGGAAACAACTCATTGGTAAAGATAAATGACATCCTCCAGTTAAGCTACAATTCCGCCGGCTATAGATACGGGATCATTTTTTCCATAGACGGGAACGGGACCATATCACTGCATTTTCCCGAGGCAGATACAGCCTCGGCGCTGCTTAAAACAGGAATGGAGGTTCCGCTTCCATATGCGTATGAACTTGACGATGCCCCTTATTTCGAGAGATTCTTTCTTGTTACTTCCAATTCCGGGATTAATGTTGATAAGTTTCTTAAGTACGCTAAAAAACTTTCTCTTTCCAGGGTGGCGGATAAGGATTTTAATCTGAATCTTCCCAAAGGTTTTAGACAATCATCCATCCTTCTTAAAAAAGGGAGTAATCAGAATGAATAAAAAATATTTAATAAGTATACTTTCCGTTATTCTTATTCTCATGTACCAGCTCGTTTTTGCCGGAAATGACCCCGCTGTTTTTCGCAGGTTCGGGTTTTTTATCGGGTCCAACAATGGCGGTGCAGGTCTTACGAATCTCGAGTATGCCGATTCTGATGCAGAGGAGATGGCGGCGACCATGGAGGATATAGGAGGAATTAAACCATCGGATATAATAATTCTTAAAAACCCCAAAATAGACAATGTTTTCCGGGGTTTTAAGATAATGACAAATGAAATTTCCCTGGCGAAAAAGGATAATAAAAGAATAGAGTTTTTGCTGTATTATTCCGGACATTCAGACGAAACCGGACTCCTGTTTAACGGGAGAAAGTTAAAATATAAAGAACTCCGCCGGTTTATTAAACAAGTTGGAGCGGATGTTAGTATAGCAATACTCGACTCATGTTCATCGGGTTCATTTACCCGCATAAAAGGGGGTAAAAGAATATCACCTTTTTTAATAGACGAATCTGTTAAAACAGAGGGCCATGCTTTCCTTACATCCAGTTCGGAAAATGAGGTTGCCCAGGAATCTGATTCAATTGGAGGGTCTTTTTTTACCCACTATTTAATATCGGCCCTGCGGGGGGCGGCAGATACGACTCTGGACGACAGGGTGACTTTAAACGAGGCATACAGTTATGCCTCGGCAGAAACTCTCGCCCGCACGGAGAACACAATCGGAGGAGCCCAGCATCCTGCTTATGACATAAATCTGACAGGTTCGGGTGACCTTGTACTTACAGATCTGCGTGCATCCTCGGCTGTTTTCCTGATAGAAAAGAAAATTCAGGGCAGGCTCTTTATTCGCGACAGCAAAAACAGGCTTACCGCAGAACTGCATAAGGTACAGGGGATACCGGTTACTCTGGCCCTTCCGCCCGGAAGATATTCGATAACACTGGAGAACGGGGGTACTGCAGAGAAAGCTGATTTAAGATTGCCGGGAAAAGGCAAAACAGTACTGCAGAAGAGTGATTTCCGGTCTGTAAGCAGGGAGCCGGCAACAGCAAGAGGTTCAGAATCCGGTGCTGCTTTTGTGCATAAACGTACAAAAATTACCCTCTCTATCGAATCGGAAACTTCCGGTACGAACAATGTTCTTAAGAGTTTTTCACTGAATCTTTTTGATTATTCCAAAACTATTTCAGGCATAGAAACCGGGTTAATGAATATTGTTCTAAAAAGCGTAAGAGGAATTCAAATCGCAGCTGTAGGCAATAACACTGGAGGTGAAATAAAAGGTGTCCAGGCTGCAGGGATATATAACATTTCCGGAGAGAATATAACTGGGTGGCAGACTGCCGGAATATTCAATATTACCGACGGAAACATAAAGGGCGGGCAGTACGCCGGTATTTTTAATTTAACAAACGGCGATGTGTCCTATTTTCAGGGAGCGGGAGTGTTTAATATAAACCGGAGAAATGCAAAATGGTTCCAGGGTGCAGGAGTGTTTAATCTGAATATGGGCGGATTCGATGGTTTCCAGGGTGCCGGAGTGTTTAATATAAACAGGAACAGTTTTCGGGGTTTTCAGGGAGCGGGAGTGTTTAATCTGAACATAGGCAGGTTCGATGGTTTTCAGGGCACAGGAGTAGCAAGTATAAACAGAGGTAATTTTAACGGTTTTCAGGGAGCGGGTGTGGCAAGCATAAACAGGGGCGATTTTAACGGTTTCCAGGGCGCAGGATTAGTTTCTATAGCTGCCAACAGCAGGGGAACTCAATCCGGGCTCGTCAACATTACAGGGGATGTTAACGGAATTCAGCTTGGATTGATTAATATCGGAAGGAATGTCCATGGAGCGCAGGTGGGACTCGTAAATATCAATAATGATATCCGGGGGATTCCGATAGGGCTTGTTAATGTTTCAATGAAGGGGCTGCACAATCTAAACAGCTGGTCGGATGCGCACGGTGTCACCTATTTCGGACTGCAGCTAGGGACAAGATACCTCTACTCGCTCTTCTACGGCGGATTTCCTATTTCCAACAGTAAGAATGAATTTGCAGCAGGTTTTGGTGCAGGTTTTCATATACCCTTATTTCCGTTTTATTTTGATATCGATTTATCCGGAAAATATTTTTTGCAAAAAGACTTAATTATTGCTCTGTTTACGTATTCCTCGGGAACAAAGAACCTGTCATTTATTTCGCACCCTTCTCTTCGAATTGCCGCCGGTTTTAAAATATTCCATTCCCTGGCTTTATTCGGCGGGGTAATGTTCGACACAAAACTCAGCAATACGCTGAACGGCAGTAATTTTTTCTATGGTAAACCGGCAGTATCGATTTCTCCGTCTTTCTTTTATTCCGGGTCGAATTATAAGGCGGATTTTAATGTAGAAATTTACACGAGATGGTTTATAGGGATAAGATTATGATTTATTTAATTAAGGCTGAATCAAGGTAGCTTCGAAGAGGAATGACGCTTCCGTAATGCATCCAGATGCATCCGGAGTTGGTATTACGGCAGTTATATACTATAAAAACTTTGCTGCCTCTGAGTGCAGCTTTTTATCTCTATTACAATAATAATAAAAAAAAGAAAAGAGGTGTTGTTTTAATTCGCGGTTATATAATTCTTGTCGGATTAAATTGCATCCCCGATCAAGACTCCTATAGCAGCTTAGGCTGAGGATCTACACGGTATGGAAAAGAGAATTATGAAAAGGACGGAAATATGTGCAATTAGCCGCCGTATGCTATGTACCTGTCGTTAAGAGGCCACCTTAGAATCTTAAATCTGAAAGAGTTCTTTGCTGTACTTTCTACTTTTTTTATTTCACCGTCCTTTTCCAGCTCATTATAATTCTTCCATTTATTAAGGTTAGGAATCCAGAAAAGTACCTGCAGATTATCGAGCTTCCCCACTCTCTCTATGTCATATTTGGAGTATATTACTTCTATATAAATATCAGCCTTAAAATCCTTTCCGATCTGTTTTCGCCTGCCATTATTATCCAATCCGTACATATCAATATTTGTAAGTACTCTGAAATATTTATTCGGTCCGCGATAAGGTTCGAACCCTTTAGGTGCTTTATTCTCCACTATTATCCTTATATCATTTTTCGATACAGGAGCTTCCACCCATATACTGAATGGGATTACCTGGGTACCCGGGTTTTGTCTATGGCTTTCGCTTTTTCCCGCTGCCCACATCGTGCTTACAGTAAAAAACAGGGAAATACTGATCAGTACTACAAGCACCGCTGTTTTGTACAATACTTTTTTACTCTTCATTTTCTTTCTCCTTGTGTTATTTTTTTTCTATTTCCTTATATAGCTTTAAGGCTATATCAAGTTCCTCTTTATCACCGGTTTTGTTAAGAAGCTCTATACTTTTCTTAAAAAACGCTTTTGCCCTGTCTATATCTCCCAGGTTGATATTTACTTCACCAAGCACTCTATAAGCCGCGCCTTCCTCAATGCCCCCTTCCAGTTCTTCTACATCTTTCAACGCCTCCTGTGCTGTTTCCTCTGCTTTGCGTATATAGCCGATTCTTAGAAATATTCCGGCGAGTCCGATCTTTGCAGTACTCATCAGACGTATGTCACCGGATTCCCGGGAATATTTTAAAAGTTTGTCATAGTACTTGTTTGCACTGGAATAATCCTTATTAATGTAGCTCATATATCCTAAGTTATTATACGTGATTTTCAGGTTGTCCCTGTCTGCCAATTTTTCATAGATACCTGCGGCTTCCTTAAAAAATTTTTCAGCTTCTGCAATATTTCCCTTCTGAGCGGCAAGTATTGCCAGATTGCCGGTTGCCTGTGCGAGATTTCTGTAGTTTGCATATTTAGAAAATATTTTTATGCACCTTTTAAAGGCAGCTTCTGCTTCGCTGATGTTATTTTTCCTCCAGTTAATTGTTCCAAGTCCCATCTCCGCTTTTTCTTTAAGAATTGGCAGCTTAAGTTTATCTGCAGTTGTCTTGCAGCTGTTAAAATATTCAAAAGCTTCGTCAAGTTTATTATTTCGATAATTGGTCCAGCCCAGTTCATGCAGAATTAAGGCCTGTTCTTTTTCCTTGTTACTGTTTTTATGAATTAACATGCATTTTTTTAACAATTTTTCCGATTCGGTATAATCTCCCTGGTGGCGTGCCAGAACGCCTGCACCTAATAAAGCCTGGCTTACTAAAGCGTGAGCGGTTTTTTCCTCTTCGGAATCCGCGCACCGGTCCAAAATTTGCGTTAGAGTATTTCTTCCCTGTGTTAAGTATCCCCGGATCTGCCAGAATCTCCATAAAAAGCCTGCCATCTTAAGGCTGGAATTACAATCTCCGGTTTTAGAGAGCCATCCAAGAGCAGACCGCAGGTTTTCCGTATTGCTGTTGAGTTTATTAAGCCATTTGGCCTGATCCCGGCCTTCAATGTTACTGAAAGCAGTCTCTGCAAGCTTAAGAAAATAATCTGTATATGATTTCATTACGGCTTCTATTTCGTTGTTCTCTTTGAGTTTTTCACGGCCGTAATCACGAATGGTTTCGAGAATGTGGAAAGAAGGCTCGCCGTTATAGGTACCGGTCTGTATAAGAAGGCTCTTGTCTACAAGAGATTCGATGCCGTCAAGTATATCATATTCTTCTCCTGCCCTTTTAATGAGGATAAACTCTGCAGCATCAAGGTCGAATTTCCCACGAAAAACGGAAAGTGTTCTGAAGGACTTTTTAAGCCCGTTATCGAGCTGATCATAACTCCAACTGATTGTCGCCCTGAGGGTTCTCTGCCTGAGCGGCAGATCATGAGCACCGCTTGTAAGAAGGTTAAGTGAGTGTTCAAGTCTTTTTAGTATTGCGTTCGGGGAAAGGAGTTTTATCCGTGCAGCTGCCAGTTCAATTGCAAGGGGAATGCCGTCGAGTCTTGAGCATATCTCAGCTACGGAAGGTGCATTATCATTGGTAATCTGAAAATCCTGTTTTACAGAGAGGGCACTCCCTATGAAGAGCCTGACTGCTTCGAACTGCGTCAGTCTCTCTATGGATAGGTATTGTTCCGGTTTTGGGAATGTCAGTGGAGGGATGGCAAAAACCTTTTCTCCCCGTACATGAAGTGGTTCCCTGCTTGTTATAAGAATTTTAAGAAACGGGCATTCTTTAAAGAGATTTACAATTTGAAGCTCGGCATTTATAATCTGTTCGAAATTATCAAGTACCAAAAGAACATGTTTATCTTTAAGGTATTCTGTAATATTCCTGAAAGCAGAATTTGTGTTAAATTCTTTAATGTGCAAGGTCTCTGCTATTACAGGCATAAGCATTTTTGTGTCGAAAACAGAAGACAGGTCTACAAAGAATACGCCATGTCTATAGTACTCAATATTCTCAGCTGCTGTCTGTAATGCCAGACGCGTCTTGCCTATCCCTCCCGGACCTGTAAGTGTAACAACCCTGGTATTTCCGTCGGAAAGCATGGTTTTAATTATTTCCTGTTCCTTTTCCCTCCCAATCAGCGGTGTGGGCTGGATCGGCAGGTTGTGAATATGGACATCTAATGATTTAAGCGGAGGAAAATCGACAGGTAGGTCTGGGTGTAAAAGCTGAAAAATAGATTCCGGACGGGTCAGGTCTTTTAATCTATAAATTCCAAGGTCTTTCAGACTGGTTTTATCGGGAAGTGAATCTCTTACAAGTTCGGCTGTCACTAATGAGATAAGAATCTGTCCTCCGTGTCCGGTACTTTCCATCCTGGCTGCACGGTTTAACGTTTGGCCGTAGTAATCTTTGCCTCTTTCTTCTGCCTCCCCGGTATGAAGAATCATGCGTACAAGAAGGGGTTTGGGCGTTGTCCATGTTTCTTTCTGTAATAAAAGCTGGCATTTTAAGGCTGCATTAATTCCATCAAGGGCAGTATGGAAAGCAGCACAGAAAGCATCTCCAACTGTTTTAAAAATGTAACCGTCATGATTTTGTATTACTGTTCTTAAAATATCATCGTGGCGGGAAAGAGATTTACGCATTTCTTCGGGAAAGTTCTGCCATAAACGGGTGCTTTCCTGTATGTCGGTGAAAAGAAATGTAACTGTACCTGTTGGCAGGGCAGACATTTTTACCTCGTTTAGAAGCTCAGTTTTAATTTAAACAGTGCATCTATACTTTATTATTTTTACACAGGAGGAGAATATTTGCAATTATATTTATTTTATTGAAAAATATG
>JAADHF010000084.1 GCA_013151965.1 Spirochaetota bacterium
CGTGAACTCACCGACAGATTTTTAAGACCCTTTTTTTCTTTCCCAAACATTTGATCCTCTTTCTATTAAATAAAATTGATTATACGCCGGCGTACTACCCTGATGAATTAACCACTGCGCTGGTATAATTATACAAAGATTCCTTATTCTGTCAATAAAAAATCAGGATGATATTTTTTCTTGACAACTGCTGAACCGGCAACATAGAATAATTGTAGAAACGGAATAAGGAAGGTTAAAAGTGAGAAGAAGAGAAATAATTATTATATGTGTCAGTCTACTGGTTATAATCGGAGGAATAAATATATTATGGGCCGAAGGCGCCGAAGAAGTCCCTATGTCCCGGAAGGCTTCCGGTCTAACGGCACAAACTGCCTATAAAGTCAGCAGTTCCGAATCGAAAACATGCATCGAGTGTCATCAGAATGTCACTCCCGGCATTGTCGCCGACTGGCAGGAAAGTAAGCATGTGCAGGCAGGGGTAAGCTGTTTTGAATGTCATAAGGCAAAAAAGAGTGATATGGATTCGGAGTTACACAATGGTTTTACAATTAGTCCTATTGTATCTCCGAAGGACTGTGCCGCCTGTCACCCGGCAGAAGCTGTACAGTTCGGGCAGAGTCTGCATGCTTATGCTGCAGTTTTTACTGAGGGCGCAGGAGCGGAGAACCCGCTGAATCTCTTCAGCGATTCGGCATCAACGCACGGCTGTCTTGAATGCCATGGTACAACTCTTAAAATTACCAGGGACGGGGATAAGATTACAAAGATAGCCGGCTGGCCTAATAACGGCATAGGAAGGATTAACCCCGATGGAAGTAAGGGAAGCTGTACTGCATGCCATACCCGCCATACTTTTAGTATTGCCGAAGCCCGAAAGCCGGATACCTGCGGTCAATGCCACCTTGGACCCGACCATCCTCAGATAGAGATATATAACGAATCGAAACACGGAAATATCTATCGTTCCAGGGGAAATTCCTGGAATTGGGATGTTCCGGCAGGCAAACTGACTGCCGGAGATATAGGTGCACCTACATGTGCTGTCTGTCATATGTCCGCTTTTAATGGTGTAAAAGGGACCCACGACGTAAGTGCACGGCTCTACTGGGAGCTGGAAACGCCGATAAGCGTTAAAACCAATGGGCTGGCGGCAGACGGGAAGACTCCGCTGCGCAGTTTCTGGACACCGGCAGACACCAATCCCGACAGGAAACGGGCTGACATGAAGCAGGTTTGTGCTGCCTGCCACAGTCCCAGGTGGACCAATAACTACTTCACGGTTGCCGATAAAATCGTAAAACTGTACAACAAGGACATCACAGGGATTAAGGCAATCTACGACCGTATGAAGAGCGAAGGTCTGGTGGATAATAAAAAGTTCAATGAACCTGCCGACTTTAAGTATTTTGAAGCATGGCACCATGAGGGGAGGAGGATGCGTTTCGGCGCCTTTATGATGGGGCCGGATTATGAACACTGGCATGGTACTTACGACCTTGCACGCGACAGAGCGGAATTACTGGATATGGAAAAGATTCTTAAATTCATACATTCTGCCGGTTCCGGGAAGTAGCCTCCGGTTTTCCGCTAACCATGTGCATCGTTTCTTTTTCCCGGTTGGAAAGCATATGTATTGCAGACCTTCGATTGTATCCGGGTGGTAATGAGACTTTTTAGGGGTTAGAGAAAGGTGGTGAGTTAGATGGGTGAGCAGGTAAAGGACCTGTTGGCCTTAAAAAATATAAAAGAGACACAGTGAAATCGAGCAGCAGGCATTGGGATGCAATTTTTTCAGACACAGAAGATTCAAAATTAGGATGGTATGAAAAGAATGCATCCAAAACACTGGAATTATTGAATTATATTCCAAAATGGAAAGGCTCTATGATATTTCTCCCGGGTGCGGGGACTTCAGTTTTGATAGAAGAACTTCTGGCCAGGGGCGTAAAATTAGTTCTCAATGATATCAGTATCGAGGCTCTAAACCGGGTCAAAAGCAGGTTGGGTAACAAATATAAAGAAATTAATTGGCTTTGCCAGGACATCGGCCAACCGATCCGGGATTCAATACCGGATATTGATATATGGATTGATAGGGCAGTTTTACATTTTCTAACCGATGAAGATGATATAAAAGGATACTTCGGGAATTTAAAATCAACATTAAAAGTAGGCGGCTATGCTATATTTGCCGAATTTTCAAAGACAGGTGCACCCAAATGTGCGGGTTTAACACTTCATCGATATTCCATTAAAGAAATATCCGGATACCTGGACTCATCGTTCAGGATTGTTGCACATTTTGATTATACATATATAAATCCATTTGGTGGCACAAGACCATATATTTATGCTCTTTATAAGAGAGAAGTTTATCCGGGATCCCATGGAGTATAAGAACGCCTGAGGAGAGAAGAAGGACGATAGCTGTTGTATGTAAGATTTCATAAGGGAAGCAGGAAAAAGATTATGAAAGTAGAGCAGCTCTATAATCGTTTTGCTCCTTTTTATGACCCCTTCAGAACTTTGTGGCGAAAGTTGGCGGCAGAAAAAATAGAAAACTTTCTGGAAAGAGAACTTCTTGCCCGCTGCCTGCCTTTAAAAGGAAAAATCCTTGATTGAAGAACCTCAGAGGGTGGTCGAGGAAGGGTTTAGAGTATTAAAGAACAAAGGATACCTTATCCTTCTTTTCTGGAAGAGGACTTCATTCCCTTTTAATATTTTAGCCTGTCCCTTCGAACTGCTTTTTAAATTCAAAGGCGTAAAGAGAGAAGTTTGGGAGAAATTCAGGGATAAAATAATGGTCAGGGAGTTTGGTGCCGGGGTGCTCATACTTCTTAAAAAGGGAGATGTCCCTCCCTTTTTAAGACCCGGTTAAAGGAGAAGTAAAGACTTTATTGGAACAGTTGGACTTAGAACCGCGTTTTAATTATTCTGTTTTTTGCCGATCCACATATCATAAAGCGGCAGCAATATAAGTAATGCAAAGGCAAGAGCCACCAGGGAACCGGCAATTATTACCAGAAAAGAAAGACTGCCCGAAAGTTTTGCAA
>JAADHF010000047.1 GCA_013151965.1 Spirochaetota bacterium
ATTTTTCGACTCCCCTTAAGAGAAACTATATATT
Organism: Spirochaetota bacterium; assembly: GCA_013151965.1. Classification (GTDB taxonomy): domain Bacteria; phylum Spirochaetota; class Spirochaetia; order SZUA-6; family SZUA-6; genus SZUA-6. Next base: position 35 of record JAADHF010000047.1, read on the forward strand.
ATTTTTATTTACAGTTTCTTAAATGTTTTATCTCTTCTGCAGGGTCTGCCGCATTAAATATCGTCGAACCTGCAACGATTATATCGACACCGGCATCTACGGCATTTTTGCAATTTTCCCTTGTAATCCCTCCGTCGATCTCTATTTTATAATTATAACCTTCATGTGTACGTATTTCTTTTAACATTTTAATTTTATTTAGAGTTTCGGCAATTAATTTCTGCCCTCCGAAACCAGGATTTACAGACATTACGAGAACAAGATCAATAAAAGGCAGTATTTCTTTTATAGCACTTACAGGCGTGGAAGGTATAATTGAAATACCGGCCTTTTTGCCTGAATCTTTTATCAACATAAGTGCTTTGTGCACATGAATTGTTGATTCGAAATGAATTGTAATATAATCAGAACCTGCATCCGCGAACTGTTTTATATACCTTTCGGGCTTAATAATCATAAGATGTGTATCCAGTATAAACTCTGTTATTTTTCTTAAATCATAAACCATTTTAGGACCGAACGTAATATTCGGCACAAACTCTCCATCCATTACATCCAGATGTACCCATCCGGTACCTCCTTCTTTAATTATCCGCAAAGCATCGCTGATATTACTGAAATCTGCCGAAAGAATAGAAGGTGCAATAACTATATCGTTTATTCTGCCCATATAACCATACTAACAGAATTCAACGGTTCAATGCAAATATGTTTCCGATTTATTCATATTTTGATACCATTTCCATCTGCAAACTGAGGTATGTATTGAATTGACTAAAAACAATCTAATGTTATAATTACAGCAGGTACATGACAGAAGAGCAGTTATCCTTTAAAGAAGAAAAAATAATAGAAATCTTAAACGAAATCCATGTAAATTTCAGGAACGGGGAATTTGCAAAAGTGAAATCTCTGCTGGAAGATGCATTTAAAATAGACTCCGGCTACCCCGGAATAGTTTCCGCATTAAAATGCACGGAGTACTGGATTAAACTTCTTAAGGATTATAACGCAATAGAAGGCGGTTTTCAGCGCGGTGAATACCTTATGAGCCAGTGGAATGCATTTCAGGATTTCTTATATCATATCAATGCTGTTCCTGATTTGATAATATATAGTATTAAACAGTTTATCTTTAATTGTGCTCTTATTGATTATACCAGTATCCTTGATGCGGCAAACAGGTATGATCCGACACTTCTGCTTCAGATTGGCAGAAGCCATAAGGCAATCGGTAATTACGAAGATGCCGTACAACTTCTCGAAAATGCAAATCAGATCGACTTCAGAAATGCGGCAATTCTTGCCGAATTAGCAGACTGCTACTCACTGATCGACGAATTAAAGGCATCAAAGTTATTCTTTCGTGAAGCATTTTTTATTAACCCGCATAAGATCAATTTGTACACTTTAGAGTCTCCGATTATTGTGAAATTAGTTGAGCGTTTAATTAAAAAAGGTTATAATAAGCATGTACTCGCCGAATGGATACCTGTTTACGGCAATGTTTGGAACGTATTTAATGTTAAAAGAGAGTTAAAGCCCCTTGAAATCGGGAAACTGAAACAAAATATTTTCGCACTGGAACGGGAGGTAAAAGGAAACAACAGTAATCGGGATATTATTCTGCCAAAACTATTAAACCATTACTTCTGGCTTATCGATCACTATATAAGCGCGCACGAGGAACAGAGCAGAATAGAAGAAATACTTGAAAAAATAAAAAATATTGATGAATCGATATACATAGAATACACAAAATAAATTAGAGGAGTTAATTTATGTCCGACAGTATACTCAAAAAGCTCGCTGATCTTTTAAATGAGGAAAAATGGACCCGGGCGACACTGAACAGCTACACAATAGGTAACTTTAAAGAACTGGATACAATGCTCGAAGCCGCTGCAGAGGAAAACATCGAAACGGAAATGCAAACACTCTGTCAGGAACATCTTAAACATACCAAGAACAGTATTATTGCTCTTTACCTTTCAGGAGTAATTTCACTGCATCAGCATCTCGTAGATGACTCACATCTTATTATGCTGATAAACATATTTTCTGATAATCACAAATGGAATATTGTCGAATATCTCTGTGACCGTATCCTGGATTTCGGAGAGAATAAATATGCCTTAAGAACACTTGCCGAATCATATGAAAAGAATAATGAAGATGAGAAAAAATTTAAGGTCTGGGAGAGACTGATTAAAGTGGACTACGAAGAGGCTGATATTGTAAAACAGCTGGCGGAAAAAAAGGAGCTCGAGGGGGATTTAAAGAGCAGTATCGAATACTACAAAAGAGCGATCTACAGATATATAAATAGGAAATCATTTAATCAGGTAAAAGAAATATGGGGAAAGCTTGTTAATTATTCACCAGAAGATATAGATTTCTTCTTTAACATAGAACAGAAGATATCAAAAATATTAAACAAAGAAAGAGCCGCCTCACTGCTGGAAGAACTGTTTCCGTACTATAAAAATAACGGAGATTATGATACGGCAATTACTATTCTAAAAAGAATTTTAGCTTACGAATCTAAAAACAGTACAGCGAGAAAAGAAATTATCGAATGTTTCAAAGAGAAATATAAGGATCACAGTCAGTTAGAGGAATACATCAAGGTATCCAATCTGACTCAGAGCTGGAGAAATGTTCACGATGCCATTTCGGATTTCGAAAAACACATCTCTTTCGACGAGGGCAACTATGTATTCCATAGAAACTGGGGTATAGGAAAAATTGTCAATATAAAAGATGATCAGATTTTAATTGACTTTGAACACCGGAAAAATCATAAAATGTCGTTAAAGATGGCAGTAAGTGCATTGAAAATCCTGGGGAAAGAGCACATCTGGGTTCTTAAAAGCGTTATGGATAAAGATGAACTTAAGAAAAAAGTAAAGGAAAATATTTCCTGGACACTGCAGACAATAATAAAAAGCCACAATAATGCTACTACCATGAAAGTTA
>JAADHF010000046.1 GCA_013151965.1 Spirochaetota bacterium
ATGAACTCTCATCGTCTATTGTTCTATATGTTGGCAAGACCATGACAATGCCTGTCAGAATATATCTTTCCGTGCTCGACGGACTGTTCGGGACTGCTTCCGCTCTGGCCACTTTTCTTTTAGTGGCAACCGGTGTGGCCCTTTATATTGTAAACAGGTTTGTAGACCTCGGCAGAGATACTATTGTAGGTTAAGGGAGAGGGTCCGGCTCGAAAAAAACACGCCTGAAAATACGGAACTCTGCTCATCTATTTATTAGAATTTGGAAACCTGCCGCTCTTCACCCATAATACCCTTAGGAAACCTGACGATTATAACTATCAGCAGAACACCGATAAGTACGTAACGAATAAAAGGTGCTCTTGTTGCAAAAGAAGCCGGGACTACTTTTGCGATTAAATAGGTACTCCATGACCATATCGCCCAGACAATCCATGCTCCGAGTATTCCTCCTTTGTTATTGCCGGTACCGCCGAGTGTCAGCATGGTCCATATAATGAATGTGCCGAAGAGGGCTTCGAAAACTCCCGGCTGTATTGCCGCCGAATAATGAGCGTATAAAGCTCCTCCTATACCCATTATCATGGCGCCGACAACAAGTGACTGCATTTTAAAGAAAACTACGTTTTTACCATCGGCATTGGCCATAATTTCATCTTCACGAATGGCACGCAGAACTCTCCCCCACGGCGAACGAATACCCTTTTCCACGGCAATATAGATTACGGCAAGGAAGATAAGAACAATAACAAGATAAACGTAGCTGTAGTATTGAGGACTGACTAAATTATGGAGCGGCTGAGGAAGACCGACAAGCCCCTGAGGACCATTGGCAAGCCACGACTCATTGTTAAAGAATATACGGATAGATTCCGCAATACCAAGTGTTGCGATTGCAAGGTACCCTTCTCCGAGGCGAAGTGTAAGTGCACCGACTAAAATACTGACAAGTCCGGAGGCAATTGCGGCGGCTATAACGCCGACAAGAAAGGGCATGCCGAGGCCGAATGCCTGTGTAACGTAATTTGCAAGGGCGCCTGTGGGCATATGCATTGTAAACAGAGCGGAGGTGTATGCTCCGACAGCGAAAAAACCTGCAATTCCAAAGTTTAAAAGTCCTGTATATCCCCACTGAACATTTAAACCCAGGACGAATATCGAATAGATCGTTGCCATTACTGCGAATGAGATGAAAAAGTTTAGTAGACCCATTATGAATACCTCCTGCCAAGAATTCCTCTCGGTCTTACTATCAGAACAAGAATCATAATTATAAAGGCAACCGCAGGTTTATATGACGGAGCCATAAATGCCGTTGACATCTGCTGTGCAATACCGAGGACAAGTCCTCCTATGAGAGCTCCGGTAATGCTGCCCTGTCCTCCGAGAATAACGGCTGCAAAAAGAGGCATAAGAAAAATCCAGCCCATTTCCGGACGAAGCTGCGTTTCTATGCCGTACAAAACACCGGATATCGCTATAAGCAAACCTGCAATACCCCATGCCCAGATAAGCATTCTTTCGGTATTTATGCCCGATACCTGTGCAAGAGTAGGATTGTCGGCTAATGCTCTGAGTGCTTTGCCCATCTTGGTTTTGGACAGAAAAAGATATACTACTGCAACAGAGAGCCATGAAATTATGACGATAAATATTTCATCCACTCTGAATTTAATTCCTATATTGTGAAGAATGATAGTCGGTCTCAGGCCCGTATTATAAAAATGAAAATCCGCACCCCAGATAATGTATATCGTACCTCGAAGTGCCCATGCGACACCGATAGAAGCAATAAATCCGGTGATCGAAGTTGCCCCTGCCTTTCTTAAGGGTTTATAAACCCAGCGGTCGATCAGAATTGCAAGTATTACGGATATCAGGATTGCGGGGATAAATGCTACCAGAACACCCCAGCTGAAAGAAAAAGGACCTACGATGCCTTTTAAAATACCCATTTTATTGAATAAAGTTACAAAGAGAAGTGCGCTGTACGCTCCGGCAGTTATCTGGTCGCCATGAGCACAGTTAAAGAGATCCGTTATACCCCATATTAATGTTAATCCTACACTTCCCAAACCTATGATGCTGCCTAAAACTATTCCATATATTAATAACTCTAGCATGTTACCTCCCTAGATAGAGTCTGCCGATTTCTTCGTTATTCCTCAGTTCTTCTGCGCTTCCTTCCGCTTTATTTTCTCCGCCTTCTATGATATAGGCTTTATCAGCGGCGCTTAAGGCCTGTGCATTCTGTTCTACGAGTAAGACTGTAACACCTTGTTTGTTTAATGCGGCAATTCGCTCGAAAATATGATCGACTAAAACCGGTGCAAGCCCTGTCGAGGGTTCGTCGAGGAGCAGTACTTCCGGATTTACCATTAAGGCGCGTCCGATGGCAAGCATCTGCCGCATACCCCCGCTAAGCTCTCCCGCACTGCTCTTTCTTCTGTCTGTCAGGCTCGGAAAGAATTCAAAGATCTCTTCCATCCTTAAACGCCAGTCGTCTTCCCTGGTAAATGCTCCCATCTCGAGATTTTCCTGGACAGTCAGTGTGGGAAAGATATTTCCTTCCTGAGGAACGTAACATATACCTTTTTTAGTCATTTTCTCCGGCGGAGTACCCGAAATATCACTTCCTTTAAAAAGTACCTGTCCCTGTGTCGGTTTTACAACTCCGAATATGGTTCGGAGAAGAGTTGTTTTTCCGGCTCCATTGGGACCCAAAAGTGCGATTATTTTACCGTCTTCTATGTTAAGAGAAACCCCATGCAGAACTTCCATGCTGCCGTAACCTGATACTATGTTTTCCAGCTGCAATATGCTCATTTCTTTGAACCTCCAAGATATACTTCCAGTACTTCCGGGTTATTTGCAACCTCATCCGGAGTTCCTTCTGCCAGTTTTTTGCCCCAATCCATTACAATTATCGGATTGCATATATCCATAACAAGTTCCATTTCATGTCCGATTAATAATACTGTGATATTCTGATTATCTACCAGACTTCTTATTCTTGCCGCAAGAGTTTTACGCTCTGTCGGGTTAACTCCGGCTCCGGGCTCATCGAAAAGTATCATTTCCGCACCGGCCATCATTGTCCGGCCGAGTTCTAAAAGTCTCTTCTGCCCGCCGGAAAGATTGCCTGCAAATTCATCTTTAAGGTGTAACAGGCCCACTGATTCGAGAATGGATAATGCCTTGTCCCTGTTTTTTATTTCTTCCCGCCTGACCACACCGGGCATAAACCAGGTTTTTAAAAGGTTTTCGCCGCTTTGGTCCGGCGGAACAAGCATCAGGTTCTCCAGTACCGTCATGAGCTTAAGTTCACGGCTTATCTGAAAGGTACGGCATAAACCTTTATGAAAAGTTTGATGAAGTGATAAACCGTTTATTCTTTCTCCCTTATAGAGAATATCCCCTTCATCAGGTTTATAAAAACCGGTGATAAGATTAAATGTCGTTGTCTTGCCGGCTCCATTGGCACCTATGAGTCCTGTTATACGGTTCGGATAGACATCGAAGGAGACTCCATCTACAGCTTTTACACCGCCAAAATACTTACGCACATTGCGCAATGACAGAATGGGTTCACTCGTTTTCAACTACTATCTCCTTATAGGGTAATGAAAAATGTATTTTGTGATTATAGCAGTAGTTATTGAAGCGGTCAATAAAGAAAATTTATTTTGAAATTATTCACGGTCATACTTAAAGTTATACCGGTTAAAAGCCAGAAGTGGGACTTGAACCCACGACCTGCTCATTACGAGTGAGCTGCTCTGCCACTGAGCTATCCTGGCTGTAGAATGGAAGATTACAGTAATACAATGAAAAAATCAAGAGAAAAACTTTTCACAATAACGCCTATGGTAACAGAGTTCTCTAATAATTATTTCCGGGCTAACCGATAATAGAGTGTGGGATACATATACGGAGGACATGATTGATTAGAGGTTTATACACCGGGGCAAGCGGTATGGTAGTGGAAATGCATCGTATGGATACGATAGCCAATAATCTTGCCAATGTTAATCTGACAGGATACAAGAGGGATACATCTATTCAGAAGGCTTTCCCCGAACTTCTGTTACGCAGAATGAATGATAACGGTGTTTATAATTTCCCGTTCGGTTCTGTGGATACAGCACCTATCGTCGGAAAACTGGGAACAGGCGTGGAACAGAATGAGGTTTATACGGTTTTTACTCAGGGCCCGATGAAAGAAACGGGTAATGATTTTGATCTTGCCCTGGAGGGGAAGGGCTTTTTCTCCGTGCAGACCGGTCAGGGAGAAAGGTATACCCGTAATGGAACGTTTCTTATTAACCGCGATGGATACCTTGTAACCAAAACAGGTGATTATGTACTGGGAGAAAAGGGTCCGGTTAAGCTTAAAAAGAATAATTTTGTAGTGGACCAGGACGGCAAGATATATCAGAATGCAAAGTTTTCGGGAGATGCCGGCAGGCTTGTTTCTCTGGAAGAAAATCAATGGGAGAATATGGAACTTGTGGACAGGCTTAAAGTCGTTGACTTTAAAAGAGAACGTTATCTTAAGAAAATGGGAAACTCATACTGGAATTCCGCACGCGAATCCGGTAAAGCGGAAATAATACCGGATAATAAAAGACCGAAGGTGCGTCAGGGCTTTTTAGAGGGCGCTAATGTAAATCCGGTAACGGAAATGGTTAAGATGATAGAAGTGAATCGAAGCTATGAAGCTAATCAGAAGCTTATTCAGAGTGAAGATGCACTATTGGGAAAACTTATTAATGATGCTGTTAAGGTGTAACGGAGGTAATAAAAAATGATGAGATCATTATGGACTGCTGCTTCGGGAATGACCGGACAGCAGTTTAATATAGATACAATTGCGAATAATCTTGCGAATGTTAATACAACCGGTTTTAAACAGAACCGGCCCGATTTTGAGGACCTGCTGTACCAGACGATCAGGGTAGCCGGTACGCCGGCTACCGAAGTCACTCTGGTACCGGTCGGAGTACAGGTGGGGCACGGTGTAAGACCTGCCGCTACTCAGAAGATATTTACACAGGGTGCACTGCAGTCCACAGGCAATGTTTCTGACATGGCAATAGAAGGAGAAGGTTTTTTCCGGGTACTGCTATACGACGGGACATACGGATATACACGCGACGGATCATTTAAAATAGATTCTAACGGACAAATTGTTAATTCGAATGGTTACAGATTAATGCCTGAAGTTATCCTTCCGGAAGGATTCATAAGGGATACACTTACAATATCCCAGGACGGAAGGATAACTGTAAAGGTTGCCGGCAGCGATAATCCGGTGGAAGCCGGACAGCTGGCTGTTTACAGATTCGTTAACCCGGCGGGTCTCCAGGCAGCAGGTGAAAATATACTGAAGAGGACCAATGCCTCCGGGGATGCGATAGGGGGAAGACCCGGATTTGACGGCATGGGGAAAGTTGTACAGAAATTCCTGGAAATGTCCAATGTATCCGCCGTAAAAGAAATGGTAAATATGATAGTTGCACAAAGAGCATACGAATTAAACTCCAAGGCTATTCAGACATCCGATTCGATGCTTGCTACTGCAAATAACCTTAAAAGGTAATGAGTAATCCTGATGATAAAAAGCCGAAAGGTAATGATTTCACTTTTTATCCTGGTTTCTCTGATAAATAGTGCAGGCGCTGTTTATGCGGGCGGGGCTGTGGTGTATCTTAAACAATACCTCGCCGTACAAAATAATGAAATTACGGCAAAAAGTATTTTAAGGAGCAAAGTTTTAGATTCGGATACTGCCGCTGCTCTGCAAAGAGCTGTTATTCTTAATGTTTACGGCGGAGCAGTGATTTATCCTGTAAAGACTTTGTACAGATTGTTGCAAAATACTATTCCGGAACCTTTAAGTTTGGTAGGTGATAAAATTATCATATTTCGTGATACTGTGCTGGATAATATAGACAGAGAGACTTTTCTTTCGGTAGCGGATGCACTCTGGCGGAAATATGGGATGAAAGACGGAAAATTGGAATTCGAACTTAAAAGGGACAGCGGTTTTAAGGGAAATGTAAAAGAAGCAGCCGGGCATGAAGTTACAGGATCGAAACAAGAGATCGATATTGTCGGTTATTCGGATAAACCGCTTAAATGTATGATATATATTAAGTACAGGAGTAAAGATAATAATAAACAGCTTCAAAAATATTATGCGGATATAAAAAGGTTTATTCCTGTTGCATATGCGGTTAAGACGATCCGTGCCGGTGAATTGCTTTCCGGTAAAAGCGTGGAATATAGAGATAAAGAAGTTGACAAACTGAGCGGAGGAATGTTTTACAGAACTTTTGCAACTTCCGGAGAAAATCTGACAGGTTACAGGGCGTCTGCAGTTATAAATTCGGGAGAACCCATACTGAAGCGGAATATCAAACCATACAGAGCGGTTCGGAGCGGAGAACGGATAAGTATTAATTTTATCGGCAGAGGTATTAAGGTGACTATGAAAGGATATGCATTAAGTGCAGGAGGAATAAATACAGAAGTCCGTGTAAAACCGTATGAATCGCGGAATATTTTCCGGGGTATCGTTAAAGATAAAGGAGTGGTCGATGTTGCCCTTCCGTAGATATTTATATTTAATTCCGGTTGTCCTGTTCTTTTTAGGTAAAATAGTAATTGCGGATGCTGCTCCGACTGTACGCATAAAAGATATAGGATATATAGAAGGAATACGTGAAAATCAGCTTATCGGAATAGGGCTTGTAACCGGTCTTGCCGGAAAAGGCGATTCCTCCAATTCCGAGATGCTGAAAAAATCAATCTCGAATATATTAAACAATTTTGGTTTTAAGATTAATCCGGCAGATGTTAAAAGCAAGAACAGTGCGGTTGTAATGGTAACAGCGGAAGTTCCCGCATTTGTAAGGCCCGGCGACCGGATTAATATAAATATATCCAGTATAGCCGATGCAAGAAGCCTGGAGGGAGGCATATTACTGCAGACACCTCTTAAAGGTGCAAACGGTGCAGTTTATGGTATCGCACAGGGTAAATTAGAGGTTTTTAAGAATCAAAAAACCTCAGGGAAAATTCATGGTGGTGCCATAATGGAGAAAAAGATAATTTCTCAGTTTTTTAATGACGGTTTAATTTCCATAGTATTGAGAAACCCTGATTTTATTACATCCAATACGGTTGCGGTAGCAATAAAGAAGAAATATCCCGGTCTCGATGTCAGGTCACGTGATGCATCGATGATCGAGGTGAAAGTTCCTGATATTAAGAAGAATGATCTTGTAGGCTTTATTGCATCGATCCAATCGGTTCAGGTTAAGCCTGATACTTCCGGAAAAGTAGTAATAGATGAAGATTCCGGTGTTATAATAATGGGTGAGAATGTAAGAATAGGAAAAGTAGCAGTTTCTTATAAATCGGCGAAGATTACGGTCGGATATTCCGGGGGCAATAGAAAAGATGTGCCCTTTGTAATCGAAGAAACGACAACAGTAAATGATTTTGTAGATACGCTTAAGACAATAGGCCTAAAAGCGGATGCCGTCATATCAATATTAAAAGCAATCGACAGGGCAGGTGCTCTGTACGGTGAACTGATCATAATGTAGGGAAGGTTAAAAAAAAATGAATTTGACAACGGGCTATAATCAAATCGGCCGGATTAAAATTAACAATAACACTGCTCACAGCGGCAGTCATATCAATAAAAACAGCAAACTTTACAAAACAAGTGTGGAATTCGAAGCCATTTTCATAAAACAAATGTTAAATGCAATGAAAAAGACCGTGCATAAAACAGGGTTAATGGAAGGAGGCTTCGCCGAAAATATTTTCGAGGACATGCTTTATGATAAGTATGCCCAAAAAATGGCGGAAACGGGTGATTTCGGTCTTGCCACAACTCTGTATAAACAACTTTCGGCCTCGAAAACATTGGCGGCATCGGTTTACAGACAGAACGGTAACAACCTGTAACCCGAATATCTATCCTTATATCCGGTCGTTCTTTCCAATACCGGGCTAATAGTCATTAATTTTATATAATTTTGTAAATATTATTCCGGTAAACTGTATAAAAAAGTTTACAGTATAGAGTTTAGAATATAAGATTATTTTAATATAATGTGTAACATCTTATAATATATACAATTAAAAATTTTTAGATAGAACGTTATAATGGCACGGTATTTGCTTGTATATTCTGGAGGGATACGAATGACAGAAGATTTGGCAAATAACTTCGTAAAAGAAGATACATTAAAAGTTTACTTTCGACAAATAAAAAGGACTGATCTTCTTACTTACAAGGAAGAAATTGAACTTTCGAAAAGAATTCAAAAAGGTGATGATAAGGCAAAGAGGAAACTCATAGAGGCGAATCTTCGCCTTGTAGTAAGAATTGCCAAAGCATATGTTACCCCGGAAATGTCTTTAATGGATCTAATACAGGAGGGTAATCTCGGGTTAATTAAAGCGGCTTCCAAGTATGATTACAGAAAAGAAGTACGTTTCAGTACCTATGCATCATGGTGGATAAAACAGTCCATCGTAAGATCGCTTTCCAATAAAAAAAGAGCGATAAGGCTTCCTCACAGAAAAGAGGAAAAGATACGAAAAATAAATAATATTTTTAATACACTGTCGCAGAAATTAATGAGAATGCCGACAAACAAAGAAATCGCACAGGAAATCGGACTTCCGGAAGAGGAAGTTATGAATCTGATAAATCTGTCAAACTCAATTGTTTCTCTGGATACAGGTGTTGCAGGAGATTCGGCAACACTGCAGGATGTTATAGAGGATTATTCTTACAATCCCGACAGAACGATTATGAATAAGAGCCTTAAAGAAGAAACAATGAAATTCCTGGAAAATCTGATGAATAAAGAGAAAAAAATATTAATGTATAGGTTCGCCTTTTTCGGCGGCAAGCGTTATACGTTAAAGCGTATCGGGAATGAACTTGGTATTTCACCCGAAACTGTCCGGCAGATAGAAATGAGAGCTCTTAAAAAACTAAAATCCTTTGCAGAAGATTTAAAAGAGTATATTTATAACTGAAATACTGAGGCTGTTAAAGCCCGGGCTGTATAAATCTGAATAATAATATATTTATACTCACAATTTAATAAACATATAGCTTTGATAAGACGAAGATATAGAGACTAAAATAAAAGGATTCCATTCTTTCGATGTCAAAGAAAAAACGTACTTCCAGACAGACGGTAAGATTAAGAAATACACTGATTCTCCTTATCCTGATACTCGGCTGTTTAATTCTTGTGCTTCTTATTGTTTCTCAGGGCAAACGCTCCGCATCGGCTTTACATACCGCTTCGGGAGAGACCGGTGCAAAGTTAAATTCCAATTTGAAATATGGAAAACAAGTACCCGAAGAAACAGAAAAAAAATTTAACACCGCACCTGCGGAATCTTCTTCCCCGGCCGGCAGAAAAGAACATCCGAAACCCGGAGCGAAACTTGTGCTTATTATCGATGATGCGGGATATAGTATGAAACAGGCCGAGCCCTTTCTGAAATATCCGGGTAAATTAACGTTATCCATACTGCCTGAACTACCTTTCAGCAGGGAGATAGCGGAAGAAGCAAAAAAGGTGGGAAGAGATATAATTCTGCATTGTCCGATGGAGCCGGTACATGAAGAAAATCCCGGTCCTAATGCGATATATACGGGACAGAGCAGAGAAATGATCAGAAAACTGCTGGATGATAATTTTAATTCCGTGCCCGGTGCGGAAGGCACCAATAATCATATGGGGTCAAGAGCAACTTCCGACATAAAAACAATGGATATTGTTATGCAGTACCTTTCTGAAAAAAAGAAATTCTTTATAGACAGTAAAACGACTGTCCGCTCTGTTGCAGAAAAAGCGGCTTTGAAATACAAAGTGCCGTATTTCAGCAGGGATGTTTTTATAGACAACAGTCCCGAAGATGAAAAAATCAGGGATGGTATCCTTAAAGGTATTGCAATTGCGGAAAGAAAAGGTTATGCAATATTAATCGGCCATGTAAAGAGTCCTCAGATAATTGAAATCCTGAATTCGTTATCAGGTGTTTTTAAAGAAAAAAGGACCCGGCTTGCAACGGTTGACGAATTAATTTCTGCGTTTAAAGGAAAAGAATGATTGTACTCGGCATAGAAACTTCCTGCGATGAGTGTTCTGCAGCTTTAGTTAAAGACGGACAGGAAGTATTAAGCAACAAAATATCAACACAAATTGAGTTCCACAGGCCCTACTACGGTGTTGTACCGGAAATTGCTTCGAGGAAACATCTGGAGTGGATATACCCGGTTGTGGAGTCTTCTCTGAATAAAGCGGGAATCGGCCTTACGGATATAGATGGTATTGCCGTAACATACCGCCCCGGTTTAATAGGATCGCTTCTGGTCGGATTGTCCTTTGCAAAAGGACTTGCCTATGCCGCAGGCAAACCCTTTATGGGCATAGATCATATCCTTGCTCATCTGTATGCACCTCATCTTGAACATGATATAAGTTATCCGTATCTGGGGCTGATCGTTTCCGGAGGGCATACGATAATAGCAAAAGTTGACAGCTTTAAAAGTTTCAAGGTTCTCGGCACAACGATAGATGATGCCTGCGGGGAGGCTTTCGATAAAGTGGCAAAGCACTATAAGCTGGGATATCCGGGCGGTGTGGAGATCGATAAACTTTCGAAACATGGGAGTCCTTCTGCATTTCATTTTCCGAAACCTTCTCTTCACAAGGGCAGCCATACATATGATGTCTCTTATTCGGGTCTAAAAACCGCTGTCATAAACCAGCTGGATAAATTCTGGGATGGTTCTTCGGAAAAATCAGTGGAAAATATTGCTGCGTCTTTCCAGCAGACTGCGATAGATATTATTGCAGAGAAAGTCATACAGGCGGCAAATGATACCGGAATAAAAAAAATAGTTGCCGGCGGAGGTGTCGCAGCTAACAGTTACCTTCGGAAAGTTTTAAAACGAAACAGCGGATATGATGTTATATTCCCATCCCCTGTTTATTGCACTGATAACGGAGCAATGGTAGCAGGCATAGGATGCAGATACTTAGAGGAAGGCGAAATTTCACCGTTAAATCTCAATGCCGAGGCAAGGGTTCCGCGTTTTAGGAGAATATAACCTTGACTCATAAATAAAGTTTATGTATATTACGAAAGACGGCGCAGGGTAGAGCAGTTGGCAGCTCGTCGGGCTCATAACCCGGAGGTCGCAGGTTCAAGTCCTGCCCCTGCTATAAACGAAAGATGAGGAAGAAGCTGATCAACGTCCGGCACGGATGCTGATCAGCTTCTTTTATTTAATGTCCCGCGAAGATATTTTTTATTTTTTTTAAGATTTTCTCTCCGTAAAGCATTATGGTTAATCCCGATAGAATCATCGGCATCGCGACCGGGAGATAAGGCACCGGAGATTCACTGCCTATTACAATTCCTATAAAGACCGCGATAACCGGGTTAATCAGGGCATAACTCACAACATTAGAAGCAGGCTGATGCGCAATAAGAAAAGTGTAGGCGCTGAAGGCAAGAGAGCCTATAACAGCCAGATAGAATAACCCAAGCAGGGAAGCTGCGGAGAATGAAGCGGATTGGGGATAGAAGAAGTTCGAGGAGCCGAAAGTGTAGATAAGGCAGACGGAACCTGCAAAGGTCATTTGTATACCGCTGTTTATCAGATTGTCCGGATATACTTTAAACCGGTGCCCGAGGCTGGTACCCAGGGACCAGAGTATGATTGCGGCAAGTACCATTATAATTTCAGGTTTTAATACTGCTTTAAATGATTGTCCATTGTAAAGAAGCAGTATTACTCCCGAAACACCTGTAAGGATTCCGAGAATTCTTATGAACGTCACCTTTTTAGAAAGAAGTACCCTGTCGAATAATGCAACGATCAGCGGAGTCGCAGAGAGGATAAGTGCCACTAAGTAGCTGTCGACCTTACGTTCGGCAAAGGAGATAAAGCCGTTTCCGCCGAGAAGAAGAAGGCTGCCTAGAAGGACAGAAGAAAGTATCTGTCTAATAGTCGGAAGGGGATTTACTCTTTTAGAAATTACCGCAAAAAGAAGAAAAAAGAAGCCGCCGAAAAAAAAGCGTAATCCAACAACTGTTATGGGAGGAATCGTTTCCACGGATAGCTTTATAAAGAAATACGTAGATCCCCAGACCAGATAAATCGTCAGATATGACAGAGCGATAAGGGATGTTTCTCTTTTCATATTTCGTACAGGATAATATTGTATATCTCCGGTTGGTGCAAGTGAGGAATCTGATAATACGGTATAGTATTTTTCCCAAAAAGAGAGAAGAAAGAATTTGCTTGACTGAATATGACGGTTGGTCTAATCTTTAAGCAATAAATAAATTAATTTTTCGGGAGGCATTATATGTATAGAAGGATCTTTAGTTTTCTGGTTGTCTTTTTTCTGCTTGCAGGAGGAGCAGCTCTTTTTGCTACCGGGCAGAAGGAAAAGCCGTTAGGTTCCGAGGAGAACCCGATAGTTTGGTCTTTTGTTCCTTCCGGCAACATGCAGAGGGTTTCTTCAGGTGCACAGCTGGTTGCTGACATGCTGCATGAGAAAACCGGTTTATACTTTAAAACAAATGTTGCAACGGAGTATGCAGGTGTTATAGAGGCGATGAAGAGCAAGCCGCCGACGGCTCAAATGGCTTCTCTCGCTACCTTTGCCTATGTCATGGCGCATGAAATGGGAGTTGCGGATGCCGCTCTTGTTTCCATACGTTACGGCAGTCCGACATACAATGGCCAGATTATTACTCAGGCGGATTCCGGTATTAAGAAACTTACCGATTTAAAGGGAAGAACATTTGCCCGGCCCGATCCTCTTTCCACAAGCGGCTGGATTATTCCCATGCTGATGATGAAAGCCGCGGGTATTAATCCTGAAAAAGATCTTGCAAGAATCGTTGATGCAGGCAGTCACGATGCCGTGGTTTCTGCTGTTTATAACGGACAGGCGGATGCCGGTGCAACGTATGTCGATGCCAGAACACGAATAGAAAAGGATCATCCCGATGTTATGAAAAAGCTTGTTGTTATAGCGGTAACACCTGCTATTCCAAATGACGGTGTTCAGTTTATTCCGTCCTTTCCAAAAGATTTAAAAGATAAGATTGTAAATGCACTTTTAAAAATAGCGTCGGAAGATAAGGGTAAAAAAGCTCTTAATACCGCGTATCAATGGAACGGTTTAAAGAAAATAGACGATAGTTTCTACGATCCCTTTCGGCAGCTTCTTCAGGCATCCGGTATGTCTGTAAAAGAATTACAGGGGAAATAAAGCACATTCTATACCCGGGTGAGAATAAATAATCTTACCCGGGTATTTTTATATGCGGAATAAGTACGTTTTGCTTTATAAATATTTACCGGAAATTTCCTTAAAAATCACTTTAATTATTATAATCCATAAGGAACAGAGAGAGTTATGCTGAGTATTAAGAATCTTGTTAAAATTTATGATGACGGAACGGAGGCATTAAAGGATGTCAGTTTTGATGTCGATGACGGGGAATTTCTTATTATCATAGGATTAAGCGGTTCCGGAAAATCAACTCTTCTCCGCTGTATAAACAGACTTATAGAACCTACCGAAGGGCAGATTATCTGGAATGGCGAAGATGTTACAGAAGCGGATTCCAACCACCTTCGTGAGGTGCGTCGTCAGATAGGGATGATTTTTCAGCATTTTAATCTCGTAAAGAGGTCGAGTGTTCTAAAGAATGTGCTTGCAGGCAGGCTTGGATATACCAATCCAATGTTAAGCCTGATTAACAGATTCAGTCAGGCGGATATTGAAATGGCATATGAAGCCCTAAGGCGTGCGGGGATCGAAGATCAGGCACATAAAAGAGCGGACGAACTAAGCGGCGGGCAGCAGCAGAGAGTGGGTATTGCGAGAGCGCTTATGCAGAATCCGAAAATGATATTGGCCGATGAACCTGTGGCAAGTCTGGATCCTGTTCTGGCACATACCATCCTCGGTTATCTGGAGAAGATCAACAAGGAAGACAATATAACGGTTCTGTGCAGTCTCCATTATCTTGATCTTGTTCAGCGTTATGCGACAAGGGTGATAGGACTGCGGAATGGTAAAGTAGTATACCGCGGAAGCGGTGAAGATATTCGTAAAATGACCGATGAGGAGTTTAAACAGATATACGGAGAGGAAGCTGAAAGGGTGCGGGTAGGACCCGATTCAAGTGAAGATGTCGATGGAGAAAAGATCAATGGCTAAAGAAGTCGAACAAAAAAATACAAAGGCGAAAAGAAAAAAAAGAAAAAATCCCGCATTAATAAAAAAACCGGAATCCAGAGTTCCCGGTGAACTATCCGGGCTTCTCTCATTACTGATACCCGGTTTGGGCCATATTGTAATAGGAGAGATTGGCCGGGGATTTATTTTATTCGGTTCGATTTTCTCCATGATACTGATGTTTGTATGGCGGATAGAGCTTTTAGCTCACCTGGAGCCAAACCTTCTGTCGATGTATAATAAGGCGCTGTCAAGGCGGCCTGTTTTTATACTGCTTCTGACTTTCGGTATTATACTTTTATGGTTATGGAACGCCTGGGATGCTTATAGGATCAGAAAAAAACGGGAATACAATAGAATAAAAATATTTATTCTGGTAATTGCAGTATTCTTTGTTTTAGGATGGCAGATCGGCGAGATAAACCCTTATAAAATGATAACGAGATTCCCCGAAACGCTCACTCCTATTTCCCGCGTTCTCTGGCCGTGGAAGGCTGCATTTACACATAAAACGCTGCGTGTAAGTGCAAAAGCTGCTATTCTGGCGCCTCCCGGCGGCAATCCGCCGCCTCCGTCTGTGGAAAATCCCAACAAGCCGTATCTTCTCGCGGAACCAACATCAGGTAATTTATCCCGGCTCGATGAAAATTATAAAATGATACCGGGAACGACGATTACATTGACGGGTAAGAATTTTAAACCCGATACAAAAACGGAAATCTGGTGGATAGACCCGATCGGCAATAAATTCCAGCTTCGTCAGAACGGAAAGTATGTCAGTGTAATAACCGACGAAAAGGGATCCTTTAAGATGAAAGTTATTATGCCCTACAGGTTAATACCGCCGAGTTCAAAAGGGAAAATGATACATCATGTAGAGGCTGTACAGGTATCCCCGGTAGGAGGAGTTATCATCAATGAGCCGCTTAAACTGGCAGTTTCCCGTATGGTGGAAACAATATTTATGGGAATGATAGCAACACTGTTCGGCATAATTCTTTCCATTCCGGTAAGCTTTCTTGCCGCGAGAAATTTAATGGCAGGTTCATGGGTTACACTTATAATCTATTATATTACAAGAACAATTATAAATATAATCAGATCGATAGAACCGCTTATCTGGGCATTAATAGCAGTTGTATGGGTCGGACTCGGCCCTTTTGCCGGGATTATTGCACTTACGTTCCATTCGATAGCAGCGTTGTCGAAGCTCTATTCGGAAGCGATAGAGAGTATAGATCCGGGGCCTATAGAGGCCATTCAGGCTACCGGTGCAACTCATCTGCAGACAATTCTCTATGCTGTTGTCCCGCAGATGATTCCGCCTTTTATCTCTTTTTCCATTTACCGGTGGGATATTAATGTTAGAATGTCAACGGTTATAGGTCTTGTGGGCGGCGGCGGAATCGGATTTATACTTGTGCAGTATATAAGACTCCTGGATTATCGTGCTGCGGGTATTGCCGTCTGGTTTATAGCCATTACCGTTGCACTGCTCGATTATATAAGTTCGGAGATCAGACGAAGAATTGTGTAATTGTAAAGCACGGATGACGCCGGTATTTTTAAAACGGTTATGGGTTTTTTTAAGCTTTTCCGAATAAATAGCCCGGGCGGTCTGTTAGGAACGCATATCGTAGCTGCGTATATGCAGTACGGGAAATATGGCAAAGTATAGAATGCCGAATACCAGGAATGCATTACTCAGTCCTAAATGATCGGCAAGAAGTCCCATAAGAGGTGCGAAGGCAGCTATAAGCAAAGTTTTTATCTGGGACTCTCCGGAAAGTCCCGTGGCCATTATTTTATGTGATATCAGTTCACTTAGATAGCCGATGTTTATGGGGCGCCGTGTATTCTGAAGCATGTAGTAAAGTATAAATAGAAACACAACAGCAATAGTTATGGAATACCTGAGAAAAAGACCGCTTAGGATAAGGAGTATTCCGCCGGAGAGGTAGGTTATATTAAGGGCTTTCGGCAGACTTTTAAATCTTCTGAAAAGGTCTCCGGAATGAATGGAAGCATATGATGTAAGGAGATATAGAATAAAATAGACCAGGCCGGAGAGAATGGATGTACGCTGATTTTCACCAAGCGTAAGAAAAAGCGGAATGGATAATGCATAGATCTTAAGTATCGGCTGCAGATAATCCTTTGTGGTTTTAAAGATGGCATCAAAGGAAGAAGAGTTTAAAATAGAAATAAATGATTTCCTGTTTTTAAAGATAGAGAGAAAATCTGTCATTGTCAGTTTTATCTGATAAACGGCATTTTTTAGAATGCCCTTTCGTCTATCCTGCCTTATTCCGTCCAGCTCTTTGGGATAAGATATCATAAGAAAGAGTTCCGCAATATAGGGAACGATCGAAGCTAAAAAAACTATTTTAAATGTACCTGTGTAAAAAACGAGTGCAGCGGCTATCAGTGAAGAAACGGCAGAGCCCAATTTGGAACAGCCGCGGGTTCTGCCGTAGTATTCTACCTTTGTGTCTTCGATACCTTTTATTTTAAGGTAGTGCAGGATCATGGCTTTATGCGTGCCTGTTCTGAAGGCCTCTCCCGCTGCAAAAAAGATCATCGCAAATGCATAAAAGGAAAAATAAGGCATAAAGTAGAAGATGAGAAAAGAAATTATATAGGATATGAATGAAAATATCATCGATTTTCTTCTGCCGTAGGAATCGGCCATAATTCCCGTAGGGATTTCAAGTATGTTTGTGGATATTTCCCGAATGGAAAATAGGATTCCGATTTCAAGGAAGGTTAATCCCATTTCCCGAAAAAAAAGTATGATAAACGGGTCGAAAAAGCGTAGATTCTTAAGCATCCCGTATGCACAAAATTTATGGAATTGTTTGTCTTTGAGTATTTTTGTCAAACCAGCCGCCCTCTATAATATTTATAGTAAAAATATAATAATTTATCTATAGCTGTTATGAATAATCCTTTGCGCCAAAAAAGGTTACCCGGGCAATACTTTAAGTAATAAACGGTTATTTTAAAGAAAAAATAGCGGCGAAGGGACTTGAACCCCTGACACAGCGGATATGAGCCGCTTGCTCTACCACCTGAGCTACGCCGCCATTTTTTTGAATAGGTGAAATATATCAACGCCTTGAGTTTGTGTCAACTGTATAAAATTGTACAGAAAGCTTGACCGTGATTTTTTTATACCTTAAAATCTTTAAAGTAAATGAAGATCAGTACACGATTGGAACGATATGTTGTTAAAGCTCTGTCTCAATCCTTAAACGTACAAATGATGGAAAGGATTGTTCAGAGGATTATACCCCGATATAGCCTTCATGAAAGATCAGGTTTTCCCGAGAACATTCCCATACCTCAGCAGAATGCCGCATGGCAGATTATAGGAGATGTTAAAAGGCTCGGATTGTTTCTTAAGCTTATTGAAGTACTCATAGATGTTGATAAAAACGGCGTTATGGGACGTACGATTGCGATACATTTTTTGCCTCAAATATTAAAGGAAATCGAAGGATTACATTACCAGTACAATGACCCTTACGGTTTATTTATCGAGGATTCAAGCAGAAAAACAAAGAGCTGGGGTATTTTACAGGAAGGAAAGGGTTATGATTTTACATTTATAAAGATAGATATTGTTTCGAATTCCAAACTTGTAAGGATCTATACCGGCCAGGTCATAAGAAAAACATACACGGATTTAAAACGGATATTTAAGAGTATTATCGAAAAAAGAAACGGAAGGGTATGGAACTGGGAAGGGGACGGCGGGCTTGGTGCCTTTTATCTGCCGAATAAAAATGTTCATGCCGCACTTTGCGGTGTGGAAATATTACAGGAACTATTTATGTACAATTTAATAAACTGCAATCTTAATGAGAATTTAGAGGTAAGAATGGCTGTCCACACAGGCCCTTCCAATTATATCTTTGACACCGACTCTATTCATAATGATACATTACGAAGGCTGGAAAATATAGAAACGGATTATACCAATCCGAACAATCTGGTTCTATCCAGGGGAGTTTTTTCTGATCTCGGCGGAAAGTTAGCGAAATTATTTAAGCCTTTTAAAATGGATAACGGTCTCTTTTTATACCGTTACTCATTGGAATGGGAAGACTGATGCGGATACTTTTTTGTTCGGAACAACTTGAAAAATATAAAAACTTTTTAACAGACGGAAAAAAGAGTTCTCTGCCGGTAGAGTATTATGATTATCAGGAGTTAAAAAAAGTATTAAGAAAATGCAACGAAAGAATGCTGATTTATCTGAATTTAACGGATAGAAATATATTAGGCAGGGCTATTGATTATCTTTCGAGGAAAGAAAATATCTTTTGGGCCGTTATAGATAGTAAAGGGATATATAATGATCCCTCGGAATTTTTTCACATCGGAGCAGTTGATTATATAGATAATTCTGTAAATTTTAAAGATGGTTTCTCCAAACGAATTAGACGTGTTATAAACTACTTAAAAAAATACCGCAATTACAATAACACTTTACAGGATTATTCCGATGTTAAATCGAATCTGCTTCTGCCCCCGACAGGATGGGATAAAATTAGAAACGGAGAAGAATATAAATTTTTCATAACTTATATCGAACTGGACGGGAAGGAAGAATTGGAGAAACAATGGGGAAAGAGTAATCTGGATAGAGCCGTTGGTACCTTTAAGCGATATGTGGGAAAAGTAAGTAAACAGTTTAATGGCAAAATATGGATCTGGTCCGGTTTTAACGGGGTTGTGCTGTTTCCTTTTGACGGGGAAAAAGAAAATGCGGGAATATTCGGTTTCCGGCTCTATCTTTTTAAGAACATATTCGATGTGGAAGAGTCTTTATTTCCAAAATTCGTTTCTTTTCGTACTGCCATGCACTTAGGAAGTATGATTTATGAAAAGAGTAATAAAGGACATATTATTTCGGATACAATAAATTCCGTATTTCATCTCGGGAAGAGATTTACACAGCCCGGAAATTTTTGCATTACCGAGGATGCTTATCTTTATTTGCCGGAGGTCATAAAACGATACTTTATAGAAATAGGAGAATATGAGAACAGGACCATTTTCAGGTTAAAGCGGATTAAAGTGTAAAAATAAAAACAAACTGGACAATACTATCATACTACTATATAGTAATTACAATGAATAAGGCTGCAATTGGTAAAATGTTCAGATATCGATGGCGATTTATACTCATCTTTTCTATGGCGGTAATACTCAGCTCTATCGCCTATGTGTATTTTGTTCGATACATTATTAAGCCCAATACAGGCCTTGTTGTTAATTTCCCCGAGGTGATTGTTAAAAACGGGAAGGTCGTTTTCTCGCCAAAAACACCTTTTTCTCCTGCTGTTGCTGCCGGGCTGCAGCCGAATAAAGATATTCTTATAAGCATTAACGGTAATCCTGTTAGAAGCAGCTGGGATGTTGTTAAAAACGATAGGAAGATACATAATTTTAATCTTGTACATCTTAAGGTAATAAGAGGCGGGGAAGTTAGATCTGTTTTTATTCAGCCTGTATTTAATTTAACGAGAGTGGATTGGTTATTTGAATTAATTTTTCTTATTGTCTTGAGTTTTACGATTTTTTATCTTACCTTTACGCTTCCGGATGATACGGCTTCTAATTTTATTGTTCTTGCGGCACTTTTCTATCTCGTTTTTACGGCGTTAAAAGCTTTCTACTATGAAAGTTTTTTTTCTAATCTTCTGATTCATCTTGGCAAGATTACTTCATGGATGCTTGTTTTTTTTGCGCTGTATTTTCCCTATAAAAAAGGTACAAAATTGTTCCGCGGTATTTTTATCGGTGCTATCGTTTCGATTTATGTCGTGTTTACATCTGTGAGAATGTACTATTACTGGCATTGGAGCGGAAGCGGAGATGAGATCTGGCTGAATCATTACAGACTGCTTGGTAAAATCAGTAATCTTGCTGATGGGATTGCATATATTCTTTATTTTGTGTTTCTTATAACTTCGTATTTTAAGACCTCCTATAATAGTCAAAAGCGGCAGATAGAGTGGATACTCGCAGGTGTACTTATAGCTCTGCCTGTTTATTTTTTTCTCGATGAATTACCGTATATCCTGGGTAATTTTCCGGGCATGCGTGTAAGCATGGGCAACTTTGCAAACCTGTTTTTAACCTTTGTTCCTCTGTTTTTTATTGTCGGTCTTATGAAACACCGTGTATTTAATATAAATTTCTTTGCCGCAAGATATGTCGTATATGCAATACTCGCAGTTATTACTTTTGCTTTCTTCACCGTGTTGTATGAACCTGTTACATCTGTATTTATGAATAATTACGGTCTAACGAAAAAAATATCAGGTTTTGTAACGGTTACAATTTTATTTATCTTACTGTTTGTTTTGCGTGCCGGACTCGTTAGCCTTGTGGAAAGAATGTTTTATGAAGGTCACTTTAAGAAAACATTCCAATATTCGGCACATCTGGAAAATAAAAATATGGAGTTGATGCTTATTATCGATGAACTGAACAAAGAGAGGCTGAAATCTTTGCAGACAAAGAAATTAAAGGAATTAAGGGGCATGATAACCGGTATTGCGCATAAAATAAATAATCCCATAAATTATATAGCAAATGCCCTTGTCGGATTGGAAAAAAGTATTAACAGCATCATTAAAAGTCCTGAGGCTGATTTAAACGAAACAGCTGATGATATGTATATGCAGAAGGCGGAAATAAAAAAATACTTAGGTATTGCGCAGGAGGGCAGTATACAGATCAGGAACTTTGTGCGCAAGCTGGTTTCCCTGACCGGATCGAAGGTTTCCGTACCTGTCACTATCGATACTTCGGCTATTATAAAGGATACGATACGGGAGATAAAGAAAAAATATGACGGCTGCAGAATAAAATATTCGGTTAAGAATCCTGTAAAAATACGATGTTTCCCGGCTGAATTAGTGCAGGCACTTGTGTATGGAATTGAAAATTCAATGGAGAGTAATTATCAAAAGGATGATGAAATATTTCTTGAATCCTACATAGAAGGCCCGAGGGATGTAATTATAAAAATTAATGATCATGGAAAAGGTATAGATGAATTGAATCTTAAAAAAATATTTGATCCCTTCTTTACTACAAAATATAATCATGAAGGACTGGGGCTTTACTTCTGCAGAACAATAGCCGAACGTAACGGGGGTACGGTAGATGTTCAAAGTAAACAGGAAGGCGGGACAAACCTTCTTATTAAATTCCCCATTGTAGAATCGTGAGGTATTACCTGTTAATTATCATAGATGTTTAAAGTACCCTTTTCCTTATTATAATAAGGAACGATATCCGATTTATTAATCGAAAGAGCGTATTCTATATCCTTTTTAAAGCCTATCTCAGTTAGATGCCTGTAATGTTTGCAGGTTTTCCCGTTTAACAGCCTGTCTTTCTCTATTTCTGCAGTAAAGAGCGATAAGTTTGAAATATCGGTAAGTTCAGGCCGGTTATTCTCCGGAGAGTTTTGAATTAAAGACTTTACGAGGATTCCTGCAGCATAAAAATCTTCGATAGAGAAATGCGAATCTGTACCGGCGCAGACAATAACAGCCGGCCTGTTTAAGCTGAGAATGCATGCTGTTAAGGCTTTGATGTTTCTCAAAGCTCCGATAAAAATGTACTCTGCTGAAAGAGTATTAAACAGTGCCCTGGTTCCATTTGTTGTTGTTATGACAGCATGTTTCTTATTAAAGGTTTCTTTTGCAAGCAGATAAGGGGAATTCCCGTAATCGAACTTTTCAGGTTTTATGCCTTTTCTTTCCCCTATAAGCAGTACATTTGTATTTTTTTCTTTATATCTATAGGCTTCTTCTAATGTCCCTACAGGTTTAACGGCCTTAATACCTTTCTCTAAAAGTGTAATAATGGTAGTCGAAGCTCTTAAGATATCAATAATTACTGCTGTTTTTCCCGCAAAGTTAATGCCCTCTGCATAATCCGCTGTATTGATAATATCCACACTGTTCATATATATAGTCCCATTTATTTAATCTATTACCTATCTTTTGTTACCATTATTATTTACTTAGTTCAATATGTAAATGAGCTTTAAATTATCCGGGATAAACATTATTATGGTATAGGAGGGATAGTTTCTATGCGGAGAATTGAGTTTTTAGACACAACTTTAAGGGACGGCAATAAACTTCCTTTTATTGTTATGAATCTAAGCGACAGGCTCGAAATTGCTCATCAACTGGTCCGGCTGGGAGTGGATATAATCGATGCAGGTTATCCTGTTAAATCCAAAAGGGATAGGGAATGTATAAGCCTTATAGGCAGAGAGATCAGAGGGCCTTATATTTCCGCTCTAAGCCGGGCTATTGTAGGTGATATAGAAGAAACACTGAAGATTTTAAGTGCTGCTTCCAGAAAGTACCTGCATATTTTTATGCCGGTCTCGAATCAGTTTTTAAATGATGTTCTTAAAAAAAGCAAACTGCAGGCATTGGAAATGATCAAAAAATCTGTGGAAACGGCAATAAAAGACGATGCAAGGGTACAGTTTTCCTTTAGTGAATTTCCTCATTGTGATAAGGATTTTATGTTCGATGCCATAGAAACTGCATGTGAATCCGGTGCAAATACGGTAAGCCTGGCTGATACAAACGGAATATTATTTCCCTTTCAGGTGCAGAAAATAATAGGGGATATTTCAGAAAAGATAGCAAAGTACACAGAAAAGGGAATTCTATTGGGTGTACATTTTCATAATGATTTCGGGGTCGCCACTGCGGACACTATCTCCGCGGTTTTAAACGGTGCAGCCCATGTAGAAGTTACTGTCGGAGGAATCGGCGCCAGAGCCGGTAATACCCCTCTGGAAGAAGTTGCCTTTGCCCTGGAAGCCTTAAAAAAAGAGTATGATCTATGCCACGGGATTAAACTTAAACAGATTGGCGAAACGGCACAGCTTGTCAGCCATTTAACCGGGATTACGCCTCATCTTAATAAACCTATTATCGGCAGGTGCGCCTATACGGAGCCTGAAGGCTCAAGATCGCGGTCCGCCCTGGCGGACAACTTTAAGAAACTCCTGAAATCAAGTACATCCGGCCAGCAGTCGAATGAACTCTTTACAGATAAAGAATTAAATATGCCTGATTTCACAGAGAAACTAAAAGATTTTAAGCTGTATGAAGACGGTACTGATATTAAAAGACTCTTTGATATTGTAAAAAGAACCGTCAACCGCCAGGGATATATTTATATTTCCGAATTGGAAGCAATAATGGAAGATATTAAGATCGAAGCCGGGCCAAAGTACATGCTTAAATCATTCAGTGTCATGACAGGAACATCCGTACTGCCCGTTGGAATAGTGGAGATAGTAAAAGATCAAAACCGGTACATAGAGTCTTCCCACGGCGCCGGACCGGTCGATGCTCTCTGTAAGGCGATAGATAAAGTGGCGGGCTTTTCGCCGGAACTTTTATTATATACTGTAAATATGGTAACGGAAGGGCTGGATGCAAGAGCAGAGATAACCGTTACTCTTCAGTATAAAGGAAGGCGCTTTCACGGACATTTCGGCAGTACGGATGTTATTGAAGCAAGTGCGGGAGCGTATTTAAATGCAATTAACAGAATAGTGGGCTCCGATATTCTGGAAACAGAGGAGACATTTTATATAAACGGGGAGATGCTCTGGGAATAGTATAAGAACTATTCATTCGGAAGCATCATCGCAGGAATAGTACCCAGAACCGGTATCGATACGATTATCATTAGCATGGTTTTTATCCCCACAATATCTCCTAAAAATCCAAACAGAAGCATGGACAGGCCCGACATGCCCCAGGCAAAGCCCATAAGAAGGCTGGAACTGAAGGCCGGAGAATCGGCGGAATGCATTTGAACAAAAATAATAGTAATTGCATTTGAGTATGTTAAGGGTATTCCTCCGAGAATGAGTAAAAGAAGGCCGATAGAATAAGTAGAAGAATGTGTTAACAGAATGATTGCTATATATAGCATAGGGGAACTCAAAACCGTTGATGAGAGAATAAATATTTTCTTGCCTTTTTTTATTGCCAGTTTGCCTATCATAATTGCTGTTATGGCTCCGCCTGCAAGCATAATTGTAAATATTTTGCCTATGGAATTCGCCTCTATTCCGATTGTTGAAAGAAAAATGGGTAAAAATGTCAGTATGCCGCGTACCCCTATGGTAAGAAAGAGTGTTGTAAAAATCAACAGAATAATAATTCTGTATTTTTGTCCGGCTCTATGGACAGGAGTTTTTTTGTTGTGAATTTCATGAGCCTTCTCATGATTTTTATTGGTCAGAAATATTAATACTGCAATTGCAGCGGCAAAAACGGAGAGGTACGGCATTCTTCTTAACCCGAAGGTAGTCAGAAAAGATGCAATAAGCAAAGGTCCGAAGGAGTAACCCAGATTTCCTCCGGCGTTAAATATTGCCATACCGATTTCTTTTTTGTTTCCTGAAAAAACAGGTGCGATAGAGGCACCTTTCGGATGAAATATAGCTGACCCCGTACAGCCGAGAAATAAAAAAACCAAAATCATCGGGTAGTTGGGTGCTATTCCCAGGAGGCTTATAAAAACGCCGGTCATCATTACGGCTACAGCCGGTGCCCAATAGGATTTATACCTGTCAAAGATAAAACCGAATATTGGCTGCAGAAAGGATGATGCGAGCGATGCTGTCATTGCTATTAAACCTATCTGAGAGAGAGAAAGAGAGAATTTATCCATCAGCGCCGGATAGAGCAGAGATAAAAATCCCATATACAGGTCGTTCGTAAAGTGTCCGAGACTTATGAGAGTTAACGGAAAGGATCTTTTTATCTTTATAAAATAAGTATGAGCGCTGTGTATATAACGGGCGGATAAAGCTTTGATATTCATAGGTGTAATATACTGCTTACACTTATTATTTAATAGATTCGGGGAATATACCGGTTGTTTTTTTCTTTAAGGTTTCTGTCAGACCCGCAAGCATAAGGTATATCAGTTCGGCTGTTCCGGAAAGAGAGGAGAATGTGCGGAAAGCAGCAATTCCGGAAAGCAGATAATAATGCATAAGTATATCGCTTAAAAGAGCAAAGAAGAATCCAAGCCCGATAAGCAGGTACGGAAGATTATCGGATTTTATACCAAAAATTAAAAGAATGCCGCTGATCGGGGTTATAAGAAGAATATTAAAAAGAGGTCTTAAATAATTCAGGTAAAGCACTCTTTTCTCATGAGAAATGGATTTATGAAAGCTTGTGAAAATAGGTATAATAAATGCTGCAAGAATAATTACAAAAATAACGATGACTATAAGGTTATTATAGAATTTTGTTGTTCTGGAATAGAAAAAAAAGTGCATCGGCCTGGAAATAAGACGAATAAAAACAATTACAGGAATGAGAGATATTAAAAACAGTAAATTGGATAACCATGGAGATTTTGCGCCGGTAAAGTACCGTAAAATACCGCTTGGTATAAAGAGAAATACACCTATCAATAAGAATAACCATGCAAGATTGAGTGTTTTAATCTTTCTGTTTTTATATACTGCAGAGATGAGAAAAAGAAAAGTTCCCAATGTAAGTATTCCATGTACAAGAGCGATATAGATTCTAGAAAAGTGTCCGCCTGTAAAACAGATCAAACCTACAAAATAGGTAAGAACAGCTGCAATGGGTGGAATAATTATTAAAATCATGTTTACCATTTTCCCTTTAACCTCACTGTACCAAAGATATTATTAGCAAGGGTATCAAGGAATTTATACAATTCGTTTTTCCCTGATCTGATATCTTCAAAAATAATTCCCATAAATTGATCTTTTCTATGTAAAACAATGCATGTGATTTTTAATTCTATACTGTGGATATTAAGCTCGGCATCGACGATTCTATAGCCGGGCTGGAGTTCTTCCTTAACAGGCGGATGGATCAACTGCAGTAATGAACCTCTTCTCGAAATATTTATTACGGAAAATGTCACAAGTTCATTTTTTTCAGAATCAAAATATTTCAGAGTACCACGGTCATCGATATCGGGATAGAATCTCGGATTATCCCTTTTTAAAACATAAGAACGATTATTATATATTATTTCTATAATCTTTTTTATATGTTCGGTGGGATTAAATGGTTTTAAGATGATTCCTGATACTCCCATGGCAATAGCTTCATTTGCTTCATCTATGGATATACCGCTTTTTAACAGAATGAATGTAATTTTCTTTTGTGCAGAGGAAATACCTTTTAGAAGAATTTTCCATTCCTTTTCCGCTCCGTCTCCGTCCATTAATATAATATCGGGGTTTATAAAATTAAAGCGCTGAATAGGCTCCTGTATATCTGCAAATAAATATACATTAAATCCCAGAGATTTAAATCTCTGGAGAAAGCTCTGGCGTATCAGATGAAGCTTGGAAATAACAACTATATTTAAATCCATATACCCTTATCTACCTTAATGTAAATACAATAGCACGATTTCCTCTACTTTTCCTGTTTTTTAGAATACTTAACTTCTTTATTTTTCTTAAGAATCGTGATACAAGATAGCTTCTGGCAGAAACTATTATCAGAGTTTTAGAATCTATTATTTTCATTAAATTGTCAATAAAAAAATCTTCACATATAACCGGTGATGATTCATAGGGCTGAATAACGACAAGATTATACGTCTTTTTTAAATTATAAAGTTCGTGTGTATGCGAAATAATTATATTATCTTTGTTAAATCCATTATCAATCAGGTTAAGCCCGCTGGTTTCGAGACTTAAAAGATCCCGCCCTGTGAGTATAAATACAGCAGGAGAACCTGTTTTATACATATAGACCGGCAGATAACCCTGCCCCGGATTATTGACAAGAATATTACCGGAGATATTTTCTCTGTTAAGGGAATCAAGAATAGTCATAGTGAGCGAAGCAGTGTAGTCTATCGTATCAAAGCCGGAAAGGCCGTAAACCGTTTTTAGAGTAAATACGGCAGTCCCCCTTTTTACCTTTCTATTTTCACGAATATAGGGAATTATACCCGGTGTCCCGCTGCAGATCGATGGGTTTTCCTTCTCTGTTTTTGATATTGTATAGATGAAAACCGAATGTTCTTTTCCATGATTTGTAAATATGATATCGGCATTTATCCCGTTTAAGACTTCGTAAAAGAAATCTTTAAGCGGTTTTACTATTACAAAGGCACAATTTCCCCGGTGTTTTAAATATTTCGGAGCATTTGTAATGATATATTTAAGTACGGGCAGCCCCGCTTTTGCAGGGAGGTTGGAGACAATAAGATCGAACAGAATGGAACCGGTTTCCGGGAAAGCAAGTCCTCCTTCCACATGATTATTATTAAGATTATTGATCTTCAGATTGTATCTTGTAAAATCAACCGCAATAGAATCCCTGTCCAGTGCATAAAGGGTTATATTCTCGTTAATCTTTTTAAGGGCGATGCCTAAAACACCTGCACCGCAGCCGATATCCAATACTCCGGATAATCCTTGTATATTAATGTTATTGAGTATCGTTTTTATTAAAAGGTTGGAGCCGGAGTCTACGGAAAAACTGCTGAATAGAAATTGTGACAAATTTATACTTATAGTTTTATTAAGAACTCTATAGAGGACCTTTTTATTACTCCGGACAGACGGCGGAATTAGTTTACCCGTTCTACGTAATCTCCTGTTTCGGTATTTATAAGTATTTTATCGCCGGCTTTTATAAAAAGCGGAACCTTTACTTTATAGCCGGTTTCTATGGTTACTATTTTTGTTGCGCCTGTGACCGTATCACCCCTGGCTGCATTTTCCGATTCCGTGACTGTAAAGGCCATTTTATACGGAAGTTTTATATCGATCGGTGAATTCTCCCAGATCACAACCTGAAAAGTATCACCTTCCCTTAAGAATGCCTGTTTGTCTTCGTTTCCCTTTATCGGAAAATGTATCTGCTCATAATTTTCCGTTTCCATGAAAATCAGATCGGTTCCGTCGCTGTAGAGGAATTGAGCTTCTTTTGTTTCCACATCAACGTCTTCTACGCTTTCCTGAGATTTTATTACCTGTCTGTTAACGAGACCTGTTTTTAAATTTTTCAGTTTAACCCTGACGAAAGCGGACCCTTTTCCCGGATTTACAAATTCCCGTTCTGATACGATATACGGTTCATTCTTAAATAGTAAGAACATACCCTTCGATATAGATCCTGCCTTAATCATCTGTATCCTCTTATAGAGATATTTTTTGGTATCGTAGGTATTCACACCGGATCAACCAGTGAAATTCCATTACCGGATTCAGAAGAATAGGAAGGGAATAACCCCTCTTATGCTTTTGCAGTTTAATAATATCATTAATACCCTTTCTATTCCAAGAGCAACACCCGAACATTCAGGAAAATTATTCTTGAAAATTTCAGAAAAAAGATAATCGGATTGTACAGGCACGGCTGCATACTTCTTTTGTTCCGTTTCACGGAGAATAAATCTTTCTACGGCTTGATAATCCGTTTCCTCTGTATAACAATTGGCTATTTCAAAACCGGAAATATAGAGTTCCCACCTTTCCGAATAGAGAGGATTCTCTGCGGTTTTTGCAAGAGTGGGAATCCCGGAAGGATAATCCATCAGTATGACGGGTCTGTTTTTCGGTAGTTTCGGTTCGACAAGGGATAGAAATAATGTGTTAAATTTAACTTCCCAGGTGGAATATTCGGAATTCTCCGTAAAATTAAGGTTTTTTTCAGTGAGTATTTTAGTAATAACTTTTTCACCGGAGTCAGGGTCTAATAGAGTGTTTAAATCGATTTCTGCAAAATCTTTAAAAGCATCATGCATAGTCATTTTAATAAACGGAGCTTTAAAATCGATCAAAGTATTTCCGTATTCTACATTTAAACTGCGTCCGCTTTCGGTAAGCAGATAACGGAGGAATTCCTGTATTACGGAGATGGAATCGATATAGTTAAAATCCATGGTATACCACTCGAGCATTGTAAACTCGGGATTATGCAGGCTGCCGGTTTGTTCCCCGTTTCTGAAACTTTTCGCTATCTGAAAAATATTTCCGGGTTCGGACGCAAGTAATTTTTTCATCAGTATTTCAGGGGATGGTAAAAGATAAAGTTCTTTTTGTTCGAAATTAACCGGGTTTATATAACTTGTTTTAAATACTTCGATGCCCGATTCAGGAATAACAAAGGGAGAAAGAACAGGAGTATCCACCTCGATGTAATCTTTTTTAATAAAAAAATCCCTTATGAGTTGAATGTAGTATGAGCGTTTCCTGAAGTATTCATGTTCCATTAATTGACTATTTCCAGAGTCTCTGCCAGTATAAAATATCAGTATTCTATTGTAAAGTGACTATATACAGGAATATATTTAGCAGAATAATATTAAGGCGGCAGTAAATGGAAAAAATCAATCTGAATAACGGCAGTATATATGCGGGTTTTAAAGTGCTATACATAAAAAAAATCGATGAATACAGGTCAATTGCATTAAGGCTTCGGCATATGGCAACAGGAGCCGATATTTACCATCTCTATAATGACGATAATGAAAATTTGTTCTCGTTCTGTTTTAAGACCCCTCCGAAAGATAATACGGGTGTTGCCCATATAGTGGAACATTCCGTTTTATCGGGTTCGAGCCGCTTTCCCTTAAAGGAACCTTTTGCCGCACTTTTAAACAGCAGTATGTATACATTCTTAAATGCAATGACCTTTCCCGATAAAACTGTGTATCCGGCGGGCAGTATAAACGAACAGGATTTTTATAATCTTATGCTTGTTTACGGAGATGCTGTCTTTTCTCCTCTTTTAAGAGAAGAAACGTTTATGCAGGAGGCCTGTCATCTGGAATATGACAAAGATATTAATCTGGCCGGTGTTGTTTTTAATGAAATGAAAGGCGCTTATTCCGATCCTGATTCGGTTGCAGGTGAATGGGCATACAGATCTCTGTTTCCGGATACAGCTTACAGGCACGATTCGGGAGGAGAGCCTGCCGCGATACCGGATCTCAGTTACGGGGAATTTCTCGAATTCCATAGAAAATACTATCATCCGTCCAACTGCAGAATATTTCTCTATGGAAATATCCCGACCGAAAAACATCTGGATTTTCTTTCGGACAATTTTTTATCCGGGTTTTCCGAAAGATCAGGTTCCGTTGTTATAAATGATCAGCCTAAATGGAGTAAGCCGATAAGGGTTGAAAAAACTTTTCCTGTAAAAAATAAGAACAGTCTAAAGGATAAATCCACCGTACTTATAAACTGGCTTACAGTACCTGTTACAGACCCTTACAGGGTGCTTATTATGGAGGTGCTTGCCGAAATTCTAATAGGTAATGCTGGGTCGCCATTAAGGAAAGCTCTGGCCGAATCGCCTTTCGGGGAGGATATGTCTCCTGTATCAGGATTGGAAAGCGAATTAAAGGAACTCGTTTTTTCTGTCGGCATCAGGGGCACAAACCCGGAAAATGCGGATGATATAGAGGCACTGATATTCAGGGTTTTAAAGAATCTTTCTGAGAACGGAGTGGATAGTAAACTTATTAAGGCGGCGCTCCATACTGTGGAGTTTGATAACCGGGAAATAAGGGGAGGAGGGGCGCCTTACGCCCTGAAACTTATGAGAAAAACACTTAGAGGATGGCTTCATGGAGAGAATCCGGAGGCTACATTACTGTTTAATCCTTTTATGGAAAAGTTAAAGAAAAATATTGATGATTCGGATTCTTTTTTTAAAAAGGTAATCGATGATATTCTACTCGGCAATCCCCACAGGAGCAGGCTCATAGTACATCCCGAAACAAAAGATGTTGTGAGTGAAGAGATAGACAAAAAAATAGAAAATATTAAAAAAAAGTTGTCGGAAAAAGACCTTGAAGAAATTACTGCGAAAAACAGAGAATTAAAAAAATATCTTAAAAAACCGGATTCTCCGGAAAATATTAAAAAAATTCCAGTTTTAGAACTTAAGGATATTCCGGACAGGGTTACGAAAATACCATGTAAAACTTTAAACCTGGATGATAATAAAATTCTTTTGTTTCATGATATATACACGAATGGGATTGTATACATCGATATTGCGGTAGATATCGGCAGTCTGCCCGACGAGGCTTTAATATACCTCCCTGTATTCGGAAGGGCTGTCTGCAGATCTGGTATACGGGGAATTAGTTATGATGAAATGGCACAGCGTTTAGCGCTTACTACAGG
Organism: Spirochaetota bacterium; assembly: GCA_013151965.1. Classification (GTDB taxonomy): domain Bacteria; phylum Spirochaetota; class Spirochaetia; order SZUA-6; family SZUA-6; genus SZUA-6. The sequence continues at coordinate 31,555 of JAADHF010000046.1, forward strand.
GGGCTTTTTTGCGGCTGCAGATGCAAGCAGTATGGTAAATTCAACGGGAAACAGTGCGAAATATATATTTTTCAGGATGAAAACCTTAAGCGGAGATCTGGAGGAGTCATTAGAACTTATACGGGAGCTGATAACAGGAGCGGATTTTGGTGATTACAGGAGGCTTAAAGATCTGGTAATAGAGCTTCGGAATGATTTAAAGAGCGCCCTTATACCGAAGGGGCATTACTTTGCGATGCTGCGGGCAGGGAGCATGCTGACGGAAGCAAATAAGAATGAGGAGATGTGGAAGGGTATTACGCAGTTGTTATTTCTGAATGAGTTCTCTAAGGATATAGATAAAAAGATCGATACACTTGCTTCCGATCTGCAGACGATACGGGATATGATTGTCGAGAAAAACAGGATTATTTTTAATGCAACTGCTGCGGAAACGGAATTGGAATATGTGCGGAAAAGTATAGAAAGATTTTCCTCCGCACTTAACGGAAAGAAAAAAACAGGAATTCATGAATCGATAAAAGGGAAACTATTTCAGAAAAATAAATTTCTTTTAAACGAAAAAACAGAATCTATTGTTGTTTCTTCCGGGGTAGGTTATGTGGCAAAGGTGCTGCGTGGTGCAAGATACGGAACGGATGAATCCGCTTTTCAGTCGGTACTGGCTCATTTGTTAAGAACAGGCTATTTGTGGGAGAAAATAAGAATGGAAGGAGGTGCCTACGGTGCTTTCGCCCTGCATTCGGGAATGGAAGGTTCTTTTACTTTTGCATCTTACAGAGACCCCAATATATATTCCACACTGCAGAATTACAGAACTTCACTGGAATTTTATAAAAAAAAGCCGCCGGAAGAAAGTGCTGTTCGCCGGGCGGTAATCGGTACTGTGGGCAGAGAAGAAAAACCCATGGATCCCGGAGAGAAAGGGTTTGTGAGTTTAAAGCGGAATCTGTATGGAATTAGCGATGAATTGCGGCAGAAAAAACGGGAAGTAATGCTTGGGCTAAAGCCGGAGAATGTTTCCGGTTCCGCTGTAAAGCTTCTTAAGGAGTATGAAGAAGGAACGGAGGTTGTTATTGCAGGCAGAGAAATGATAAACAGGGAAGCATCCGAACTTAAAGCATTAAAGTCGAATATTACAGAAATATCTTAATAACAGTAGTTTGTTTTATAATAAAAGAAAATAAAAAGAGGTCTTTTAAAAAGACCTCTTTCTATATTTAATCGAACGGAAAGCCGTTCTGTTTTGTAATGTCGGGACAGAGACCAATTTCTCTGTCCTGTGATGATTAATTATTAATATTTATAAGTTTCGGCCTGGTTACCGGTTTTTTAGGGAGTGTGATCTTTAACAGCCCGTTTTTGAACTCAGCCTTAATACTGTTTTTATCGACACTTTCCGGAAGAGTAAACACTCTGGAAAAAGAGCTGCTGCGTCTTTCCTTTAGTATATAGCCCTTCTTTTTCTCTTCTTTTTTTGCATCCTTTCCGGAGCTTAATGAGAGAAGATTACCCTCTACTTTAAGTTCGATATCTTTTTCCGTTAAACCGGGCAGCTCGGCTTCCATCATATAAGCATGGTCCTCTTCCCGGACATCGATTGCCGGAATCCCGGTATTAAAAACAGGATCATCGAAAAATCGATCAATAACATTATTCCAGTCAAAAAGGGAAAGTGTTTCCGGATCATATTTTACCAGTTTCATTTTGAACCTCCTGATTTATTTTAATCTTTCGATAATATAGGAGCAAATCCTGTGCCAAATTAAACTATTTATAATTGCTGTAATAATAAAGAGTTGTAAAACACTAAATATACTGTTTTTTTTACAGTGCGGTAAAATGGATCAAAATAACACAGCAGTGATTTTTGGTATAATATCTGCGTCAAAATGACACAGGATCTTTTTTCGGATTTTGCATTTTATTATAACTTTGATGCTTTACATATTTAAGAAATTATCATTTTATAGTAGGTTCTACTGTAATGAATTTATCATAAGGATATACGGATGAATCTGGAAGCATTTATACTGGGAACAGGCGGCATGATGCCGCTTCCTAATAGAAACCTGAGTTCTGTACTTTTACGCAGGAACGGTGAGTTGTTTCTGTTTGACTGCGGAGAGGGAACGCAGGTGGCATTAAGAAAGCTTAATTTGAAATGGAAAAAAATTACAACGATTTTTATATCTCATACACATGCCGACCACGTTACCGGACTTCCCGGTATAATGATGCTTTCATCACAGGTCGAAAGAGATGACCCTCTCTATATAATCGGTCCGCCGAAGATAAAGGAATATATAGAAGCGAACAGAAGAATATTGGATATGTTCATTAATTATGAAATAATAGTTAAAGAGATAAAAGAACCGGGTATTGTATACAGTTCCGGCGAATTTAATGTAAGGGCATTTAAACTGTTCCATTCAAAGCCGTGTATGGGTTATACGCTTGAAGAAAACAAAAGGCCCGGTATCTTTTTCCCTGAGAAAGCTCTTAAGTGCGGAGTACCGAGAGGGCCTTTATGGTCACAGCTTCAGAGCGGGCAAGCGGTTGAACTTGAAAATAGTAAAATAGTTCAGCCCGGCGATGTGATGGGTTCGGAAAGAATGGGGCGGAAATTTTCATTTGTGACAGATACAAGTCCCGTTCCTTCCATAGTGGGTAATGTCAAAAATTCCGATCTGTTAATCTGTGAGGGAATGTTTAGCGAAGAGCTTACGGAGAGTGCACGTGATAAAAAACATCTCACTGCAGTGCAGGCAGCTTCCATAGCCCGGGATTCCGATGTGGGGAAGTTAGGCCTTATACACTACAGTCCCCGCTATACGGAGCGGGATCTGAAAGTGCTGTTGTCGGAAGCCCAGAGCATTTTCCCTAAGTCTTTTTTAACCCGGGAATTGCAGACAATTGATATTCCGTATAGGGATTAGACAGGATTATAGGTGGATTATGAAAAACATGACATGTATGGATAAGATATTAATGCATTATGACGATTTGCCGCGGCAGCAGAAAAAAATAGCGGATTATATAACATCGCATTTTGACGAGGTCATTTTCTTAACGATTTCGAAATTAGCAGCTGAGCTCGGAATAAGCGAAGCAACGGTAGTGAGATTTGCAAAAGTACTTGGTTATTCCGGTTTTCCCGAATTAAAACGTTATCTTGTAATATATTATAAGGAGTATATTACACCTGACAGGAGAATGCAGCGGTATCTGGGTGAGATACATGATAAAAAGTTTATTTATGAAGAAATTACGGAACGTGAGATACAGTATCTTCAGGAATCGATCGATAATATCATGGAAAAGCCGTTTTATGAGGCGGTAGATAGAATCTGCAGCGCAGAAAATATTTTTATCTTTGGAAATGGTGCAAACGAATCACTGTCCGGTTATTTAAGCTTCAGACTAAACCGCTTTAAACTGCACGCTGTACAGATCGCCGTATCGGGTAGAAATCTATTTGAAAAATTGTTACATTTTAACAGGAATGATGTTGTCGTTGTATATTCGTTTTACAAGCCGTCTCTTGACTTTAGACGACTTATGAATTACCTGCATGAAAAAGAGATCAAAAATATTCTTATAACGGATATGCGGATAGTATCTATGGTAAAATATGCGGAAGTTGTCCTTTATGCCAGAAGGGGTCCCTTCGGGGTCTTTCATTCACAGATCGTACCGATGGCGATTACAAATGCCCTTATTATAGCTGTAGCTGAAAAATTAGGCAAAACTGCAATTGCTTCATTAAAAGAGTTAAGCGAAATAAGACAGAGATATTATTTTAATGAACTTTCGGATTTGGCAGCAAAGTGAATATCGATATTGTTTTTTAATCTGATTGACATTTTAATATGTAAGCATTATTTTTTTTTAATATTCGGAGGATAGAGTATGATTGTAGCGTCAGATTTGGGGAAATTTTACGGTTCGCTGGAAGCAGTAAAAGGAGTGTCTTTCAGTATAACGCAGGGTGAGATCGTCGGGCTTCTCGGCCCGAACGGTGCGGGAAAAACAACAATTATGAAGATCCTGACCTGTTATATGTTTCCGTCCTACGGGGATGCAAATGTCAATGATTATAATATATATTCCGATTCGCTTCAGGTTAAAAGATCCATAGGCTACATGCCGGAGAATGCACCATTATACCCGGATTTAAATGTAATGGAATATCTGGACTTTATGGCGGATGCCAGAGGCCTTGCCGGGAATCTTCGGAAGGAAAGAATAGATTTTGCAGTTGATGCATGCAAAATAGGTAATGTTATTTACCGCGGGATCGGCAAACTTTCCAAAGGATACAGGCAGAGAACAGGGCTTGCGCAGGCTATATTACATGACCCGGAGATACTTATCCTCGATGAGCCTACAAACGGGCTGGATCCGAACCAGATAATAGAGATACGTGAGCTTATAAAGGAGCTTGGAAAGAAAAAGACCGTGATTCTTTCCACTCATATACTTCAGGAAGTGGAAGCAACATGCGGACGTGTATTAATCCTTAATGACGGAAAAATTATTGCAAGGGGAACAACGGAAGAGATAGGAAGAGGAATGAAGGGAGAAGTCATTCTTGATTTGACTGTCAAAGGTTCGGACCTGGATGAAGCGGAAAATTCGCTTTCTTCACTCGAAGGAGTAAAGAAGGTACTGAGCAGTAAAAAAGTCGAAGACTTAAAGAAGAATTATCATCTTTCGCTTACTCCTGATTCTCATGCCGAGGAAGAGATTTTCGATTGGGCTGTTTCTCACGGTTACAGGATAGTAGCTATGATACCTGAAAGGTTCAGTCTGGAAGATATATTTATTAAACTCACCAGTGAGGGAGGGGAAAATGCCAACTAGTATTACGAGCATTATTAAAAAGGAATTAAAATCTTACTTTAATTCACCGATAGCCTATGTCGTGGTTTCCGCATTTCTTGTCTTTACATCGGTATGGCTCTTTTATCTCCAGAGTTTTTTTGCCAATAATGTTGCTTCTCTGAGAATTTATTTTGCAGTAATTCCGACTGTTTTTATAATTCTTCTTCCGGCATTAACAATGAGGTTATGGGCGGAAGAGAAAAAGCTCGGTACAATCGAGCTTTTAATGACTCTGCCGTATACCGAAGAGCAGCTTGTAATAGGTAAATTCTTAAGTACATTTATTCTGCTTTTAATAATGATAACGCTGACTCTTCCGATTCCGATTATGCTCAGCTTTCTGGGAAACTTTGACTGGGGGCAGATTACCGGAGAATACCTTGGTGTATTACTGATAGGTTCGGCAGGAGTAGCTGTGGGTTTATTTGTCTCCTCCGTAACAACCAATCAAATAACGGCTTTTATTTCCACGCTTCTTATTCTCCTTCTGCTGACACTTATCAATACGGTTAATTCTATTGCAGATCTTCCGGTCTGGCTTGCGTCGGTTTTTAACTATCTTTCGTTAGGGTATCATTTCGAAAGCTTCAGAAAGGGTTTAATCGATACAAGGGACTTGATCTATTACTTATTGATAACAGGTTTGTTTCTCTATATAAATATCAAGGTATTGATATTTAGAAAATGGATGTGAGGGTTAGCAGAATGCATAAGAAGACAAAAGAAATCATAATTGTTGTATTGGTTTTACTCATTTTTATATTTATAGGCTTAAACAGCACACAGTTTTTTACAAGGCTGGATTTAACTGCAAATAAAGTATTTACTATTTCGAAAGTTTCCAGGAAACTTTTTACCGAGATTCCGGATCAGGTGCATATTACTTATTTTGTTTCGGACAAATTAAGGCAGTTATATACTTTTCCGGGCAGGATAGAGGATATGTTAAACGAATACGCAGCGTATTCCCATGGAAAAATAATAGTAAATATAGTAGACCCGGCAAAATCCGGCGATACCTCACGGGCACAGGGCCTGGGAGTTTATCCTCAGCAGATAGAGGTTGTGGAAAAAGATCAGCGAAGTGTTGCAATGGTTTATTCGGGGCTTGTTATACAGTATCTGGACAGGCACGAAACTTTGCCTGCAGTCACCCGGACAAATACATTGGAGTATGAACTTACATCGAAAATAAAAAAGGTCGTAACTAATGAACATAAAAAAATCGGTATTATTGTAGGAAGTCCGCAGAGAAACTACAATCAGGATTACGGTCTGTTAACCAGGCAGCTGTCTCAGCAGTTCGAAGTTCAGGAAATTAAAAAAGGTAAAACAATTCCGGGTGATATTTCTGTTTTATTTGTTATTGGTAACGGCAGTTTTGATAATTTTGATTTATTTCCTGTTGATCAGTATTTAATGAACGGCGGCAAGGTTCTGTTCCTGGTAGACGGGGTTAATGTCGATATGCGGAACAATCTTAAAGCATCTAAAATAAACAAATCCCCTATGCTCGATATGCTTAAAAGCTACGGAATAGATGTGAAGAGAGAAATGGTTCTGGATAAATACAGCAAGGATTTTAGAATACCGAGACAGATATTCGGGCAGACGATGTGGCAGGTATTAGGCAAATATCCCGAGTGGATAACAATTTCTTCGCAGTCCGTTGCAAAGGATAATCCTATTACTGCACGGTTTTCGGGACTCGATCTATACTGGGCAAGTCCTCTTAAGTGGATAAAAAGGAGCGGAGAGAAGGCTGAACCTATTATAAAAACTACAAAAGATGCATGGGTCATGAAGAAAAGGTTTTTAACAAACCCGTATCAGGCAAGCACTTTTGCATATATCGGAGGGGATACGAAGGGACAGTATAATATAGGATATACTGTTACCGGTACGTTCCACAGTTATTTTGCCGGAAAAAGTATTCCGGTAAGAGAAGGAGAGTCACGGGATTGGAAAGAAATTAAGGATAAAAGTGCCGAAACGCGTATTATTGTTATCGGTGATTCCGATTTTGTGTCCAATTTACTTCAATATACAGGTGCAAATTATAATCTGGATTTTGCGGAGAACAGTGCCGAATGGTTATCTCACGGCGAAGATCTATTGAGTATAAAAACAAGGATTATCAGGGATACAAGGCTGAATAAGATACAGGACATTAAAAAACGAGTAACAGTTATGCTGTTCTCTCAGATAGTAAATATCATATTTATTCCCCTCCTTGTCATAGCGTTTGGTATTTTTAGATTTTTAGCACGGAGGAAAAAAAGGTTAACATCTATGGAGCAGGAGGATTAAAATGAATTTTAAACGAAAAATAATTACTTTAAGTATTATTCTGTTTGTCCTGACGGCCGGTTATGTACTGGGTGTTATTTTTTCACCGGAACGTGTTGAAAAACGCAGGGCTAATGTACCGCTTTTAACGGATATTAACAAAAATGACGTATGGAAAGTAAAAATAAAGACTAAAGACGGCGGGATTATACTTGCCAGGAACAGTAACGGATGGACTCTATCCATAAATAACAAACCTTTTCCTGCTGATAGTGATAAAGTGGGGCGGTTTATAGACCAACTCGGAAAATTAAAAAAGTCAAAGATAATTACGAACAATCCCGATAACTGGAAGAATTTCGATGTAATAAAAGATAAGGCAAAGCGTTTTATCCTGTACAATAAAAGCGGAGGCGAAATCAGTGATCTTTATATCGGTAAAAAGGGACTTGGCGGAAAAGGATTTTATGTACGTAAATCTAAATCCAATGAAGTAGTGCAGACTGATTCGTCTTCCATATCGTACTATCTGAGTTCCAGGGATGATTTCTGGTCGTATTTAAAGATCTTTCCGGAGGATATAAAAAAATCAGATGTAATAAGAATTACTCTTAAAAAGGACACAGCCTTTGATAAAAAGGATACGGTAAAAAAGATCTCCTATACGCTTTTTAAAGGGGATTCAAAGAAAGAGCCCTTCTGGAAAGTAAAAGGCAAAGATTCTTTTAAATTGGACGATGAAAAGGTAGGCAGAATAGCGGAGGATCTCATTACTATCGAAGGAAACAGTTTTGCAGCGAATATAACGGATACTGATGCAGGTTTCGATGATACTAAAACCATAGCAGCCTTTACACTACAGAATAATGATTCGTACTCACTGCTGGTGGGTAAAGAAAAGCAGGGTGCAGAACAATTCTATGTTAAAAGAAGCGGTGGTAAATATATTTATGCCGTAAGTGTCTGGAAATTAAAGAGGATATTTAAATCTCTCGATTCACTTAAGAAAGAGGAGAAAAAAGCGAAATCAACAAAAAATAAAAAGGGTAGTTGATGGTTCTTGAGGGATTAGCGTACCGGCTTCTGCTTCCCGGATAATCGATCCTCAGCGGTTCGGAATTTCCTATATTTTACAGGATCTGCATTAAAAGCTATCACCTGATTTCCTCCTTCCGACCCGGCTTTTCTTAATGCTGTTTTGGCTTCTTTATATAATATAGCCGCATCTATATCTCTGTTGTTTCTTGCGCTTAATCCGGCGGAGAAAGTGATATTTTTACTGCCGGTAATTTTATTACTAACTGTTTTACGAAAATGATCAATTTTTAAAATAGTATTGGTAATATCATAACCGGATAATATAACAGCGTAACCGGAGTACCATTCAAATAATAAATCTTTGTTATCAAATAACTCTTTAACATATTTTACCGTTTCAGTGTAAATTGTTTCTCTATCGGAAAACTCTAAAAAATTGTCGATTTCTATAAATGCAAGAGTCAGGTTCTTTCCTGATTTGCAGGCTTTCTTAAGCTCTCTGTCCAGTGCCGGCAGAAGTTGATCTTTCCATATAAGCCCGGAAAAGGGAGAATATATACTGTGCATTTTCGATTCGTAATCCGGACGGGAAACAGGCTGCTTTACGGTTAGGTCTCTATAGGTTATTACATAGAGAAGGTAAATGAATGTAACGATTAAAAAAGCAATCAATATGAAAAAGGAATCTTTAATGAGGGCATAGATATCATTGTAATCATATTTAAAATAAACGGCCCTTATTATATACTTATTTGTAGCTGACAGTGATACCGGAGCTGTAAATAATTCGTATAAAAATAAGTTTTGTGCATCGGCAATACGGGGAGAGATTTTATCCGATTCGATAATTGATCTGTTCTTTGTAACGAGATAGCGGACATTACCGGATTTATCCCGGAAAGAGAATGCGATGAGCATTTCAGAAGTGTTTAAAAGTTCCTGCATTCTTGTTGAAAAATAATTTGTTTTTAAATCGGAAGTTATAAGATACGTGGATAGAATTCTTAGTTTAAGCTCTGAAAATTTCTTTTCGTTTTTTGTATATGTATTGCTGTATATTGCTTTAACGCCGAGACTGAAATAGATAAAAAAAGAAATAAAGAATGAAATACTAAGAATTATAAATATTTTTGTATCTCTCTGCATAATTCTATTATATGCAAAATACAAGTCTTGTGAACTAAATTTTTATAGACTGCCGCCTAAAATTATTATATTATTAAAATAGAGGTGAAAATGAATATTAGAATGAGATCGCTGCCGCCCGGCTGGTATCCGGGTACCGCCTCGAAAGCAAAAACAGCTATAGAACACATGTTGATTTCTGTAAAAAGTACGTACAATAATGCTGTAGCCGGTATTGTACCGCATGCAGGGTGGGAATTTTCAGGGAAAATAGCCCTTAAAGTACTAAAGTCACTTATTCATGATATCGGTACGATTGTTGTTGTAGGAGGGCATCTTCATAGAGATGAAGGCGTTTTGGGAGCTTATGAGGAAGGTTATGAAACCCCGTTTGGTATTGTAAAGGCCGATCTCGAACTTCTGCAGGCTGTAAAAGAGAGTATTACGGTAAAGGAAGACAGGTATGCCGATAACACGGTGGAAATACAGCTGCCGCTTATTAAATATCTGTTTCCCGATGTTAATGTACTTGCATTAAGAGCGGCTCCCTCGGAAATATCGCTGCTTTTGGGGAAAACACTTGCTGTTTCTTCGGAAAAATTAAAAAAAAGAATTGCGGTAATCGGTTCGACGGATCTAACACACTACGGGCCGAATTACGGATATTTACCGAAGGGGACCGGTGAAACAGCATTAAAATGGGCTATGGAGGTAAATGACAGGGGTTTCCTGGATAATCTGTTAGCGTTTAATGGGGAAGCCGCACTTGATCATGCAAATGAAAACCATTCGGCATGTTCTGCGGGAGGTGCTGTTACGGCTCTCAGTTATGCCATGGCAAAGGGCAGCAGGAGAGGCGTTCTGTTGGACCACTATAGCAGCAATAAAATATATTCCGGTGAATCATTTGTGGGTTATGCCGGGCTTATTTATCTTGCCTGATTCAAAATCAGTTCTATTCTGGAAAGTGTCCACAGTCTTACCTTTTCTAATATTCTTAAGCTGTTGATATCAGGGATGCCGTGAGATTCCCGTATTGCAGCAGCAGCAGGGAATTGAGTTATCCATATATTTTTTTCTTCGGACTTAAGATTTTTAAAGTATTTATCTATGGGTGCAAAAGGTGTGGGAAGTTTTTTAACTTTTTTATAGTATTCATAGATGAAGTCCAGCCAGTCAGAGGGAGAGCTTCCGGCTGAGAAAAGCGAATATAGATTGCTGTTTCTCTTTAACCGTTTTACAGTATTATTAGTATGCAGCGGAATACCCATTCCGGGAGCCTGGATAACATTGCTGTTTAATGTATTTATAAGTGATTCCAGACGTACTCTATAACTGCTCATAGGTCTTGTCGTATAAATGATTACTCCGTTATTTGTAATTCTTTCAATGGTTTTATTTCTCATAATGAAAGAAAACAGGAGACTTTCCAGCGGTTTTGTACGAAGTTCCATGGAACGGAACAACGGATAAATATAAGTACCCCGCGAATATGCTTTTCCTTCGGGATATGAATAATCGACTCCGAATAGATATACACGCTGTGCTTCGAGCTTTTCTGTAAGAGATATGGCAGCATGGGTAACATTACCTCCCGAGGTGTCGATGACGGGGAAATGACGCCAATTCTTAGACACATACAGGGAAAAGGGATGTCCGCTGGAAAAAAAAATAGTTTTTTTAGAAAGTCTCGTTAAAAGGGGGGGCGACGCCAGGTCGAGGACAAGCGGGACGTTTTCCGGATATCCCTGCAGGAAATGGTGATAACTTATATGCTGACAATCAATAGATATGACAATATCGGGCATAATGTCGTTGGCCAGCAGAACAGGCAATGAAGTATCTGTTGCGAGTAAATAATTATCTTTTTTAAGCTGTTTTATTTGAGTAATCTGATTTTCCAGAGACGGACCCGCACCGGTGATTATAACACTTCGAACAGGAGGAATAATGCCGGATGTTTCTCCTGCCGCATACAGGTTGTACAATGTATTGATAAACCATTTTTTTCCGAAATGAGCCTGAACTGTATAATCATCTGCTATTCTGCCTATTACTTCCTTAATTGAATCTATAATCTCCTCGAAATAGGTCTGTTCCATATTGTATCTCGAACGAAGGAATAATGTCTGGAGATCTCCGAAGACAGCCGGGAAGTAATGCTCTAAAAAGAAATCGGCAATTTTTTTCGGGGAAAGGTCCAATAGTATTCTAACCCTGGAATCAAGTAATATTTTTCGTAAATCTATTAGCCCTAGAATAGAAGTAAAAAGAGCCGCATCTTTTTCTATAACAATAATACTGGAAATGTTTTTAAAAGAGAGAAAGGGAAGTATATGATAACCTGCACCAAACCCAAAAATAACTTTATAGCCGCTCTTCGGACCTATTGCAAGATAACGCTCGCCCTCTTTTATCGGATCAAAGGTTGAATGAATAGGAGTGAGCCTTCCGTTTTTCATGACTGCAGGTACCGGATGACCGGATCTTGCTGTAACAATCTTTACCGTTTCGGTTTTTTGCAGACTGGTAATATATGCTGCCAGTTCGGGGTTGTTTGTTGTAAGCGCCAGCATGTTTCTCTGGTAAACCGGGTTATGTTTCATCAGTTTCCGCTTCTTTTATTGTTTTCCTTAAATTGTTGAGAAAATAATATTCATTTTTACAAAGTAATAAAGCCGTATCCATTGCAGGTTTTGTGCCGTGCAAACGGGCTTTTCGCTTAATTTCTATAAGCAGCTGGGGGTCTATGTAGTAGGAAAGATTAAGAAACCGGGCATCATTTATAAGTACTCCCGGATCTCCGGTGGATTGTAAGTTAGATCTAGTATTCTGCACGGATTTAAGCCAATTATCGATCACGGTTAAAAGGACCTGCTTTCTCTTTTTAAAATCAGGATAATCGGTTTTCGGATTGATAGATTCGTAGAAATCATGAAAGTGAGTTTTCTGCATTATACCTTTAAGAGTTTGCAGTGTAATATTGTTTATGCCGGTGATTTTAACAGGTGACGGAAATATTCTGTAAACATTATCATCAGCATGACAGGAGGAGATATTAAAAGAGCCTGTATATGTTCTAAGCGCATCGGAAAAACGGTATTTAACTCCATTATCCAGCTTTGTATGGGGTGCCCTCTGCATTGCAAAAGAGAATATTTCAGTATAAAGAGGATGATATCTGTCTGAGCTTGAATAATAATAAAAATCGAAAGAATTAGGCTGCACATGTGATTTAATATCAAAATAACATAAATCCAGACCCGCAAAAATAATTTCTCTGTCTGTAAGATTTAATGCAAGTTCCAGTGCAGTTGCCGCCACGGTGCCTTTCGGTACTATATTCATAAAATAAAGGCCCGATTCCTTAACAATTTCATGTTCGAAAAAATACGGCTGACAGAAAAAAGAGACATGATGCCGTAAATTGTGCATCCCTGTAGGGGCGGAAAAGGGCATGATAATGTGCAGACCGGTATTTTTGTAGTTTGCAAAATGATAAAATGAGTAAAAATTAGGATCTGTAACTACCACTAAATCGGGCTTTAAGTTAATGGAATCAAGAAAGAGCAGTGAAGAAGGCAGCGCCAGTAATATGTAGCTGTTTCTGAATTTTTTCAGCATTGGAGCGGTTTTATGGAGTGACGGACCGGAAGCGGCAATGATAACGGGTGTATGTGTTTTACCTGTTTTGAGTTTAAAATCAGGCACATGATGAAGAAAATTATTAAATGTATTCTTTATCCATCGTTTTCCGGTATAAAGTGTAGTCCTTAAATTACCGGTTAATTCATTGATGAATTGATAAACAACTCTGTTGACATAGTTTGATAAGCCGGAAAAAGCCCTTGCACAGGGAGGCCATTCAATTGTAATTAGACCTTCGGTGTCGAGTTCGCCGATATTATTTTTTAAAAAATCCGGTAAGCTTATATTTAACTTGTCATGCCAGGAGACTGTACCGGATGCAAATGAATTCTCATATAAAGGCTGGGAGTAATAAACAGTAATTATTCTGGTTCCGGGCGATATGACCTTTACTGCATTAACAAGATATCCGAGACCCGCGCCGAGAATAATTATTGTCGAAGGCCTGAAAGATATTCCGGTATTCAGTTTGGTCTTTATAAATCTTAATGCCTCTTTCTCCGGGTCGTACTGTGAGTGTATCCGGGTATTATTGATAGAAACGGATAAAAAGCCGTTTTTGTTTTCGAAATGGTGCAAATCCATATATAATGCTACATAAGATCGGCAAGTAACTCTTTGGAACTTTTACCGTTTTGAGGATACATCTTATAACTGTATTGTATGTCCGGAACAGCCGTGCTTTCCCTGTCTATACTATTAAAAAAATGTTTAATTGTATATGCAGCCTGATCGAAAATTAAATCCATATCCGGATTCTTAATTTTAAAAAGTGAAATAATATAAACACCGGGCTCGACCTCAAAGATATTTCCCATATTGTAAAATAGTGACTGCAGTATTTTTGTAATATCCTCACTAAGTCTGAAAGGATCGATCAAACTCGATGTTCCCGATGCAACGGATTTAATAAAATCCGAAAGTTTAAGTAATACAAGAACAAAAGAAAATTCTTTTTCCAGGGCATATGTGATGTGTTTGTCTATAGTATTTTCCAGGGATTCCAATTCTTCCGGTTCTATTTTTTTCAGTAACTGCATTTTTTTTTCACGTGCATTGTATATTTTTTGCGTAAGTTGTGAAGAAATATTACTTATAATAATATCTAAAGGTTCATTGTCTATTTCTTCCGCTGCTTCCGTGATTAATAGAATGGAAACAAGTTTATTTTTAGAGATAAGCGGAGCTATAATCAATCTGGATATAAGATTAAATTCTCTGTTGGAAAAAAAAGATTTGTACTCTTTAAGTTTCTGTTCCTCTGTTATAACAACAGTTTTTCCTTCTGCAGTTTCATTAAAGGATTCCGAAAAGCCAAGAGGAATCCGTAACCGGTGCATTGTTGTTGTATCGTATCCGCTGCTTGCCCATGGAGCAAATACCATTTTAAGCGGATCGTACAGCAGAAGGGCTCCTTTCGTGATCCCGAGTTTATTCTTCAGCATGGCAAACAGAAAAGCCGGAGTTTCTATTCCCTCTTCTATGGACTGTATCTCTTTAAGAATTGCCGAGCTTACGCCCGAATATTCATTACTGTCTTCGGTTTCGCCTTCGTTAACTGACGGTTCTAAAAGATTATTAATTTCTTTTTTTTCTATCCTGGGGCTGTGATATTGCGGAGCGGATTTATTTGCTTCCGACCAGGTTAACGGTACCGAAGCAGGTTTCACGGAAACAGGTTTTTTAAATAATTGTTCTTTGCCGCGCTCTTTATGTTTTTTATTATTAGCTGAGAGTATATCAAGTTCTTCCTGAGTAATCAGAGAAGCAGCAGGCTTACCGGATTCTACCATGTCTAGAATCGATATTGTCTTCTGTAAAAGTCCCTTTGCTTCAGAGGTTTTGCTTTCGCTAAGGATTAATGCTTTATCAAGCAGACCCATCAGCTTCCTAATCCTAATTCCTCAAATAGTTTTTTATAAACACCGAAATATTCTGATTTTGCGAATTCCTGTATTTTTTCTTCCGGAAGTGATTCGAGAAGCTGGTCCATATAAGTAAGTACGGATTTGATTTCCACTTTAAGGTCTTCGGGAATATTTCTTTCTTCCTGTGGTTTCTCCGGTTGTTCTTCCATGACAGGTTCTGCTTCTTCCGGAAGTTCTAGCTCAACAGCTGCGGGCTTTTCTGTTTCTTCGGAAGGACCTTCGTCTTCGGATATTTCGAGTTCCGATATTTCATTCAGAGGTTCTTCCGCCTGCTGCTTTTCGGCCTCCTCAAGTTCAATCTCTTCAGGAAGTTCCATTTCCTCAGGAAGTTCCATTTCCTTAAGGGGTTCGAGCTCCGGTTCTTCCGGTGATGTACCGGGAGGGGTTTCAAGGGTATCCATATCTTCGAGTTCGATTTCCTCAGGCATCTCGAGTTCGATTTCCTTAAGGGATTCTTCCTGCGGGATTTCCAGGTTGTCCGTTTCTAACTCGATTTCCTTAAGGGGTTCGAGCTCCGGTTCTTCAGCCTGCTGTTGTTCGGTCTCCTCAAGTTCAATCTCTTCAGGAAGTTCGATTTCCTCGGGCAGTTCGAGCTCCGGTTCCTCCGGTGATATGTCGGGAGGGGTTTCGAGGGTTTCCGTATCTTCGAGTTCGATTTCCTTAAGGGGTTCTTCCTGCGGGATTTCCAGGTTGTCCGTTTCTAACTCGATTTCCTCGGGCAGTTCGAGCTCAGGTTCTTCCGGTGATGCGTCCTCCTGCTCTTTAGAAAGTGTCCCGGTTTCATCTTCTTCAAGTTCTATTTCTTCCGGCAGCTCCAGTGATATCTCTTCTTCGGTTTCTTCCGGTTGTTCCAGTTCGGATTCCAGAGTCTGTATTTCTTCCGAAACTTCAAGTTCGACTGTTTCGGGTTCACCTTTAAGAGTGTCAGGTTTTATTTCCTCTTTGTCCTCTTTAGTCTGAACCTCGTCTGTTTCTTCGTAGCTGATAACATCTTCTTTATCAATAAGATTCTTTTCTTCTTCCAGTTTAATCTGAGTTTCCTCGGCAACTTCTTCCGTAATATCAGCACTGTTCAGTATATTATTAAGCTCATCTCCCGTTAAAGCGATAGTTTCATCTTCTTCCTCTACAAAGAAGCCGGCATTTTCTTCGGCTTCGGTCTGTTCTTTTTGCACAGGAATGTTTTCCTTTTTAAAAGAGGCAAGTTCTTTTTTAAGATCTACAAGATCCGACTTAATCTCTTTTAGTTCCTGTTCTATTCTTGTAAGCATTTCCGAAGATTCCTTTGAAACGGAAGATTTATTACCTGTGTCTGTTTTCTCTGTGCCGGGAGATGTCAGGTCTTTCTCCAGTGCATTAAGGTCATCAAAATGTTCCTCCACTGATACCGATTCATTAAGAGGTACCTCTATTTCTTCCTGCTCCGGTTCGAGTTCAGGGAGTTCTTCTTCTATTTCCGGTAATTCCTCCATAAGGTCCGGTTCTTTTAATTCATTGTCTGCTGAAGGTAATGTATCGGAACTCCCGATTCCGGATAAGTCGCCTTCCGGTATTTCAAGCTTTAATTCTCCGCTCCCAAGAGAAAGAAGTTCCGAATTGGTCTTCGAATCCGCATGTTCCGGTTCGGTGGTTTCTTCTTCGGGCAGTTCAATATCTTCCAGATTATCAATATCTAAATCAGGAAGTTCCATATCAGGTAAGGATTCTTGATTCGCATCATTATTTTCCGTATTTTTATTTTCAAGTTCTCCTAAAAGCTGCTCTTCTTCCTCGGTAAGTTTTGACTCTTCATCAATATCCATATCGAGATCTGATAGTTCAAAATCATTCATTTCTGTTTCCTTATTTAAAGAATCCTGCTGTACGTCTTCCGGTTTTATCTTAACCCAGACTCCATATTGCTCGATCTGGGATTCATCCTGAGATTTATCTTCTTCTTTTATTTCATCAGCATTATCGATGATCGAATCCAGTTCTTCTGTAGAAAGGGAAACATCTTCCTGTTGAAATTTGTTTTTATCATCCATTTTATATTCTCCCGGAGAAAACTATTCATTAATATTATCGGAATAGTTTGCTCCCTATTAATGTATAATTAATTTAAGCCGAGCAATATTCGGTTGTCAATAATAATACATTAAAAAAATAGCAAAAATCAATTGATATTCTACTATACTATATATATTGTTTATATACTGCAAGTTGCAACAATTTTGCGGGAGAGGACGAATATGGGTGATAAATCGAAAACAGTGCTTGTAA
>JAADHF010000063.1 GCA_013151965.1 Spirochaetota bacterium
ATCTTTTATCAACTTCAGAGCGGAAGAAGCGCTTTAAACAAATAAAACTAAAGGAAATAGCAAAGGCCGGAGATTATGTTTTTACAGGATTACCCTGTGGTTCCGGAAAAAACTCTATATGAATTCCCGCTATCACCTGCTGCAGAATTTATTGATTTAAGCTGTTTAATTATTATTGAAGTTATTGCATACTAAGAAAGATGGTCAATATTACCCGGAAAGAGGCAGGAAATTATCTTTTAAAATATCAAAATCTCTATAATCCCAGGCAATTAAAATCAGATAAAGGAATTGTGGATTTTATTCAAAAGATCGGATGTATTCAATATGATCCGCTTAATAAGGTTGCGAGAAATGCAGATCTGGTTCTTCAAAGCAGATGCAAAAATTACTCGGAGGCGGCTCTTTATCGATTATTATATGAAAAAAGAGAGCTGTTAGATGGCTGGGATAAAAATATGTCAATCTGGTCTGTAAGAGATTGGCCGTATTTTACCAGGAAAAGAAATGATCATATAAACAGGTATAAAAAGAGGGCTGATGAGTTTATTTCTGTTAGAAATGAAATCATAAAGAAGATAAAAGAGAATAGATATATAAGTTCGAAAGATGTCAATGGTAATCGGAAAGTTAATTGGTCATGGGCTCCTACAGATATTGGAAGGGCAGCATTAGAGAGCATGTATCACTGCGGAGAATTGTTGATTCATCATAAAGAAGGAACCCGTAAATATTACGGTTTAACGGAAAAGCTTCTCCCTGTTTCAATACTTAACGAACCAGATCCGAATAAGGCATTAGATGATTTTTATGAATGGTATGCGAAAAGAAGAATTGGTGCAATCGGATTATTATGGAATAAATCCGGTGATGCCTGGCTCGGCAGTCATTTAAAAAAAGAAGAGCGCTCACAATCAATAAAAAAGCTTTTAGAAAAAGATGAAATTGTAGAGGTTAAGATAGCTGGTATAGATGAAATATTCTATTTACCAAAAAAAGAATTAAAAATATTAGAGAACAAAGAAAAACACAAGGAAGCATCAGTGATTGCTCCGTTGGATAATCTTATTTGGGATAGAAAATTAGTATCTAAGATTTTTAATTTCGATTACAAATGGGAAGTCTATACTCCTGTAAAAGAAAGAAAATACGGATATTATGTACTTCCTGTAATATACAATGAAAGCTTTATCGGCCGCTGCGAACCGATTATAGATCGAAAAAATAAAGGATTAATAATACAAAATTGGTGGTGGGAAAAAGATATAAATATTAATCAGGATATGAGAGATGCTTTAATAAGATGTTTTACAGATTTTGCTCGATTCCTTAATGTGGAGAAAATATCAATTTCTAATACCCTGTCGAAGGATGGATTAAAATGGGTGGAAAAGTGTGTTTCATAGCAGTAGAATAAAAGAAACCATACAAGGCCGCTTCATAGATTTTTTTGTGATAAAAATCCGCAGAGAAAGTTTCATAAAAGGAGATATTTAATGCCGGATGCGTTAGTTATCATTGATGTCCAAAAAGATTATTTTCCCGGCGGGCGCATGGAGGTTGTTAACTCGGAAGAAGCGGCTGAAATGGCAAAATCTTTATTATACGCATTTAGAAGGAAGAACAAAATCATAGTTCATATCCGGCATATATCGACGAAAGAAGATGCAGCTTTTTTCCTGCCGGGAACAACAGGTGTTGAAATACATGAAAGTGTATTTCCTTTAAACGGAGAGAAAATCATTACCAAGCACTTCCCGAATAGTTTCCGGGACACAGGGCTTGAAGATTTCTTACATGAGAAAGGCATAAAAAAAATCGTATTTTGCGGCATGATGTCGCATATGTGTATAGATGCTACTGTCAGAGCAGCATTCGACAAAGGATTTGCCTGCATTGTTGCTGATGATGCCTGTGCGACAAGGAATCTTTCGTATGGCGGAATTGATGTTCCAGGCCGTTATGTTCATGCAGCATATATGGCAGCGCTTGGGGCGGCTTATGCCAATGTAATATCTTCATCGGAAATTATTCAACAAATCGGCACATGACGAACGGCACCGGATTAAAAAGATAGGGGGGGAACAGCTTTATATTATCCTGAACACCGGCAGAGATACCCTGGTCTGACACGTTTATTGCTCAGTATTGGTTTTTTGCTGATTATCCCGGTGGCCGTATATGACCGCACTCACGGCTGCACCGCAGCCCAGCCATTATTCCGGACTATAACGGGGCTTGTTTTCTGTTTGGCTTGTGAAACCACTTAAAATGGATGTTAAATACCATTCGGATATATTTAAATGGAAAGAGGTATATAGGCAGTGAGTAACTTTTTATAAATATTATTGATTTCCATACATGGGATATATATCGTCATATGTTTCCGGGTGTTAATGATACCAGGGGGGCACGGCTTAAAGAAACAGGGGATATATATTCCTATTATATGGAAAGGCAAAAAATACCGTTGATGAAGTGGACAAATTTAACTTCGGATTTGTCCCTTGAAGGTGGTTCAGCTCATGGTACATACTAAACGCGAATACTCTATTGAGCGGGAAAATTAATAGAGCAAGCGGCAGTAATAGTATGTTCCCGTCTATCATGCTATATAAATAAATCGTAACGCCGGGGATGAGGTATTTAAATAATTGTGTAAAAAGCAGTCACATGAAATTACCTGAATGAACGGCAGGAGTAAAAGGCAAATGGAAACAAATAGGTGGCAATATAACGAACTTCAGCAAATCGGGGTAGACTATGCGAATTGTGAGGAAGTGGAGAAGTATGATGTGCGAATGCGAAAATTGAGGGACATCAAAAAAGAGATAAACAATTTAGTCGAAGCTACAGCCCCGACAACAAAATCCAAAGTCCTGGAATTTGGTACCGGCACCGGAGAATTTGCAGTTGCCCTATCACGGTTTTCTCAGAAAGTCTTTGCACTTGATGTTTCTCCTGTCATGCTTGATTATGCAGCGAAAAAGGCAAAATCAAGAGAAATAAAAAACATTGAATTTAAACATGCCGGCTTTCTGACTTTTAACGAATCACCGGAACAATTTGATATAATTTTCACCCAGCTCGCTCTCCATCATTTGCCTGATTTTTGGAAATCTATTGCATTAAAAAACATTTATAACTTGTTGAAAAAAGGAGGTAGATTTTTTCTCAAAGATGTGGTTTACCCTTCGGATATAGAAAATTATGAATGTTTCTTTAACACCATAATTGAAGGTATCGAAAAGCCTGCAGGCTCTGAGTTCACAAAAGAAATCATCGGGCACATAAGAAAAGAGTATTCCACCTTAGACTGGATTTTGGAGGATTTGTTGACAAAATCAGGATTTTCTATTCTGGATACCAATGTGGAAAATGGATTTATTTACACGTACTTATGTACAAAATAAATCGCCTTCATAAGTATCAATGATCTCAAAATGACAGGCAGGCTTGTTGTATAGTTCCCTTGCTTTCGATAGACTGCAGATTATGCGGGAGATTGAATAGGAGAATAATACCGGTCCGCCGTATAGGTTCTGCAAAGAGGTAATGTAATTAAATATTCCGGATTAGCCGGAATAAGATATAAAAACCGGGTTTATAATTCCGGTTGATATTTATAGGAGGAGGCATAAATAATGCTGTATAGACCACTAGGAAAATCAGGTATAAAGGCGTCCGTTGTCGGACTTGGTACCTGGGCTATAGGCGGCTGGATGTGGGGAGGCACTGATGAAAAAGCAGCAATTTCTGCAATTCATGCAGCCATTGATTCGGGAATTAATCTTATTGACACAGCACCGGCTTATGGCTTCGGGGTTTCCGAGAAAATCGTTGGGAAAGCTATTTGCGACCGCCGTAATAAAGTTGTGCTTGCAACAAAATGCGGGCTTATATGGCACAAGGAAGAAGGCGAGTTCTTTTTCTATTCCGATGAAAAACGACCGCATAAAGAAGCTATCGGGAAAAAGATATACCGTTCCCTTACACCTGAAAATATCAGATATGAAATCGAACAAAGTTTAAAACGTATAGGTACCGATGTGATAGACCTTTATCAAACACATTGGCAGGATTCAACTACACCGATCGAAGAGACTATGAATGAACTTTTAAAACTCAAAAAAGAAGGCAAGATAAAAGCTATAGGGGCCTGTAATGCGACTGTTGCACAACTGGATGATTACCGTAAAGCAGGTCCTCTGGACATCGACCAGGAAGGGTACAGTATGCTCGACCGGAAACCTGAAAAAGACCTTTTGCCCTACTGTAGTAAGAATAACCTGGCTTTTTTAGCCTATTCACCATTGGCCCAGGGTCTGCTTACAGGTAAAATAAGCCCTGAGCGGAAATTCGAAGATGGTGACCAGCGTAATATGAATCCCCGTTTCAGTCTGGAAAACAGACAAAAAATTGCAAAGATGCTCGAGGAATTTAAACTTGTAGCTCAAAAATATAACCTGACGTTTGCACAATTAGCTATTGCCTGGACAGTTCAGCAGCCCGGCTGTACACATGCGCTGGTAGGAGCAAGAAGGCCCGAACAGGCAATAGAAAATGCAAATGCAGGTAATACAGTGCTTGCAGATGAGGATATAAAAGCAATTACAGCTGTAATTGAGAAATATTTCGGTGAGGAATAAAATGTGGATACAATAGGAGGTTTATCATGAGTTTTAACATTAAGAATAACGTATACTGGGTCGGCAAGATCGACTGGGAACTCGAAAGATTCCATGGTTTTGAATATTCGACACACCGCGGTTCGACTTATAATTCATATTTGATCAAAGAAGATAAAAATGTTTTGATCGATACTGTATGGGGGCCTTATTCTAAAGAGTTTGTAGAAAACCTCGCCAATGAAATTGATCTGAATAAAATCGACTATGTAATCGCAAATCATGCCGAACCCGACCATAGCGGTGCGCTGCCGGAACTCATGCGCAATATCCCTGATACACCGGTATATTGTACTAAAAACGGGCTTAAATCATTAAAAGGGCAATATCATCAGGACTGGAATTTTAATGTTGTTAAGACCGGTGACACACTGAGCCTGGGAGGTAAGGATTTGGTTTTTGTCGAGATGCCCATGCTCCATTGGCCTGACAGTATGCTCTGCTATTTAACGGGAGACAGCTTGCTGTTCAGCAATGATGCTTTCGGGCATCACTATGCTTCCGAATTAATGTACAACGACCTGGTTGATCAGGCAGAACTGTATGAGGAATGTATTAAATACTATGCAAACATTTTAACCCCATTTAGTCCTGTAGTTATCAGGAAAATAAAAGAAGTGCTGTCATTAAAACTTCCGCTTGATATGATTTGTCCGTCCCATGGCATGATCTGGAGAGACCATCCTGAGCAGATTATCGAGCAATATTTAAAGTGGGCTGATGATTATCAGGAGAATCAGATCACAATTATTTATGATACCATGTGGAGCGGCACGCGAAGAACGGCCGAATACATTGCAAAAGGGATCAGAGAAGCGGACAAAGAAGTTAAGGTTAAACTTTATCATCTTGAAAAAAGAGACAAAAATGATGTGATTACAGAAATATTCAAGTCCAAAGCTGTTATTATGGGTTCCCCTACAGTTAACAAAGGTATCCTAACATCTGTAGCTGCTATCCTTGAATTAATAAAAGGTCTTAATTTTAAGAAAAAGAAAGCTGCTGCATTCGGATGCTATGGATGGAGCGGTGAATCGGCTAAAATCATTTCTGACAGATTGGAAGCGTCCGGATTTGAGATGGCGGATGAGATCCTTAAAGTCAATTGGAATCCGGATAATGAAAGTGCGGAAAAATGTATTGAATTCGGAAAAAGATTTTCTGAAAATTTCGCATAAACAGCATTTTTTTGCAGTCGACGAGCCCGGTTTGTTATATTCTGAGAAGAAAAAATCAAAGGAAAGAAAAGCAGGATGCAGTATCAGGTAAAAAAGCCGAAAAAATTGACTGGTACGGAAATTGCAGATATTCATAATATTATTTCCGCCTGCAACAAACATGATAGTCTGAGCCACACATTTGATCAAACTGATGATTTTAAAAAAGATTCGGATATTAATACTTTTTTACTTTACGACAAAGATACACTTCTAAGTGTTATCACTCTATTTGTGCCACGGAAGATCGAAGCAGAAGCAGCAGCTTTTACGCTTCCGGAATTCAGAAGAAAAGGATTATTCTCGAAGCTTTTAAATGAAGTAACAATTGAACTTGCCGGAAGAGGCATTCCTGATTTACTTTTTGTTTGCGATAAAAATTCAAAAGACGGCAGGAATGTCTTAAATCATATTAATGCAGATTATGAGTATTCGGAATATTCCATGAAATTGAATCCTCAACAGCTGCCCGATTTAGAAATGGATAATGGCCTGCAAATCAGGGAGGCAATAATCAGTGATAAACCCGACCTTGGTAAAATCAATATGACTTCTTTTAATGATTCAAAAAATGAAGTATTCTCATCAGACAAAAGAATCTTTTATACTTTATTATACCATAAGAAAATAATCGGTATGATCGGAATCTATATCGAAGAAAAGAAATATTATATTCACGGATTTTGTATTAATCCGGAATACAGAAATAGAGGATTCGGCAGACAGACACTTAATTATATGGTAAAAAAGTATTATAATATGAAACCCGGAAAAGAGATCGTACTTGAAGTTCAGATAGACAACATTAATGCGCTTTCATTGTATAAAAAGGCAGGGTTTCGAATAATCACCGCATATGATTATTTAAGGCTGCCGATAACATAGATAATAATGAATATAACCCGTCTTTTGGAGCTAAGCGTCTTCCCGCCGCTGTACTTAAGCGCCGGCACTTAACGGAAGCTGAAGCTGTTTAATGCCGTTTTATGAATTTCCTCGTTATACACGGTTTTATCCGCAGTGTAAACCAGCACGTAAACTGCATTTTTGTTATAGATAAAAGTCTGTGCCTGCATAAGGGTTGCTTTACCGTATTTAAGAGAGAAAATCGTCTCCCTGATTTCCCTGTCCTTTACGGAAAGGTACCTGTCTTTGATCAGCTTAAAGTCTTCCGCTCCTGAAAGTTGATCGTAAAATTGCTGTGCAACAAGATCTATCGCAGCCAATGGAGATTCTTCCCCGGAGAAGTTTACCGGGATTTTCTGAATGTTAAAAGAATGAATCGGAACATTTTTCGAAGTCTCCACGATGATATAAATAACCACTTTACTCTTCTGATTGGCAGGGAGCCAACCCGCCGGAACTTTCAGGGAAAACATCTCTGCAGCATTCGAATATACCGTATAGGTGACTTTCTTTTCCTGACCGGATATATTTCCGATAACCACAAAAACAAACAGGAAATAAAGAATAACGGATGGAAGTATATGTTTTCTCATTTTATTTACTCTCTGTTTTTATTCGATTTACTTAGTGTATAATTTACCGTCAAAGTAATATTCATTCCAGTATATTTCTCCGTTTTTTTCATGCACCCGGTACTCAATAAAGTCCTGACTTCCGTCCTGATAGGTGATCACCAGTGTTCCCCTCTGCCTTGTCCCCCTGACAGTCCATACTCCCTTCTCTTCGTTCTGACCTGCCAGACCCCAGGCTCCGGTCTGCTCCCCTCCTTCGGTAAAGTTGCCCGAGTAACTCGATTCATCGTAATAATTGTAATTCCCGTCAGGAGCCAGAGTGACCCTGATTTCTCCGTATTTTGACCAATGTTTCCATGTGCCTGAAAAATAACCTGCAAGGCCGGAAACATCTGACTTTAAATATCTCATGCTTATAGCTATAGAATCCGCCGGATTTGATAACCTGCGTCCGTATTGCTCCGGTACGGTAAGGGCAATAATAAATGCACCCCCTCCATAGGGAGAGGCCGTACCTATGCACCTGGCTTTAACCTGCTGGTTGTTTGTATATCCCTGATAATCTCCGGCAAATGCGTTACTGCTTAAGGGCATAAGCCTTCCTGACAGAAAAAGCTGCATACCTTCTTCCTTGATCCCTCGCTGCATCTCCTGCTGCACCTGCTGCAAGTTTTTTAACATATGCGGGAATACAATTATCATGCCTGCTATGGAATTGTGGCCAAGGACCATCCCCCCCTCTGTCTTTTTATAGACCCATCCGGAGGGTACCTTGAACTTAAAACCCCATGAAGACTCTCCGACTTCTTCCTGCGCAGAGAGAAGCGCCGGTATAAGTAAGATCATAAAAGAAAAAAACAAACGTTTCATTTTTCTCCTCATTAGAATGCTAATCGAAGCCATAATCTTTTGCAAGGGCGTGCGGAAAATATTCAGAATAGGATACGCTGGAACCCGGAAAGATAGAAATATATTATTTCCCCGATGGAAACAGGTCTGTCTGTATGGTATGATGTTTTAAGCAAAGGATGAGCGTTTTGATAACCGTCAATAATAAGAAAATGGAGTGGCGCCCGGATTTATCTTTCGATGATATTTTTGCCTTTTTAGGGTATCGAATAAAAAATCCGCATGTTGTTATCAGGGTAAACGGCCGGATTGTAAAGAGGGCTGCAAGAAATAGTTTTAAGATTCCTGATAATGCAAAAATCGATGTTATAAAGGCGCTGTACGGAGGTTAGCAGTATTTTCCGCAGATGTTATTACTGATCAAGGGGCAAAATGCCGAAAAATGATATGTGATGCGGAATATCTTAAGCTGGATTACTTCGAACATAAGGATAGGGGAGATAGAACTTTCTTTCTCTCCTCTGCAGGTTATTATTCGTTTTATACTGCCGCTTTCCGGTCTTTTTATACTTTACAAAATACTGTTGTATCTATCCAGGAAAGTCATATACAAGCCGAAAAAACTAAACATCAAATTAAAGAAAAATATATTCAAGTACACAAGACTCGGATTAAGGATAATCTTTTTAGCAATAACGGCAGTACTTATTGCAAATTTCTTCGAGACGGAAATACAGAAGTATATGTTAAGCTTCTGGAATATTCTTAAGCAGCCGTTTTTTTCATCCGGCGGAACTAATATTTCAATAATCACAGTTTTGCTTGCAATTCCCGTGTTTTATATAGCCTCATGGTCTGCAAAGGCAACAAAGGGATTTATAGATACAACCGTTTTAAACAGAATTACAATAGATGAATCAACTAAATTCTCCATTTCGACACTTATAAGATATACCGTGCTTACAATAGTTATCGTAATCGGGTTATCGATTATCGGGCTTAACCTGTCCTCCCTGGCGGTTATTTTCGGTGTTCTCGGAATCGGACTCGGTTTCGGTCTGCAGGATACCGTTGCAAATTTCTTCGCCGGTATTATCATTATCTTTGAACGCCCCATAAAAGAGGGGGATAGAATATTAATCGGTGATCTGGAAGGGGATATTGTGCAGATAAAACTGCGCTCTACAATTATTAATACCCTGACTAATGAGAGTATTATGATACCGAACAGAAAACTTGTAGGTGATAATATCCACAACTATTCCTACAAGGACAGAAGAATTATAATAATCAACAAGGTGCAGGTATCATATCAGACAGACCTGGAGACTGCACGGAAAGTCCTGCTTCGGTTATCGGAAGGCTGTCCTTATGTAATACCAGGGAAGGATTCGGAGGTAAGAGTGGCGGAATTCCAGGATTCGGGAATTCTCATGGAACTATGGAGCTGGATTCCGGATTCGACTCAGAAGTTAAAAGCACTCTCATGGATTAATTTCGAAATCTGGAAGCAGTTTAAGGAAAACGGAATTGTAATACCATTTCCTCAGATTGATGTCCATATGGATAAACAGACTGTTAATATACCTGTAGAATCTCCGGCGGAAGATTAAACCTATTGTACTTAGTTTTTCCGGCAGAAGCATAGATTACAGTATTCATCTGATTCTATCCGGATAGTTTATGATTTATTATGCTGATTCTTTGTTGCATATATTTATGCCTGACTGTAAAATCATGATATGAAGATACTGCATACTTCCGATCTGCATTTAACGGAAAAGGAGAATCCGCACCGGGAGGAACGCTGGACTGCACTGAGAACCATCATCAGCGAGGGCAACAGGAATAAGGTAAATCTCATGGTCATTTCCGGCGACCTCTTCGACAGCGACCGTGCGGGAAATGCCATGCGTGCAACGGTTCGTGCGGAATTCGAAAGAGCTTCCTTTCCCATTGTAGTTATTGCCGGAAACCATGATTCGGAATCTTACCCGGAAGGTGTTTTTTTCGGTGAAAATGTTAAGGTTATAAGAGACCTGTTTAATCCGGTCGAATTGGAAGGGGTTAGCGTATGGGGATTTCCGTATAAGGATTTAAGAAGCGAAAAAATTCTTCTCATGCTCCGCAGGGCGGCTAAAGAGGTTAAAAATGATGTTCCCGCTGTCCTTCTCCTGCATGGGGAACTGCTCGATATATCGGGGATCTGGGAAAATTACGGCAATGAGGGAGCAAGCCGCTACTTCCCCGTAAGGCTCAGCTATTTTGCCGGTCTTCCGTGGAATTATGTCCTTGCAGGTCATTTCCACACCAATTTTGATATTAACCGTTTTGGAGACGCAGGTTACTTTGTATATCCCGGTTCGCCTGTTTCCGTTACGGAAAAGGAAACGGGAATACGTAAGGTAAATATCTTCGAACCGGGAAAAGTACCGTCGGAACATCCTGTTAGCAGTTTCTTCTACGAATCGCTGGAGATCACTCTGAACCCTTTTAAAGAGGATGATCCTCTGGAATCAATAAAAAAAAGGCTTTCCGAAGTATCTCCTGCGGCTGCTTTGCTTGTGAGGATAAACGGATTTTATGACGGCAGAAAACTGAACATGAGCGAAGAGAAACTGTCCGAAGGTATAAATAAGCTTCTTAAAGAGAAAAACTGCAGCAGAAAAATATTTGAATTCAAAGACCTCGGAAGAATTCTCGAGGATGAAACATACAAAGAATTCTGCGATAAGCTTGCAGAGGAATCAAGGGACGAGCAGAGGAATATGGAAATTAAAAACCTGCTTCTTCGAGCAGTTATGGAGGCTTAAGCAGTGCGGATTGTCGATTTTTTCTTAAGGCGGTACGGGCCTTTGACCGATTCGGAAACCTTTAAGCCCGGAATGTTTAATCTCTTCTGGGGAGAAAACGAAGACGGGAAAACGCTTACAATAGAAGCTTTAATAAAAATGCTTTTCCCGAAGGGTTTTCGAAGTATTAAAGGCATAGAGAGGGTAAATGAAAAACCGGCCGGCAGTGTAAATGTCCGGTTTTCCGGTAATAAAACGAAGCAATTCCCTGACAGTGGGAATCTCTCTGAAGATCTTAATATATCTCCCCGGTCTTTTTTTAACCTCTTTGTGATAAGAAACAGTGATTTATCGATTTCCGATGAGGATAATTTTTATACGGATATAACCGAACGGCTTACAGGATTACGCAAGAACAGAATTACAAAGATAAAAGAAAAACTTAAGAAAATCGGGAAGCTTACGCCTACTCTCGAGGTGGAGAATAAGCAGGAGAGTAAACGGCTTAAGGACCGGCTTACCGCGGCGGAGGTTTTTCTTAAGAATGCTGCGGAATTTCTAAAAGTTTCGGAGGATAAAGGATACGGCAAATTGGAGGAAGAGCTTGTAAAAGTACGGGAAGAGGCAGCCTATCTTACAGGAAAAATAAAGCAGCTTAATATCGCAAAAAAACGACTGGATTTTAAAAAGTACAGTGAGCATCTTAAAGACCTTAAACGAATATCGAAAAAATACGATGATTTTAGACAGTTTAACAACGAAAATTATAATAAGCTTAAACAGCTGGAAAATCTTATTAAGAATGATAAAGAGAGAGTAAAAGAATTAAAAACCAAGTTAGAAGAAATAGAGAGTAAGATAGGACTTAATGAGAGTAAGTATGAAAGCCGTGATATAAAACTTAAACAGCTGGAAAATACGGCAGCCCGGGCGGATGAGACTTTAAAGCCGCTTGTAGGCAGATGTGATTTATTATCCCAGAGGCTGGAATCTCAGAACGCGGGGAAACGGTTTGTATTTACCGCCCTTCTTGTTTCCGCTGTCTTATTGCTGCTTTCCATGGCCGGTACGATTGCACAGCCGTCTCTCTTTTTCTACATTGCTGGTGCTGTAACAGGCACCGCTGTTATTATCCTGACTGTTGTCTATCTGTTTTATTTAAATACAAAGGGAGGGCTAAAGAAAGCAGAAAGGATGCTCGTAAACAAAGCGGCAGCCCTCGGGATAAGGGGATCGGGCAGCAATGATATCCGTATTTTTTTAGCGGAACTTAAATCAAAGATAGATACTGCAAAGGAAGAATTGTCCGGGCTGAGGGGAACAGGTTCTTCGTTAAAAGAACGGGTGGAAGAGATTCGCAGGGATATGGATACGATCAGATCAAGAATCAGAAAGTACGAAGATGATATACGGAATATCCTTAATTCTTCCAATACGGCGGACAGTGATGAGTACGGTGCTAAACTCGACGGGAAGTCCCGGATGGAAAGCCGGCTGGATTACTTAAAGTCTGCTTTAAAGGATAAATTCGGAAGTGTGGGAAATGATATTCATGCTTCTGCAGAGATGTGGCAGAGAAAGATTGACGAACTTGAAAGCGGCAGTGAAGGTGCCGGGGAAGTTATTTTTTCCGGGAGCGAAGCGGAACAGGCGGAGAGGATGCTCGAAGAATCAATCAGAAAAATAGAAGAGCTGAATGAATCACTTTCCGCTGTGCACAAGCGTATCGAAGGCTTTAAAACGGAGATCGAATTTATACTGCAGGATGATACTGTGGATTTTACATTAATGTCCGTGGAAGATTTAAAGTACGGAAAGAGGAAAGTAGAGGATTTTCTGCGGAATTTCAACAGGCAGAGGGAGAATATCATAACCGCCGTCGATATTCTCGATAAAATTATCCTCGAGGAAGAGAAAAAGATAGGCAGTTTATTCGGCGATGAAAGCCCGGTATCCCGTTACTATGGTAAAATAACAGGCGGCATATATACGGGAGTTTACTATACTCCTGATGAGCATCGTATTATGGTAAAACGGATCGACGGCACGGAATTGTACCCGGAACAGCTCTCGGGGGGTGCATACGACCAGCTTTACTTTGCAATAAGGGCAGCACTCGGGGAAAGACTGCTTTCTGAAGAGAAGGGTTTTTTTATCCTGGACGATCCGTTTCTAAAATCGGATAGAAAAAGAATAGCCATGCAGATGGAGATGCTTATCGGTCTGGCACAGTCCGGTTGGCAGATATTTTACTTTTCCGCCAAAGACGAGGTAAAACAGCACCTTAAAAAGAACATAGACAGGGGAACGGTAACGGTTCTACCCATTCCTCATGCGGATTTTAAAGATACCCATCCTGTTACGGGGAATTAATACCCGTACGGTATCTTCCATAGTTCCATAGGAAATTGTCGTGTGCTTGACACCGCTTTTTATATATATCATTCTTACTTAAGCGGGAATATGGCAGTTCTAAATATCATCAAATTATTTTTACAGAGGCTCCGGAAAGAATTTCAGCGCAACAGGTGTTTCGAAAGAGCTTCGGGCCTGTCATTTACCAGTCTGCTTGCATTGGTACCGCTGTCTGCTCTTATCTTTTCGCTTCTCTCCTCGTTCGGATCTTTCGAAGGTATACTAAAAAATTTTCAGAGTGTGCTCGTTAAACAGTTTCTTCCTGCAAGCCAGGAAGTAATAATGGAGTACGTTACAAGATTTATCGGCAACACACAGGCTCTGGGTGTTGTCGGTTTGTTTGTATTTTTAATTACATCCGTCTTTCTGTTTAATACGATACAGAATAATTTTAATGATATCTGGGGCAGTAAACCCAGAGTGCTTTCGTTAAGACGTCTGGCTACCTACGTCTCCGTCCTTATAGTCGGAAGCTTCCTTGTGAGTATCGGTTTAAGCCTGACGGAGATGTTTCGGTCTCTTATTATGTTTTCCAGGCTAAAAGGAATCGGGGAATCCTTCTCCTTTCTTCTGGAAATCGTCCCTCTTATTATTCTTTTTTTTGCATTTCTCCTTATGATCGTCCTTCTGCCGCGTGACAGAGTTTCATTAAAAAGCGGCCTTATCGGTGCAGTTTCCGGAACGGTGATGTGGGAAATAGCAAGAAAAATATTTTTCTTCTGGACGAGATATGTCATTAAAATGTCGGTGATTTACGGTTCCCTGGCTGCGGTTCCCATACTGCTCCTCTGGCTCTATATTGCATGGGCGATTGTACTGCTGTCCCTGGAAATAGCCTATGTACATCAGCACTGGAATTCATCCTGGTTGATAAAAACACCGGAGGAGATGAATCCTGCGGAGAAGCTGCTGCTTGGTCTGGAATTATACTTTCATATTGCACGGCGTTTCCTCGACGGGGGCAGGCCCGTTACACAGCCGGAACTGGCGGAGGTTATGAACCTTACTTCGGCAGATATTAATTTCTTTGTGGAGAGCTTTTACAGGGAACAATTGGTTCTGTTTACAGGTAAAAATGATACCGGTCTGGTCCCTGCAAGGTCGCTGGATAAGATTACCGTGCAGAGTGTTCTGGAATGTCTGCTGGGGAAAAGATCGGAAACACTTAAAATCGGAAATGAGGCAGGGGGAATTTATAATAAAGTCGCCGATTCCATAAGAAATTCGGTTGGCAATGTTTCCGTCATGGAGTATCTGAATTCAGGGGATAATGCCTTTAATGGGCGTTCGGCACGGATTCTGCGGAATGTATCGATGCGGACTAAACAGAATGCCGGAAAACCGGGTGCAGCAGTTTCCCGGGGCTGGCAATCCTTTAAATCTTTGATCAGGAGAATATGGGATAAAGAGTAGGGATTTATTAAAAATCGATTCCCAGAGAAAATACCGTATCCTCTATCCTAAAGTTATTGTCGGTTATTCTGTATATAAAACGCACTCCGATATTTAAAGGTAACGGCAGAGTAAGGGGCATAAACTCCATTATCAGTTCCATACCTGCCGATTGGAGCAGGTTAAAATCGTAATCATTCAGATTGATGCCCGCATCATAGAAAAGTTTCCCCTTTAACCGCGAAATATAGAGAAACGGGCCCAGTGCAAGATCCGGATAGAAGACCGGAAATGTGTATTCCGAAGAGGCTTTAACAAAATTACTGTAATCTGCAGCAGGATAGCCGTGAATAATTATAGTGTTGTAATCTATAAAGGGATTTATAAGAGTATAACTGCCGGAAGTATTATCTAAATATGCAATTGATAATTTAAGACTGTCATGCCTTAATAATCCGGGCAGATACACTTTTGAGTTTAAGAATATCTGATAGGTTTGATTTCCTTCAAAAGGTGTCCCTGTAATCGAAATGCTGTTTTCTGTTCCAAGGCGCGGGAGAATATCTCTGTGAGCCTGTTTAATAAAGCTGTAATACTTTAAATCTGCGGTTAAGGGGAATATGGGCGGCGGTGGAATTTCCTGAGGATAGGTGGAATTCCAACCGGAAACAGCCGAATAGCTGATTCCGATAGAAGTAAAAAGTCCGGACGTTACAGGCGGTTCGGAAAAATCGAGCGGAAAGAGTAATGCCAGGCTGCCGGATTCCTGGAGATATGTACGTTCGGGTTCTCCTTCGCCTCTTGTATGCCGTCCCCGGATGTACGAAGATAATGATATGCCCGGAAATGTCCCTGAGTATATAGCCGTTAAATCCGCACCGAAAGTATTTTCTATGAAATTATAAGAAATAGAGGGGGTTAACTTAAGTGTATTCAGGATATCGTTACTCATAATAAAGAAACCGATACTTTCTGTTGATTCCGGAATAATACCCCAGGAATGAATATTAATACTGTGCAGCAGGGGAGAGTAATCCTTAACCGGATAGACTTTATCAGGGATATCGTTACTGCCCACAATGCTTCCGCCCTGTTCCTGCCCGGTAATCTTGTTTACAAAAAGCGGTTTAAACTGTTTTAGTTGTTTTATGTTAATCCACTGTTCTGGTGTTACCTGTGCCTTTACGATATTTGACCCGTCAGGTGAATAGTCCGAGTAGATTAATACCGGTTTCCCCCCTGATATAAAGATCTGCGGCTGATATGCCCCGAATTTTCTCGAGGAAACCCTGTATATGTTATTTGTTTTGATATTCAGTGCATAAATATTATCGATGCCGGAATATGAGGAGCTAAAGAAAACAAGGTTTTTAAAAACCCGGGGATTCTCTATGTCATTCCATGAACGCGGAATAATATCGCGTATGGAGGAAGCTGAAATATCAATTAGAGAGAGTGATTTGCCGTTTAAGCCCTGCCGGGTAAGAACAATCCGGGAACCATCCTCTGTCCATGCCGGCGATCCGAACAGTTCATCCGCTCCTGCGGGGAATCTGAATATTTCCTTTCTTTTTGCAATATCGAATATTACAAGAGAGCATTTTCTCTCCGGTGTAAACTCTACGGCAGCTATAAGTTTGCCGTCAGGCGACAGAGACGGTACAAAGAAATGCCCTCTGTTTGTGATTCTGATCTTCCTCCGTGATTTTAAATTAAGGATAACAATATCCGCCCATGCCCTGCTCTGCCATACCGGGTCCGGATAGGATTGCGACCAGATGACCATTCCTTTCCGTTCGGAAATATGACCGTCGATAGGCGAAATAGGCATAATCTGTTTTTCTGTTCCATCGGGCAGTATTTGTACAAGTTTTTCCGCATCATCCATGCCCCATTTTAATGCGATAATCGAGCCGTCTTTCAGGGGAAAGGGATAGTTATAATTTGTCCATCCGTACTTTCTGGTTTTATTAATCTTTACAGCCTCTGTAATGTTGATACTTTTAAGCTGTTTTTCCCATTCGTTTTTAAGATAGCTCATTGTTTCATTGTAGAGTCCGCTTAAACTTTTTCCTGTTTCCTTTCTTACGGCTATATTGAACATTAGCGGTATAAACGACAGATTCGATGTTCTGTTTAAGATTCTGCTCCAGATCCGGGCATCGTCGGTATCGCGCAGGTATGCGACAAGCAGGTATCCTAAATTATACCTGCCCGGGTAGTAGTCTTTATAGGTATTCCTGCCCAGAGCCGCCTTGTAATATGAGAACTTCTTTCCCGAGAGAAGAAGGGTTCTGATGTCCCGTGTAAATACCGGCATCCTGCCTCTTCCCGAGTTTGTCAATGCCGTTTCCGTTGTTACCGCATCTCCC
This sequence comes from Spirochaetota bacterium, assembly GCA_013151965.1. Taxonomy (GTDB): domain Bacteria; phylum Spirochaetota; class Spirochaetia; order SZUA-6; family SZUA-6; genus SZUA-6. The sequence continues at coordinate 17,204 of JAADHF010000063.1, forward strand.
TCTAAAAACCATCCGGGTATGGAAAATGCTTCCATGGCAAGTTCTCCGATTCCGCCGTATAATATATGAACAACCCTGTTAAATCCCCGGTCGATTTTTGTAAACTGAACCATGTGCCTGGTCTCGTGTGTCGCGAGGAGAGAGTACCATTCACCGCTTCCCAGAAGATAACCCTCGGGAGGACGGTGATACCACTCCGAAAGTTTGGGTGCAAGCTGTACGTAAGCATTTGGAGTTATGCCTGTATTTGTTAATAACAGGGGAAATTTCCCCGGGGAAGAGTCCAGGGTTTTCCCGATGGGAATATAGATATGTTCCATCAGATTTGCAGCTCTTTCCGCTTCGGTATTTAATTCCGCCGGAAAAATGATGTTAAAGTGAGGAGTTGTAATTTCTCTCCATTTAATGCCGGGTACATACTGGGCGTAAAGTGCGGGAATATAGAATAAAAGTACGAGGATGATAATAATTAATCTTTTCACATGCAGTTTCCGCAGTAATTTAAAGTTTTGTCTTGCCGTTACAGTATAACATGGATTTCTCCGGAATACTATTTATGCTGAACTTTAGCAACACCGCTGATTTTAATACGTTCTTCCGATACGGATCCGTAATACTTTAAAAGTCCTGCTCCGCTTATGCTTCCCTTTAGAATACCGCCTGTCATGGTAAGCACAATACTACCCGCACCGCTCATGTTGACATCCGCATCATGCACGGGCACATCCTTTAAATCCATATCCGCACCCCCGCTTATATTCAGGTTAAGGCTGTTAAAGCTGCTCTTGCTTCCCTTTACGGATATTCCTCCTGCAAAAGTGATATTGATATTATTTCCTGTAAACCCGGTGAAGGAAGCGGAAAGGCCCCCGTTTCCATTAAGGCCGGCCAGGGAAGGCATGGTGATGTATGCTTTTGCTTTTATTTTCCTTAAAGTAGTACCGGGCACAAATCCGAGGTACAGGGTATTGCCGTTTTTTCTTATATCCAGATTCTTGCTCTGTCTCTTTGTAAAATCTATTTTAACCTGCCATGCAGTGCCCTGCCGGATACGGACTTTCCACCCTCCATTGGCTTCCACACGGTTAAAATCCGTTATTTTAAATAAACTTGTTTCCATTCCGGGTTCCGGTATCGATAATATGCCTGATGATGTACCGGTTTTAGTTAGAACTTTACCTGTATAGTAGCGGAAAATACCCGTAAGAATAATAAGTATGACAACAATAGAAACTCCTGCATAGATAAGTATTTTATTACTTTTTTTCATGCTGATCTCCTCTCTTTGTACTCTTTGTATAATTCCTGCAATGTCTCAAAATTTATATTTAGAATATCGATCATCTTAAAGATGTATGGTAGTTCATTCTGAATAAAATCATCTTTTTTTAGATGTAATGCTGTCATATATGCTCCTTTCATTATAAAATATCCGATTCCCCTTTTGTTGTGTATAATTCTCCCCTCCTGGAGGTAGTTGTACGCTCTCATTACAGTATTGGGATTTACCTCCATAGTTACTGCCATTTCCCGTATGGAGGGAATCCTCTGCTCTTCTTTCCATGTTTTAGTCAGTATGTTTTCGCAGATCGTATCTGCAATCTGAATATAGATAGCCTTGTTTCCTCTATACTCCATTTTTTACCTCTTTTTCTGTTATTCTAAAGTAGGTCAGCAGCCAGAAGAAGGGAGCAAAGAGAGCATAATAGACAATCTTTCCGGATACGGCCAGTATTCTCATTAGATTTGTTATGTGCAGTGCAAAAGCATCCCAGCTAAAATTAAATGCGGAATTAAAACGTCCGTCCGGTTTTATGATTTCGTTGAAATACTGAAAAAAGAATATGCGGCCGAGCAGTCCGGCAATAATTGCAATGGAAATAACAAAGGTAAGCAGGGAAAGTATCGTTTTTATGAAGTGGTTCTTTTTAAAGTATGCCGCACCGAAGAGGAAAACGGACTGTGTTATAAGGTACTGTAATATAACAAACCATGTATCCGCATCGAAGGGATTAAAGAACGTATGCCTGTAGTTAAAAATAAGGCTGTTTATGCCTTCTCCCGCAAGCGCGGACAGGGTGTAAACGATAAGAAAAAGAAATGCCCAGCCTATCGATGAAATAAGCAGTTTTGCCGTAAATTTTTCCAGCATCGATGCCGGAAGCATAAACCATTCGTATGCACGCTCTTTACTGTGCATATCGGTGAAACTCTTTGCAGTAATTACATATCCGAAAATAAAGAGGATTAATGAGAAATTAACAAGATGTGAAAATTCCGAATCTCCTGTAATAACAGCAAGAATAGGCAGTACAATGGTTACGGCGCTTAAAGTAATAAAGGAAATAAGTATGGATTTGCTGCTTAAAAAGGTATCATGCTTTAAAAGCATCAGAATTCGTTCTGTTTTTAAAGTATTATTCAGTTTCATTATCAGTCTCCTTTTTGCTGCCGAAAATACTCGAGATTCTGTCCTTTCCTGATATAACAGCATTGAATAAAACTTCAATATCTATTGTTGTTCCTTCTGACGGATGGGATCGGATAAAAGCATAACCGCCTAATGTTTTTTCCCGATAGATAACGTCGGCTCCTTCCGGTTTTTCCTTTTGCACATCCATGCTTAATCTGGATGATATGGATTCCAGTGTTTCGTTCAGTATTATTTTTCCATTATCCAGAATAATAAGCGGGTCTATTATATGCTCCAGATCCCGGACCTGGTGAGTCGATATTATGAATGTCTGATTATCCCTGACCGACCCGGATACGAGCCTTCTGAACTGACTCTTTGATGGTATATCGAGACCGTTTGTCGGTTCGTCCAGTACAATCAGCCGGCATCCGGTCGACAGGCCGAATGCAATCAGGAACTTCTTCTTCTGGCCGTAGGATAATGAGTTGAGTTTTTTATCGGAATCGATTTCGAACTCCTCTGTGTATTTTGTAAACAATTCAATATTAAAATCCGGGTAAAAGGAGCTGTAAATCTTTACATAGTTTTTTCCTGTCAGGGCCGGGAGGTAAAATTCTTCCGGAAGAAAGTATATTTTCGAAAGCATGCCGGGTAAGCGTCTGCCGGGATCGGTGCCGAGAACCGTTATTTCTCCGGCCTGTTTAAAGAGCTGGCCTGTAATAATTTTAAGAAACGTTGTTTTCCCCGCTCCGTTTCGGCCTAAAAGGCCGTAGATATTCGATTCTTTAAGGGAAAGGGAGAGATTGTTAAACAGAGCATGTTCATTACTCTTTCGGCTGCTCCCATAGGAAAAGGTCAGATTTCTTATGGCTACCATTATAACCTCCTGTGTTATATTAATAGTGTCTTAATGAACTACTACACTATTAATGTAATAAGAGGAAACGGAAATGTCAACCAGTAAGTTTCTATATATCCAGTTTTTTCTTTATATAATCCTTTAACTCTGTTATTTCAGCTGCACGTTCCACTGTTTCCCGCCATTTTTTTGCAAAGTTAAAATATTTCGAGGCGTTTCCTGCCCTTTCCAGAGCTTCATTTAAAAGAACTTCGGGCCGGGGAAAGAACCTTTCATCCGCATCTTCCGGGCGCTCCCTGTTAAGGATATCGAGTGCCTGGTCTTCCAGACCCTCTTTAAGAAATTCTCCCGGATAAAACCCCAGTTCCTCCGCACGGACGGATGTAAATCCGGGTATTTTCTGTGACAGTTTTATCTTTTCCTTTTCATAGACAAACCGCAGTATGTCACGCTGCAGTTTTGCATAGGGAGTGGTGTTTATATGAAATTTCCCGGAAGATGCGGGAGGAAGATGGGTTATAAAGAGTTCTTTATCGAAGAACCAGTTATACCCCGACATCCTTGAATTTATAAGATAGTCTATATCTTCCCCTCTTGTAATACCGGGGTCAAAGGGAACACGGATGTAGAGATCTCTTGTAAAGACCATGTTTCCGCCCAGGGCAACGGCAGATTCTACAGGGCGCTCCTTAACGAGCATGTATTTTGAAAACTCATCGTTCATCAGCGCTGCCTTTTTTATAAATATATTTTCCGACCTGCGGGAACCGGCCGGTTCTTTAAGCCTGTAGTCACCTTCAGTATTGAGATATATACCAGCAATGCCGTCTGCCGTCTTTCCTCTTACTTCTTTTCCCGCATAATCCTGAGCTCTTATTAGGTAGTCAGGCGGAACAATCTCATCATCGTCGACTGCAGCTATAAGCTCCGCATCGAGCAGGGCAGATGTAAAAAGCTGGCAGTTTCTTATCTGTGCATATGCCTCGAGGCTTATGATGTCCGGGCTGCAGTTATGGCGGATAAGTATTTCCTGAACATATTTAAGGTCCTCCGGCCCGAACTGCATTACAGGGTATATTGATTTATAAGGTTCAATAATTCTTTCTATTTTTTCTTCGGCCTGTCCTGAAATACGGGGGTTTACAGGAGCGGTAATAAGAATAACATAAAAACTGCCTCCTGCAAGGCCTTTTAGACTATTCAGTGTTGTGTCAAGGGTTCCTTCAAGATTAAGCGGGGTAGGGTGGTCAAAAACTGCATCCTCAGGCAGGTTCTCTTTGGTTGTTTCCCATGACCAGTAGGTAGGTATTGTTACCGCTATTTTTTTCACGGGGTCTCCTTTTAAGAATGAGATTTAAGCTATATCGGATTTGTTTATTTCACCGGTTTTATTATTGCCGCTGTTGCTGCTGTCCTTGTGGCCGTGACCATTACCGTTGTGGCTGTTACCGTTACTATTATAACCGTGACCATCGTAGTTATTACCGCTGCCGTTACCGTTTAAGTATCCGTAGAAGCTCGTAAAAATAGAACGGAGCTTTCGTTTAAGTACCTGGTAGGAGAAGTGTTTTTTACCTATTTGATAGTTGCGCTCCACCATCTCTTCTCTCCGGTCCCTGCTTAAAAGGACATCCTTTACCTGATCGACAGCACGCTGGGTTAAAAAACCGTCTATGTCTATTACATCAAAACCCTTCGGTTCCAGATCTACGATATAAACCGAATAACGGTTTACGAGAAGGGGTTTTTTAAAATATACGGCCTCTAAAAAGGCATTTCCGAACCCTTCATAAAGACTCGGGTATGTAATTAAATCTGCATGAGGATATACATCCCAGAGTGAATAAAGTTTTTTCCCGGATTTTGAATACTTTCTCATATCATGCAGTCTGTTTGCAAGAAATTTTATGTTTACATGACGTTCCTGTGCGGTTTCTTTAATCCATTTGTAATATTCATCACCCTCGTCTCCGGTGGAATGAGATATCAGAAAGTTCAGATTGGGCATTTTAAGACGTTCGGTCAGGTAGAGAGCCTGTTCTATGCCTTTTCGTGAAATAACTCTTGTAGGCTGCAGTATCAGTATATCATCTTCCCTGAATTTAAAACGGGTTCTTAAATCGCGGTTAAAATCATCAAAATAAGTGGGCATCTTTTCAAAATCGAGGACATTGTAAATGACCGTAGAAGAAATGCCGCGTTTGGCTGCAAGTTCTGTCTGTGCGACCGAATTAATAACTACGTGCCGCAATGAGGGCAGATCGGGAGGAAATGCAGTCTGGAGTATATCCTGAATCGCGTTTAATAAAAATCTCGGCCTTTCCCATGCAAAGTCATGATGATGTCCTATTGATGGGATACCTGTTTCCACGATAACCTCTGTTAAGGCAAGCCCTAAAGGAATGTGCATAGGAATTGCAAGTACATTTTCTGCGATAATCATATCAATTTTAAACTTTTCAATGAATTTGTAGATCTTATTCTTTAAATATTCTTTATTCTTAAGAATAAGATCTGTTGTATTTCTGTCCCGTATTTGTGTGCCGAATATGAGCCGGTTAATCTCGAGGTTTTCCGGATGCTGAAAAAAAGCTCTGGGAACATGCATACTCTTTTCCGGATCTTTGTCGAGTTTGCCGGCAAACCAGAAGCAGTTATGATGAAAACTCTCCAGAACTTCCGCCCATTTTGTTGCTTCCAGAGAAACTCCGTCCAGTCCTGCAAACCTTGTGGATATAAAACCGATATTAAGCTGTTTGTGATTTTTCTCGTTTTTTGCGATGCGGTTATTCATAAATTAGCCTTAAGTAGTCTTTTTTTAAGAAATTGTCAATAACGGATGTCTCTATTTGTTCAGATTTTATCTTATTTCTTTCCCTTTCGAGTATTCCGGCATCTTTAAAGGAATCGACTATTCTTTCTGCATGGAAAGCAAATGCTCTGTATCCGAACCTCTTCTCTATAATCTCGATGTTTTTTTTATAGCTGTTTATATCGATACTTTTATGGAGGAAGCTCTGCAGTTTATCCATGAGAAAATTATTAGCTCTGTAAAGTTCGGTTTTATACTCCTCCGACTGCAGTTTCTTTATCGTTTTTATCTGAAGGGGGATATTTAAAAAGGAGAAATCAACCATTTCATTATCCAGTTCCATATTCAATTCAGCCTCTGCTTTTTCAATCGATATTTCAGGAAGAAGGTTTTTAATCCCGGATAGTTTTTGTTTATACTCATCTATTAATAATTTTCGGTCTTTTTTTTGTACCGGACAAAGGAATTCGCTGTAAAAAAAGTGGGGATGATTGATAAAGATGTCCTCGATTCCGGCAAGTACATCTATTTTCCTGGCTATAAGCGGAATACCCCGGAGCATGGACTGTATAAAGAGAAATCCGAACCCTTCCTGTACCGATGAGGAAAGTACGGTATCGCCTGCGGCCATCATATCTGCAAATGAGATGCCTATAAGATCAAGCCGGCTTCCTATTCCGAAGAGACCCGGAATAAACCCCTCTGCGTACAGCTTTTTAACGCTGTCGGAGTAGGGTTTTTCATGTTTGGAAACACCGGGAAGAGTAACAAACAGGTTTGTTTTCCCTGGAACAAGGAGCGTTAATGCTGCAGCCTCTAATACATTCTTCCTCCTTATGGAACGTACCGGATACAGAGCTATTTTCCCTTCCTTAAATAGAATAGAAACCGGAGATCTGTCCGGCAGACCTTTTTTCCGAAAATAATCGAATATCTTATTCCTGACTGATTCTTTTTCCGCTTCGGTAATTCCGGTACTGAAGATTTCTACCGGATTTTCCAGAAGATAAACAAAACCATCCGGTATACCGGACTTGATAAGAATATCTCTGTCCCTTGTGTTTATTACCGCATATCTTACGGATTTCGTAACCGGGTAGAGCGGGGAGGTAATATTCGACTTGAGGAATTTAAGGTTTTCAAATCTGCCGCTTTCCGGAAAATCGTGTATCTGAAAAATAATACGCTGATCTTTATATTTTTCCGTTATATTCAGCATAGCCTGTGTAAAGACAGGATTCTTTCCCAGGTGATGGTTATGAACCCACCAGATGCCGGAAGATGAACCGAACTGATTAATGAGCTCTTCTGCTAAAGTAACGGCCTTTTTATTAAAATCATCGATAAGGAATTTACCGGGATAGACATAATCCATCCCGGGAAGGTATTTAAACCGGAGAGTAATATTTTTTTTGATTTGATCGAAATACTTCTTAATACCGGTAATTACATCGCCGGTATTTTCCCGTTTTCCTGTGATAAGTGTTATGGAGTGTATATCTTCCATATATTTGCCTGCTGCTTTTACCCCGTCACGTATTACACTTGTTACTCCGCCGGGAAGAAGATGATAGTGGAAAATATATAACTCGATCATTATGCAGGATAATATGAGTTCTTTTAAATCTTTTCCATACTTTTTATCTTGCTTTTTAACTATTTTTCTGTAAACTTCAAATAATGAAAAATATAGTAGAAGAGCACCTGATATTCTTATACGGTGCGGAAACAGGCCATGAAACGTATATTGCCATGTGCCGTTTAATAGAAAAATACAAGAATAAACTTATAAAACCTTCCGGTATACCTGAGAATGGCCTGCCGCTCGATGAGCGTGATGCGATTGTTATTACATATGGAGATCAATTTAGAAACGGAGATAAAGTACCGCTGGAAAACCTGGAGCACTTTTTTACCGAGTATGTGGGCGATGCTGTTTCCGGCATACATATACTTCCCTTTTCGCCGTACTCTTCCGATGATGGTTTTTCCATTATAGATTACAGGCAGGTAAATCCGGAATACGGTACCTGGGAAAATATAAAAAAGATTGCCGGCAGGTACAGGTTAATGGTAGACCTGGTCTGCAATCATGTCTCTGCAGAAAGTATGTGGTTCCGGGAGTTTCTAAAGGGAAATCCGAAATACAAAGACTATTTTATCGTAGTGCCGGAAGGTACCGACCTCTCATCGGTTGTCCGGCCCAGAGCTCTGCCGCTTTTAAATGAATTTGATACGGCAGAGGGTAAAAAACTTTTGTGGACAACCTTCAGCAGGGATCAGATAGATTTAAATTATAAGAATCCGAAACTTCTCTTAGAGATGATGGATATTATGCTGTTGTATATAGAAATGGGAGCTCAGATTATCCGGCTCGATGCAATTGCATACCTGTGGAAGGAAATAGGTACTTCCTGTATCCATCTGGAACAGGTGCACAGGGTAGTTCAGCTTTTCAGGGCGGTATTCCGTGAGGCTGCACCATGGGTCGTTATTATAACGGAGACAAATGTTCCTCATGAAGAAAACATATCGTACTTCGGAGACGGTTTCAACGAAGCTCAGATGGTGTATCAGTTCCCGCTCCCGCCGCTCGTTCTGGATGCTTTTTTAAGAGGAGAGGCAAATCATCTCCGTGAATGGGCATCCGGACTTAAATCGATAGAGGGGGATGTAACCTTTTTTAACTTTCTTGCTTCCCACGACGGAGTGGGGCTGCTTCCTGCTCATGGTATTTTAACCGATGATGAAATTAAAGATCTCGTTGAACTTTCACTGTCGCACGGAGGTTATGTATCGTATAAGGCTACTCCCGGCGGTGATATACCCTATGAACTTAATATTACCTATTACAATGCAATTGTGGATCAGAATGAAAGCGATGAGCTAAAGATTAAAAAATTCTTAAGTTCTCAGTCTATCATGCTTTCCTTAAAAGGCGTGCCCGGCATTTATATACACAGCCTTCTCGGTACGGAAAATTACAGGGAAGGTGTTTCATCCACCGGGGCTAACAGGACAGTAAACAGAAGGAAATTTAAATACACGGAGATAGAAAAAATAATAAATGACGACAGCTCGAACGCTTCGAGGGTATTTAACGGGTTTATAGAATTATTAAATGCACGAAAGTCCTTAAAAGCATTTCATCCCGGCGGCAGACAGGAAATTCTTAATGCCGAAGGTCCCGTGTTTGCGCTTGTCAGGACTTCGGTTGACGGAAGCGAAAAAGTATTCTGTATTCATAATGTCGGCAGCAGCAGGGTAAGCTACAGGTTGAATCTGCATGACAGTGCACAGGGAAGTTATTCTTCTTTTAAAGACATATTATCGGGACGAATAATTAAAATTAAGAAGGGCGAGCAATTTAAAGACATAGAACTTGCACCTTACGAAACCGTATGGTTTAGAGTTGTGTAAAACGAGTATATTTATTTTATTCCCGGCGGCAGTATTAAAGTTTTTTTAAAATACGGCCTCTATTCCTCCGGGGAGAAATCGCTTTTGTCTGCTCCGCAGACAGGACAGACCCATTCTTCGGGAAGATCTTCGAAAGCTGTTCCTGCATTTACGTCGTTATCCGGGTCACCCGCTTCCGGGTCATAGATATACCCGCAAATATTACATACATATTTCTTCATCTTTTTCCTCCTGTTATATCCTGTCTGTTGAGTGTCTGTTAATTGAGCACTGTACTTTTTTGCTTATCATACCTATGCTTCCCAGAGCCCGTGGATGTTGCAGTAAGCTCTCGCACGAACACTGCTTCCCGTTACATTAAAAAATACCTCCGGTTTATCTCCCGGTTTTAGAGATTTTCTATGTACTGTTCCGTCCGCTATAAGTTCTATCCATTCGATGTAATGTTTATCTTCCATCGGATGCAGGACACTTCCTATGGTTATTCTGTATCCGTTTTCTTCTTTTGAGATTACCGGAACATGCTTCTCCCGGGCTGCATCTGTTTTATTCTCCTTATACAGTTTCATCGGCTGCCCGCAGCAGACAAGTTCCCCCCTGCCCGCATGGAGAACTTCCACGATATTCCCGCAGATCTCACATTTATAAATCTGCAATGTTTCTGTCATCTTTTTACCTCCTGGAAAATTATAGCTTAAAAAAATATAAATCTATCGATGTTGTTAAGCATCTTTTTATACTTTTTTCCCCTTACCTGACACATCTTCTTCTGCACATCCGGTACATAAACCGTAAAAACTTATTGTATGATAGAGTATCCTGTAACTTGTTTTATCCCGGACAGCTGTATCTATATCTTTAAGCATTTCAAGCGGGATATCCTCTGTTTTACCGCATTTTACACATTGAATATGATAATGCTCATCTGTTCTGCCGTCATAATGCATCTGCGCATCGTTCATTTTGAGTTTTAATACGAGTCCGTGTTCGGAAAGAATGTCCAGATTACGGTAAACGGTTCCCAGACTAACTCTGGGAAGCCTTTGTTTTACGATTTCGAACATCTCATAGGCGGTGGGATGTGATTTGATTTTATTAATTTCTTCAAGAATTATAGTACGTGCTTTGGTTTTTTTTATCTTTTTACCGGTGTATAATAAATTTTTCATAATTAAGAATGATTCCTGTTTAAAGTTACAAAACTTAAAGGAATAAGTCAAGGGAAGATTTCTTTTTAATACTTCTCTGCCGCCTTTTCACCGGAGATATTTTCTGTTAGGATTCTTGTAACATGTATTTAATAATCAGGCGCAAAAGTGATTTCCTGCGGGTATTTATTCTGTTTATGACCGTATCATATGCTTCTGCCGGACTGTATGCCGGCGGATCTTCGAATGGTTACGGGGACGTGTCTTCGTTCGATCCCGTATTGGATACCGTTACTTTAAGTACCTCTGCCGGTTTGTTCCTGTTAGGGAAGATAGTGCAGAACAATAAGCCGGCAGTTACTAAAGGAGAAATCACCGGCTTAAACAGGGATGATATTTTTTATATCGACAGGCAGTTTATGGCCGATTTTTCTCCCGCTCCCGATCTGGCAAGTGATATCACGGAGTACACTTCACTTGCCATGCCTCTTTTGCCCGCTCTGGGTGCTTTCGTAAATTTAAACTATAAAGAAGTATTTTCCATAACCGTCGAGTATGCAGAATCTTTAATGTATTCGCTTGGCGTTAAAAACCTGTTAAAGGGTATGATTAAAAGATTCAGACCCTATGCATATTATGCAGGCGGGAATAATGGTTATTTCAGCCCTGAATATCTGGCAGCTGAAAATTCGGAAACGGCAATGTCATTCCCCTCCGGGCATACTACTGCGGCATTTACCGGAGCTGTTTTTGCCGGAATGATATTCGACCGCTATTTTCCTGATTCACCGCTGCGTATACCTGTATGGATTACAGCAATAACCGCGGCTTCAGCCACAGGAATATTGCGTGTCCTGTCCGGGAATCATTATGTTACCGATGTAGTTTCCGGGGCGGTTATAGGATCGTTCTTCGGGTTTATCGTGCCCTATATGCATGATCCGGGTTTTTAACGATACTATAAAAACAGGAGAGAAAATGAAAAAAATAGGTGTTGCTTTCGGAGGCGGAGGAGCAAGGGGCCTTGCTCATCTTGGAGTGATACGTGCACTTAAGAATAGAAAACATTTTTTACCTGAGATTGTCGCCGGTACATCTGCAGGGTCGATAGCTGCGGTTCTTTATGCAAGCGGATTGTCTCAGGTAGAGATCGAGGAAACAGCACGGGAATTTGACTGGTTTAGAAATGTAATCAGTTTTTCCGACACTGTTAGAAACCATTTAAGCAGAAAGAGAGGCGGACTTGTATCCAATGCGAAATTAGGTGATTCAATTAACCGTCTGCTCAGCGGATGCAGTTTTAATGAGCTTAATACGGACCTGGCTATTGTGGCAACCAATATAGAGGAAAAGAGCCGTGTTATTTTTACCTCTCGAAGAGTGGCGGAAAAAATAAAGACCGAAGAGCTAGAAAATTTTCTTCCGAAACCGGAAGGGGATCTGCCCGGCTGTGATACGGTTGTCGTATCGGACTATGATGATGTCGGAATGGCTGTAAGGGCAAGTTGTGCGGTGCCCGGGGTTTTCCTTCCCGTGGAAATTAAAGGCATGAGGCTTTTGGACGGAGGCGTGGTGGACCAGGTACCTGTGGATGTGGTAAAAGCAATGGGTGCTGATATTACTGTCGGCGTAAGCCTTGCGCTGTCATTTATTCCTCATAAATATACGACAGCAGTGCACTCTCTCTCCGGCATGGTAGGACTGCTCGGTGTTCAGCAGCTGCGTAAAAATTTAGAAGCTGCAGATATTGGTTTTCAGATTAAGGGAATAGAAAGACGCAGTCCCTTTAATTCGAAGCAGTATGATCTTATCGATATAGGTGAAGAGCAGATGAATCTGCTGCTCGATGAGTATGAGAGAAAGATGAACACCCTGTCAAAAAGATTATTTGCAAGGTAAGTGCAAAAACGAATGCACATATACATTATCTAGAGCTCTGCCAGCATAGAAAGCTTGTCCTTGATAAATGCCGATTTATCCTTTACATCGATAGAACCTGTTTTTAAAAAAAGGCAGTTGGGTGCTTTTTCATCGAAGAATACGGAACCCCCGCTTTCCCTGATGACACGCATCACCTTATCCACCGAAATTATGGAAAGTTTGGAAAATTCTATCCGCACAATACCTCTTTTTTCCACCAGACTCGAAATATAGAGCTTCCCGCAGACAATTCTTATCTCCGATATGGAAAAAAGGCTCTCCACCTCATCAGGGACAGTGCCGAATCTATCCCGTATTTCCCTGTAGATCGTATCAAATTCTTCATACGATGAAATGGAAGCGATCTTTTTATAGACTTCCATTTTCTCTACCGGTTCTTTGATGTACTTATCGGGAATAAACCCCGTGTATTCAAGTTCAAGGTAAAGTTCCGGGGGTTTCTCTTCATGCCCGGTTTCCAGTTCGTTAACGGCTTCTTCCAGGAGTTTAATATACATATCCAGACCGACTGCCAGTATATCCCCATGCTGTTCTCTGCCTAAAAGATTCCCTGCTCCTCTTATTTCCAGGTCTTTTAGAGCTATTTTAAATCCTGAGCCGAGTTCTGTAAAATCGGAGATTATTCTTAGACGTTTCATGGCAAGTTCCGAGAGCACCTTGCCTTTGGGATAAAATAGATACGCATAGGAAGGTTGATCGGACCTTCCGACTCTTCCGCGCAGCTGATAGAGCTGCGCTATCCCGAAAATATCAGCCCTGTCTATAATAATCGTATTAACATTGGGAATATCCAGGCCGTTTTCTATAATACTTGTTGCAAGCAGTATATGAGAGTCGCCTCTTATAAATCTGTGCATCACCTCTTCCAGTTCATCTTCTGCCATCTGTCCGTGAGATATATCGATCGTAAGCTCGGGGCAGAGTCTGCTTAAGAAATGATAAACATTTGTAATTGTTTTTACACGGTTATGCAGATAAAATACCTGTCCGCCCCGCTGAATTTCTCTCTTAATGGCATTTTTAACTATCGACTCATCAAATTCGGAAACGATTGTTTCTATCGGAAGCCTGTTCTGCGGAGGTGTATTAAGTATGGACATATCCCTGATTTTCATAAGCGACATGTGGAGTGTCCGTGGTATCGGTGTGGCGGTTAAAGTAAGACAGTCGACATTTGTCTTTAACTCTTTTATTATTTCCTTATGTTTAACCCCGAATCTCTGTTCCTCATCGATTATTAAAAGGCCGATATTCTTGAATTTAACATCACCCTGAACCAGCCTGTGTGTTCCTATTACTATATCGATTTCACCCTTTTTGAGTTCTTCGATAGTTTTATTCTGCTCCTTCCTCGACCTGAATCTGGACAGCATTCCTATTCTTACGGGAAACCGGCGGAATCTATCGGCGAAAGTCTCATAATGCTGTTCCACCAGAATGGTTGTCGGTGCAAGCAGTGCCGCCTGTTTGCCTCCCATAACAGCTTTAAATGCGGCGCGAAGGGCAATTTCGGTTTTTCCGTATCCCACATCACCGCATATAAGCCTGTCCATGGGTATGGGTTTTTCCATATCTCTTTTTACGTCCTCTATGCATTTCAGCTGATCTCCTGTTTCCTGGTACGGGAAACCCGCTTCGAATTCGTTCTGCCAGTCCGAATCCTCCGGGAAGGCAAAACCGGAAGTTCTTTTACGTTCCGAATATAGCTTTACAAGCATTCGTGCAAGTTCTTCGACGGATTTTTTAACTCGCTCTTTCCTGCTTACCCAGCTCTTTCCTCCGATCCTGTCGAGCTTTGGCTTATTCTCATTCTGAATAATATAACGCTGTATCAGGTTTACCTGTTCCACAGGTATAAAGACTATTTCCTCTCTGTCGTACTCGAGTTCTATGTAATCACGTTCGTTTCCCAGAACTGTCATCCTTTTAATACCTTTAAAGATTCCAATCCCATAGTTGATGTGAACGATATAATCACCGGGATTAAGTTCCGTAAAAGAGTCGATAAACTCACTTCTTGCCTTTCCGATAGAGCGGGGAATTCTTTTTTTTCTTCCGAAGATTTCATTCTCCTGAATTACCATGATTTTTAAATCGGGGAGGATAAATCCCGTTGTAATTGAAAAAGGCATAACTGTAATGTTAAAATCTTTTAAAAGAAAGGAAATTCTTTGTGCCTGCTGTTCATAGACGGCAAAGATAAAGATTTCATATCCATTGTTAAGGAGATTTCCGATTTCTTCTTTCAAATATGTAATATTGCCGAAGAATGAATGTGAATAATCACATGCTAATCTTATACTTTGCCGGGTATCCTTGCTGTTCCCTGCCGGTTCCTTTAATCCGGGAAACAGTATGGCGTTTTTTATACTTATCCTGATATTCGGATAGGTGTTAAAAAGATAACCTGGTGCAGGGTATTCCTTCTCTCCTTTCAGTGCACTTTTGTACAATTTATTATATTCTTTAAGAATCGTCCTGTAATTTGCGGTAATCCTCATATCATCGATTATAAAATGTGTGGATTCCGCAGAGAAATACTCGATTATCGAATGTTTTTTCGAATGTATGTCTTTAAGCAGCATTGGCAGATAGTTCTGTATATTAAATGATGTATTTCTTAAAAAACCCTCATGTACGGCATCTATCGTCTCCGGAGATATACTGCAGGATTCAAGGTTCTTTTTAAGATTATCAAGGGAATTCTCATTGATAATAATTTCATAAAGCGGCGGAATGGATAATTCGGATTTCGAATACTTTGTTGCCTGTGTCAGAGGATCGAACACTCTTATATCTGTGATTTTATCATAATCGAGAAGTATTCTGTATGCATTCGATGAATTTTCCGGACTTATATCGATCACCTCACCTCTTACCGAGAATTCACCTGTTACACTGACTTTAGGCACCCTTAAATATCCCATTTCCTGAAGCTTCTTTTCCAGAACTGAAAGGTTCGGAGTGTCGCCTTTTTTTAGTTCCACCGTATTTCTTTTAAATTCTTCTGCGGACGGCAGAGGAGTTAAAAGTGCCCGCAGGGAGGAAAAAATGAGTATTTTTTCTCCGGTAAGTATCCTTAAAAGGGTACTGCTCCGCTCACGGTAGCGGGAAGTAAGCGGCGGATTATCACCGTACGGCAGAGTTCCCCACCATGGGAAAAGAGCGGTTTTTCCCGGAATCCAGGACGATACATCCTGATACAGATTTTCCGCTTCCTGTTCTGTCGGAGTGATAACAAGAGAAGGTGTTTTAAGCCCCTTAAAAATGGCCGAAATGACAATAGAAATAAAACTCCCCTTAGGCCCTTCGATTAAAATAGGATAATTGCCTTCTTTAAGGTTTAACTTGATTTTTGCCCATGATGAGGTATGGTGTAATTGTGATAAGATTTTATTTAAGAATAATGTTATCATTAATTTTACCGAAGATAATAATGGATAAATAAGAAAATGAATACAAAAAAATATCTGTTAATTATACCTTTTTTGGCATTAAGTGTACTATCATTCGCCGGTAATGTTAATAATGTAGATTTTTCCATTCAATTTTACAATAAAAAAATCTATTTTTTAGGCGATCCCATATGGGTCGAGGCAGTCGTAAGTAATAATTCAACGTCAGCGGTTCATTTTAAAATTGCAGATAACAGATTTTATTCCATAGATTTTACTGCCAGGACAGAGACCAATATAAGCTTGAATCATTCTAAAAAATATACAATAGAGCGGAGTTCGGATCAGCCTGTTTTTTTCCGGGAGATTAATCTCGAACCCGGCGAGAAGTATGGTGTGCTGATCGAGCTGTCGGATTTTATAGCCTTTAAGGAGCCGGGAATTTATATTGTGGAGGCATTCTTTTACCCCGGCCTGTACTCCGGCAGCTCCCCTCAGTCTGTAAAATCAAATAGATTAATTCTCGATATAAGACCTCCTCTATCTACACCGGCTATGAAAGAAATGATAAACCCTGCAACCGGAGAGAAAATAGAGAAAAAACCTATACCTCCCGATGAAGTGGTGGCCTTTACTTTAAGCGCAAGACAGAAGGGCCAATGGAAACGATTTTTTCTTTATTTTAATCTGGAAAAGTTAATACTACGTAATCCGGAGAGAAGCAGAGTTTACAGAAGACTCTCCGAAGAAAATAAAAGAAAGATGATCCTGCGGTTTAAAGATGAACTGCGCGAGGAAAAGGTCGACAGGGATATTCTGACCATTCCGTCGAGCTTTAAAATAATAAAAACGACTTATACACCTTTCGAAGGAACCGTAGAGGTAATCGAAAAATTCAAATACAGTGACTACACGGAGATAAAAAAATATACATACTATCTTGAAAGAAAAGATCAATACTGGCAGATTATAAACTATGAGATTCAGAATCTGGGAACCGAATAGATGAAGGTACTGCTTATTGCCCTTAAGGATGATTTTAAGAATCTGCTTAATTATCATCTTAAACCCGTAGGTTTCGAAATTGTGCACTACCGTGATCCGGTAAAAGCTCTTGATAACCTTGAAGAGCTCAATCCTGATCTTATACTGTTTAACTCAGGTGATTTCCCGAGGCACTGGAAGCCGCTTCTGGAATTTTTAAGGAACATCAGGAGTAAGGAAGAGACTGTATTTATTCTAATAAAGAAGGATGGTACCGATCTCGATGAAATTGCCAAAGCGACACATCTGGGGGCAAACGGTTTTGTAAGTGAAAATCTCTCTGAGAAACAGGAAATATACAGGCTGGAAGAACTCTTTAGAAGATATAAAACTATTAAAGACAAAAGAAAATTTCACAGGCTGATTCCGGGTGAATGCGACAGAATAGCACTGCTCTTTACTCATCCGGGAAAGACGGTATTAATAAATGGTACAATTCGGGAAATATCCATATCGGGTGCATCATTTAAACCTGAAAATGCCTCGCTTACAGAGGATATTTCTGTCGGCAGTATTGTTAAGCACTGTTCTCTGCGTATTGCCGGCGATATTATTAATATAGACTGCAGAGTTACCAGAAACAGTGAAGAGTTAGGCTTTCAGTTTAATTCATTTTCCGCAGACGGGCACAAGAAACTGTTCCGGTATATTCAGGACAAACCCAAGCGTGAATTGGAATATGCCATGCAGCAGAATAAAACTACTCCGATAACTTAACTTTCGGTGACAATTTTCTGAAACTCTTTCTTTTCCACCACTTCTTTTTCCAGAAGAACTTTAGCGAGTTTTTCTACGGTTTTCTTCTTTTCCTCAATGATCTTGTAAGTTCTGGAGTGCGCTTCATCCATGATCCGCTTTGTCTCACTGTCTATAATAGCTGCTACTTCATCTGAATACTCTTTTTCAGTAGGGCGCCAGTTATCACCTTTAAGAAATACATTGTGAGGCCTTTCATAGGTTAAAAGCCCTAATTTTTCACTCATCCCGTATTCTTTTACCATAGCTCTTGCAATATCCGTAGCTCGCTGAAGGTCGTTTTGTGCTCCCGTAGAAATATCTCCGAAGAAAATTTCTTCTGCAACCCTTCCGCCTAAAAGTA
Organism: Spirochaetota bacterium; assembly: GCA_013151965.1. Taxonomy (GTDB): domain Bacteria; phylum Spirochaetota; class Spirochaetia; order SZUA-6; family SZUA-6; genus SZUA-6. Next base: position 35,338 of record JAADHF010000063.1, read on the forward strand.
CGGCAAGTTTATCTTCTAATTCATGTTTAGTCATGAGGAATCTGTCTTCTGTCGGCAGCTGCAGTGTATAGCCGAGTGCAGCAATACCCCTGGGTACTATGGAGATTTTTTCCACAACATCCGTATTCGGTAAGGCATCTGCTACAATGGCATGTCCTGATTCATGATATGCAACAATTTTCTTCTCCTTTGGATTGATGAGCCTCTTTTTCTTTTCCAGACCTGCAATAACACGTTCTATTGCCTCTGCAAATTCAGCCATTGTAACGCTTTTCTTTTTTCTTCTTACAGCTAACAGAGCCGCTTCGTTGACTATGTTTGCAAGATCAGCTCCGACGAATCCCGGAGTTCGTGCGGCAATCGCATGGAAATCGATATCATCAGCGAGTTTTACATCCTTTGAATGTATCTTAAGTATTGCTTCCCTGCCTGCAAGGTCGGGTTTGTCAACTACAACCTGCCTGTCGAATCTTCCCGGACGAAGCAGGGCGGGGTCCAGGATTTCCGGCCGGTTGGTTGCAGCCATAATAATAACGCCTTTCTGCGTATCAAAACCATCCATTTCAACGAGTAGCTGATTAAGTGTCTGCTCCCTTTCATCATTCCCTCCGAGCGGGTTAAACCCTCTGGCTTTCCCGAGTGCATCCAGTTCATCTATAAAGATAATACAGGGGGCTTTTGCCGTAGCCTGTGTAAAGAGGTCTCTTACTCTTGCGGCACCGACACCGACAAACATCTCCACGAATTCGGAACCGGATATGCTGAAAAAAGGAACATGGGCCTCTCCGGCAACGGCTTTTGAAAGCAGTGTTTTGCCTGTTCCGGGCGCACCTAACAAAAGGATGCCGCGCGGGATTTTACCTCCCAGGCTCTCGAATTTTGCCGGTTCTTTTAAAAATTCAATTACCTCTTCCAGTTCCTCCTTGGCCTCATCTATTCCTGCAACATCTTTAAATGTTATTTTTGTTGCGTCGTCGCTGGCGACTAACTTTGACTTATTCTGGCCGATCTTCATAATTCCCGGTCCGCCCATTCCCATCTTATAGATCATATAGTTCCACACAGCTATCATCAGAATAATAGGTATAATCCATGCAAATATGGTCTGCCAGATGGAATTGTTGGTTCTGCCTGCATATTTTACGCCCTTGCTGTCCAGATCCTTTATAAGATTCGGATCGGTCACTCTCGTTACGGAGAACAGAACCGGTTTATCCGATTTTCCTGTGGGATCACTCATCGTTCCCTTAATAGTAGTCGGCGAAATAACAACTGCCTTGATTAATCCCTTATTTAAATATGCTTTAAAATCACTGTATGCAACTTCCCTGGTGGAACCTGCAAGAAAAATCCATTGAAAGGCAAACAGGATTACCATGGCTGCAAGGAAATACACCAGCGATATTTGAGTCTTTTTATGTTGATCGGAATCCATACATACCTCCGGATTACTTTTTTTTGTACTTATTCACGGCCCTGTCAAATCTTTTCCAGGGATTCGGTGATAACCTCCCGTACGGACATCCTGGTGCATGAACTTTTTCATACCGGTATACACCATTTAACCTGTCATCTTTAAATACGACTTCCAGATCCATTTTATCTAACCGCACAAGAAGAACTTCTCTTCTGGATTTGATATTCCAGCATCCCGGACATACGGCTATGGTTGTAAGCTCATGGCCGTCTTTGTACCGTACCCGTACCATAGCCCGTCCGTCTTTTACTGCAAGTTTCCTCTTTAACGACATGAAGTCTCCCGCCTCTTATTGCTGCTGCCGCAGGCGCTAATTCTCTGCAGATGCAAATCACCTGTATTAAATGTACTTGAGCTTTTAATGATATTCAAGTTTAAATTATTAATTGTCGGAAAGTACCGCTCTCTTTTTTCCTGCTCTTTTTGCCTTTTTCAGGGTTTCTGCTGCGGCATCTTTAATATTCTCCGGAACACCGCAGTATAACCCTATGGATACTGTTCCCTCTGTCCTTTCACTGACAGCTTTTTTAATTCTGTCTGCAAGCGTAAGTGCCTTTTCACGATTTACGTCTTCTAAAATTATTGCAAATTCATCGGCACCGAGATGCGAAATAAAATCCGAACCTCTGATAACATCCTTTAATATACGTGCTATATCGATAATAAAACGGTCGCCTGCAGCCTGTCCCTTAAGTCTGCTGATATCTTTGAGAGAATCGGAGTTTAAAAAAAGAAGGGCAAAAGCATGGTTTGTTCTGCTTGATTGCCGGGTAACGCAGTTAAGATGCTGAGTTAAAATGGAAGATTCAGGAAGACCGGTCAGCGGATTAAGTTTATTGGCAGAACTGAAGTTGATTCTTGCAATTTCACGGTAGAATCTTATCATGGCGTTAAGAATACCTATCGACCGAACCGGTTCATCGGGAAGCCACAGGATTCTGTCCCTTCCCTGTTTTTTAGCTGTAATGAGAAGCTGATCAGCAGTAGAAAATATAATATTGGCCATCCGGGGGTCATTGCCGAAATCCTCTCCGGGATGATACAGGCCGCCTCCGGATACTGTAATCTGTATGCCCGTTTTTTCGTGTATAAAGAGCGGGATTCGGGTGCGGATACTTTCACCGTTAAAAGACCCGTTACTCTTATGGACGATTAAACCGAATTCCTCTCCGCCGATCCTGTACCATTTTAAGAGTGTCCCGTTAAGAAACTCTGCCACAAGTGATAAAATATGATCCCCTGTTTTCCTGCTGTGTTTTTGATTAATCAGTTGAAACATGTCAAGGTCGATTAACAAAAGGGCATGAAAAGTACCCGACGAGAGCCCGTTTTTAAGATCTTTGTTTAAATCCTTTGCTCCGGGATAATCGCTATTCGTTTTCGAAGGCATAGTTACACTCATTTAAATCCGGGATGTTACTTTTATTATATAGTATGATATAATGTATGTCAATTCTTTAGAATTCTTGAGAATTAAAAATTGATTCGTAAAATGTATTTGCAGCCGGTCATATATTATACATATACCTTGACAATTGTACCATGCTTGAATATACATAATGGTGCTGATAATTATGTATAACAGACAGGAGTGAGTGGTGAAAACATTATTTACCGGAATTCAGCCTACCGGGAACCTGCATATCGGAAATTATTTCGGTGCTGTTAAAAATTGGATAACGATGCAGTATGACTATAAGACCTATGTATGTATTGTTGACCTTCATGCGATTACTATTGCATACGATCCCGGCGATATGCAGGAAAAAATATTTAATCTTGCATTAAATCTTTATGCATGCGGAATCGATAAAGAAAAGACGACCCTTTTCGTGCAGTCGGAAGTACCCGGACATGCAGATTTAACATGGATGTTCAATACAGTTACACCGCTCGGTGAATTGGAAAGAATGACGCAGTTTAAGGATAAGTCCAGGCATAATAACAAAAATGTAAATGTCGGTTTACTCGATTACCCCGTACTGCAGGCAGCGGATATTCTGATCTACAAAGCGGAAGTTGTACCGGTAGGAGAGGATCAGGTGCAGCATATCGAGCTTACGCGCGAAATTGCACGTCACTTTAATTCACGGTACGGTAAAATATTTCCCGAGTGCGAGGCATATTTGACGGAAACTCCGAGAGTTATGGGAATAGACGGCGAAACTAAGATGAGCAAGAGCCGGAACAATACAATAGGGTTATTGGAATCCAGGGAAGATGTATGGAAAAAACTTGCCGGAGCAAAAACCGATCCTGCACGCATAAGACGAAATGACCCGGGAAATCCTGCAAAGTGTAATATTTTCTCTTATCATAAGCTTGTAACACTTAAAGAGGAAAAAAAGGAAATAGTTCATGGCTGTAAAACGGCTAAAATAGGCTGCGTGGACTGTAAAAAAAAGCTTCTTAAGAATCTGTTTCAGGTACTCGATCCGATTCAGGACAGATACGGTAAATTAATCCTGGAAAAAAAAGCAATTATTGAAATACTGGAAAGTAATGCGGCAAAGTGCAGACAGACAGCAGGGAATACTATTGTGGAAGCAAAAGAAAAAATGGGGTTAAAACCGATATGGAAGATTTAAAAATAAAGCGGGAAGAATTAGGAATCGACAACTTAGGACCGGCCCGGGTTAAATGCCCGTTTCAACTGTCAACGATTTACGGGGACAGCATTGTGAATTATGTAAACAACAGTGAATCGGTTCTGCTTTACAATGATCGTGATAAGATTGTAAAAACCCTCGAAGAAGGTAAACCTTTACTGGCCTTCGAGAAGGCGGGGCCGAGAGAAAAGATTTACTTTGACCCCTCTAAGGCAAAAGCCGGAATTGTTACATGCGGCGGTTTATGTCCGGGCATTAATAATGTAATACGTTCCATAGTAATGGAACTTCACTACCGGTACTGGGTTAAATCTATTTTTGGTTTCAGGTACGGATACCGAGGTTTTATAGCAAAATATGGCTACAAGCCCATGGAACTGACTCCCGGGGCTGTCCGGGATATACATGAAAAAGGCGGCAGTCTCCTTTCATCATCACGGGGTCCCCAGGATGTCGATGAGATAGTCGACTGTCTCGACAGGATGAATATCTCTATAATTTTTATTATCGGAGGGGACGGGACACTCCGCGGTGCTCAGGAGATATACGAAGAAATAATAAAGAGAAAATTAAAAATATCCGTAATCGGGATACCTAAAACTATTGACAATGATATATCTTTTGTGGAAAAGACTTTCGGCCTGGAAACGGCGTTTTCCGCTGCAGCCGACGCAATAAGAAGCGCACATACGGAAGCTAAAGGAGCTCCCTATGGAATAGGTTTGGTTAAGGTTATGGGAAGGCTCTCCGGTTTTATTGCGGCAAATGCCGCTCTTGCCATGAATGAAGTTAATATTGTCCTTATTCCGGAAGTCCCCTTTGATCTCAACGGAGAAAAGGGGTTTTTAAAAACTCTGGAGAAAAGGCTTACAGAAAGGAGCCATGCTGTAATTATTGTTGCGGAAGGGGCGGGACAGCGGTATCTTATGAAGGAGTTCGGAAGAAAAGACGATTCGGGAAATCCCGTACTCGGTGATATAGGCATATTTTTAAAAACCGAGATAAAGAAGTACTTTAAAGAAAATACTGATTTCTATGTAAATATAAAGTATATTGATCCAAGTTATATGGTAAGATCGGTTGCCGCAAATGCACACGATTCGATATATTGCATGCAGCTTGCACAGAATGCAGTTCATGCCGGCATGGCCGGTAAAACAGGGATGATAGTCGGAAGATGGCATGGGAAGTTTACACATGTACCGATAAAACTTGCCGTATCGAGGCGGAAGTGTCTTTCGCCGGAAGACCCGCTCTGGCTTGCTGTACTGGAAGCAACGGGTCAGCCGATTAAAATGATAAATAATCCTGATAAAGGAAAATAACAGGAGGGAATATGACAATACGGAGTTATCTGGAAGCAGCCAGTTATTTTCAAATAGAGAAGTATTCTTCTCATTCCGATTATTCCAAAGAGTGTGTGGCATTCAGCGGTGCACCGAGGAAACATCCCCATGATCCTGATAAGCTCATCCTGATTTCCGATCCCTTCAGCTCCAATACGATCTTTTTTGAATTCAAGATAGAAGATATAAAGCATATGGAAGAGCTGCCCAATATCGTTTCGGAAACAGGCGAAAGCCTGAAAATGGTAAAGATATGGGTTGTAAAGGGCAGCCTTGGGCTGAAGTATGAGCCTTTTGTTGTGGAAGATACATTGCGTTATCTTAGAGACACGGAAGTACTGCTTCAGGATGAACCGGCTGAGCGGAATGGGACTCAAAATAACTAAAAAGCAAAGATAACAGGCTGTAATGACCGGTTGAATATTAGGAGGTTATACTTTGAATAGCAGAGAAGAATTTGTTTTTACATCGGAGAGTGTCGGAGAGGGACATCCTGATAAGGTCTGTGATCAGATTTCCGATGCTGTTCTCGATGCTGCTTTAAAGGAAGATGATGAATCACGGGTGGCATGTGAAACATTTACAACTACCGGTATGGTTTTTGTCGGAGGAGAAATAACGACTGAAGGTTATATAGATCTGCAGAGAATTGTGCGCGGTGTGCTGAAGTATATAGGGTATACCGATCCGTCGTACGGAATCGACTATAAGTCATGCGCTGTTTTTTCTTCTATTCACGAGCAGTCGAGTGATATTGCCCAGGGCGTTTTAACCGGACAGGGATTACATAAAGAGATGGGAGCCGGTGATCAGGGTATGATGTTCGGATATGCCTGTACCGAAACACCGGAGTTAATGCCTGCTCCTATTATGTTTGCTCATAGGGTTATGCAGCGGGCTGCCGAGGTAAGAAAACGCGGGGTTTTGCCGTTCTTAAGACCCGATGGGAAATGTCAGGTTACCGTGAAGTACAACAGGGGGAAACCTGTCGGCATTCCCACTATCGTACTTTCGCATCAGCATTCCCCGGATATCGGGTTTAAAGAGCTTTCCGAAGCTTTAATAGAAGAGGTTGTTAAACCGTCGCTTCCCGGTGAGCTGTTAAAGGGAAATGTAAAGTATCACATTAATCCGACGGGAAGATTTGTAATCGGGGGGCCCCATGGTGATACGGGGTTAACGGGCAGAAAAATAATTGTCGATACATACGGAGGGATGGCCAGGCACGGAGGAGGCGCATTCTCCGGCAAAGATCCCTCCAAAGTTGACAGGTCTGCTTCGTATATGGCCCGGTATATCGCTAAAAACCTTGTTTCGGCAGAAGTCTGCGAACGATGTGAGATCGAGGTAGCATATGCCATTGGTGTCGCAGAGCCCGTATCACTCTTTGTATCTACCTTCGGTACGGGCAAAGAACCGGAAGACAGGATAGAAAAAGTTGTACGTGAAGTCTTTGATCTAACTCCCGCAGGTATTATTAAAGCATTGGATTTAAAACATCCGATATATCAGGAAACAGCCGCATACGGCCATTTCGGCAGAAATAACTTTACATGGGAGAGAACGGACAGGGTAGAGGAGATCAGGGAAAAACTCGGCTGAAAAAAATTATGAAGATAAAAAAAAGGGAGCCTTATATTTTAAAAGACTCCCTTTTTTTATTAATAGTTTACTACTTTAAGAGGCGGTTAGAACCCGATGAAAGTCTGAAGAACATACGTGATAGAATAAGTTCCGCCCTTTTGCTGTTTTTTGTGTATGAACCGATTAAGAATCTTCCGATAAATCTTCCCCTGAATTCACCGCGGCGGGAAAGTATAATGTCGATTATCGGATTAGTCTGCATTGAATTCACCAGGAAAGTAACATCCGTTCCTTTGCCGTCTGTTATTGTTAAACCGGATGCCGGATCCAGTGTTACGGTATAGTTATAATCTTTGCCTCCAAGGGTGATTTTTTCCGTTCCGGTAAAACTGTTGGAGTCTGCCGATGTTTCTTTTAATGAGATTACAGTAGTAGTCGTTACATCGGAAGACGTCTTTTTTACGGTAGAATCATAGCTTACAGTGTTGTCTGCATTTACCGTAATATCTGTTTTCTCTGTTGTTGTAGTCGTCCAGGACAGACTTCCGGAGCTGAATGTTCCTGCCGTTTTCGAACGGATTGTCTTGTTTCCGTCCGAATCTTCACTGTAAACCCTGACTGTCTTTAAGGTTGTATCAATTCCGGATTTTGTCAGATCATCGAAGACATAACTCTTAGCGTATTTTTTCCCATCGGACAGTTCGGAATAGAACTCCTTTGCCTGTGTAGTGATATCACCCGAATCAGTAGAAGCAGCTATGCTGGATTCGGTAAAAGAGGAATACTGCCCGTCTCCGGATACAGCCGGTGTTTTTGCAGGTTCGGATACAGTATCAAATGTTAAACTGCCCGGGTCTTCCAGGTCTGCAGGATCAGCGGGAATGGTAAAATCCGATGCAGGATAGATTTTTTCGTCGACATAACGCGTCCATTTGACAGTTCTGTTTTCGGTTCTGCCGTCAAAGTACAGTGTCTGTATCGAATCAAATGCAACTGCATCCGGTGTTCCGTTTTTATCCACAAGGCTCCAGCTGTCCGAAGCAACCCTGTATTTCTCTACCGTGTACCTCACGGACGGGGAAAGCGTGGGGAAAATGTACAGTGTAACTTCGTAATCACCCCAGCCGTCTGTTGTTTTTCTAAGCTCCAAGTAGGCCTGATTTCCCTGTGTGCCGTAGAAATCGCTGAGATAGCCTGATTCCGGATAGCGTGCAAAATCTCCTGCAAGGTACGATGTGTAGTATTCCGCCGGGGTTTTATCCGGGTAACCGTTTGTCGAACTCGGAGCAAAAGTCTTTGTTCCGGCCGGTGTTTTATACACTGCGAGTGATGCTTCCAAACCCGGCAGCATAGCCTGAAGCATTTCCGTATCAGACTGTATATCCGCCAAATCCTTTGCAGACATTGTAGAAAACATGCTGCATGAGAACACAAAGAACAGGACCGGAATTAGTCCGATAAGTAAAAGATGTTTTATCTTCATAAAATCCTCCTATTATGATAGTCTAAACTTAAAACCATTATTTTTAAGAACTTTTTAAAATCGGAGGGTTTATTACCTAAACCATTATATTATAGTGCACCAATAATAAAAAATCCAATTTAGGCAAAAAAAAATAAAAAAATACCGAAAAATTTGGTTTTTTTAAAAAAAAATAATAGAATTCAACTATGAAGATAAAATTTGCGGATATTTTAGTATTTATTGCGGCGCTTCTTGTTATTGGTTTTACTTCGCTGTATGCTTATTCGGGGAATAACGGCAGGCTCTCCGTGCATATAAAATCTGCGCATGGCGAATGGATTATCCCCCTTACAGAACGGAAGATTATCCCGGTTAAAGGCCCTATCGGGGAGACTAAAGTGGCTGTAGAGGGAGGGTCTGTCCATGTTGTTTCTTCACCCTGCAGAGAAAAGATATGCGTGCGTTCCGGTTACATATCGAAACCGGGGCAGTGGATTGCCTGTCTTCCGAACCGGGTGTTTGTTTCTATCGAAGGAAAGAGTTCAAAAGGGGAGAGGGTAGATGCGGTCAATTTCTGATAATTCATTGCCTGCACAAACAGATAACAATGATCTTAAGCTTATTGCTTTCCTTACCGCCATGTCGCTGTTTTTATCTGCGATCGAGTATGCAATTCCGAAACCTGTTCCGTTTATGCGGCTCGGGCTTGCCAATCTTCCCATACTATTAGGTCTGGAGCTGCTGTCTCCTGCTAATGTAATTGTCCTTGTTCTTTTAAAAGCTGCAGGGCAGGGGCTTATTCAGGGAACACTTTTTTCGTATATCTTTCTTTTCTCACTTGCGGGGTCATTATCGAGCGGTGCGGTGATGATTGCAGCGAGGTTTTTACTCGGAAGAAGAATTACCCTTATAGGAATCAGCATACTCGGTGCACTGGCAAGTAATAGTATACAGATAGTGCTTGCACGTTATATAATATTCGGGGAGAGTGCCTGGCTTATTGCACCTCCTTTTTTCCTTATCGGTACAATCTCGGCAGCCGTTCTTGGTATTATCAGTGAAAAGTTTTACAGACAGTCAGAGTGGATTAAGCTGGTACTGGCGGAAAGGAAAAAATGAAAGCAGGATTTTTTACAAAATTAAACGATAACAGGGTAAGATGCGAATTATGCCCCCACAGGTGTACCATAAATCCCGGCAGGTATGGTATCTGCAGGGTACGGAATAATGATGAGGGAGACTTAAAGATACCCTTTTACGGACGGATATCCTCCTATGCATCGGATCCTGTAGAGAAGAAACCCCTGTATCATTTTTATCCCGGGAGGAGTATAGTTTCCGTTGGATTTGTAGGCTGCTCTTTACGTTGTCCTTTCTGTCAGAATTATACGATTTCAACAAGGACAGATACTCCTACTGAATATTTATCTCCTGATGAGCTTGTAAATGCAGCGTTACGGGAGCATTCGCTCGGTATTGCATATACTTATTCCGAACCATTAGTTCACTTTGAGTATGTTGTCGATACTGCGAAAAAGGCTCATGAGAAGGGATTAAAAAATGTGCTTGTCTCCAATGGTTATATTAACGAAGAACCCGCTGATGAACTTTTAAATTTTATTGATGCGGCAAATATAGACCTGAAGACTTTTAATCCCGATTTTTACAGAAAAGAGCTTGGCGGGAACCTGGAAGATATAAAGCGGTTTATTAAACAGGCAGCAGGCAGGATAGAACTCGAAGTGACGACACTTGTAATACCGGGCAGGAATGATTCTTCAGGAGAAATCGAATCTATTGTAAAGTTCCTTGCCGGAATAAATCCGGATATACCATACCATCTTTCATGCTACTATCCCACATATAAATATACGGTTCCTCCTACACCGCCTTCCCTGGTTAAAAAACTGGCAGAGGTTTCGAAAAAGTATCTTAACTATGTCTATTTAGGCAATGTCGGGCTGTTAGAGACCAATACTTACTGTCCTGAATGCAGAAATCTGCTTGTAAGACGGAGAGGGTATAGTGTCTCTGTTCCCGGTCTGACAAACGGGGTGTGTAAAAAGTGCGGGATAAAAATCCCTATTGTTATGTGAAATTGATTTTACCTATTGACATTTTTAAGCTTTTTTTATTATCTTCTTATCTGTCATTCCCCTGTAGCTCAGCTGGTAGAGCGGGTGGCTGTTAACCACTAGGTCGGCAGTTCGAGTCTGTCCGGGGGAGTTGAGCCGAACAATGTACTAGCAGGCTCTCTTAGGTTAGCACTTAAGAGAGCCACTTTTATTTCTGTATCCCTCAGTCGGATGAAAGATATGAGATTTCTTAACCCCTCTTTTAAATTAGCAGAATTATCATTCAGAATAGCCTTTATTTCCTTACTGTACTCTTTAAATAAATTCCTTTCATCGTCGAGCAATTTCTGTAATTCTTCTATTTCATACTCAATATAGAGCCTCTTAGCCTCAAGTTCCTTTTATCATCATTCAGTTTTACTATGCTTTTTTTAATAGTTTTCTTTATGACTGTAATCTTTGTCTTTACAAGCTCGGAAACCCGCTTCTCTATATCCCTATCCAGTTCAATTTCTTCTGTATCAAGTTTTTTCAGAGATTTGTTTAAAAATGAAATCCTCTTTTTTATCCTGAGCCTTCCTTCTTCCTGCAGCCTGTGAAACTTCTCTCCATTAGCTGAAATATCCTTAAGCCAGTTAAAAACAAGCCCATGCAGTCTTTCTCCGTATTTTTCGCACCTTATTAGGCCGGATAGTACATAGTTAAACTGTGTAGATTTTTTACTATGAAATCTAAGCCGGTTTGACTTTAATAATTCTCCTGCTTCCATAAATATCTTTTTAGCTACAATCCCTTCCCAGACAGCCTTTACTGCTTCAGTCCTGTTTCTATCCTTTTTATAAATCTCCCGTATGCCGATATAGGATTTATTTGTCAAAATAGAATAAATTCTGCTCCTCGCAATTCTATTTAATACTTTAACGTAATTCTACGGGCGTAAGCCCGTAGATGGTTACCAGTTTTTGTGATATAATATATTTAGACGCTGATTTATGGTACTTCCTACTTGCAGGCGTCTTAAAAAATATTCGCTAAAACGGAGGATCAAATTGAAAGCAATACCATTTTTCTCTGCAACGAAGATAAATACAATAGAAGAATATAAACGATTCTATCATGTGAAATCCTACATTCAATCGAAATCAAAGGATTTCCCGACCACGTTAGAGCTTATGAATAAAACAGGATATAGAGATTTAAATAAATTTAGGAGGCACAGAGAAGCATTTGATAAACTCGGAAGGAATATCCCGTTACTTTATTTAAAAGCGATTAAAGTACAAATAGAAACGCTCAAATTCTGTGCAGAACTGGATATGGAACAATTTAAAAGAGCATGCGAAATCAAGCCTTTATATCCTAAATATGGTGCTGTCAGGTATTCCGCTGCTTTTTATTCAAATATAGATATTCTAGCCGGAATGGACGAAGAAAATGCTATAGGATTAATAAAAAGATTTTCTACGGAAAAACATATTAGGTGTTTTATCAATTACCCTGATTTTAAAACAGTTTTTATAGAACCTGATAGCAAAGTTCACACTGTCTATTTCCCCCCTCAAATGCATTTTACAAAACACTGGCTTATTATAGGAAAAGACGGCAAAAGAATAGGGAAAGCTTATATTAAATAATTTTGAGATAATTTATTTTATTGTACTAAGATGCTATTTAAAAAATGGGACAAATATTCATTTTTTGGAGAAAATCTATGGCGCCTTTTTAAAGAGTTAATGAAAACTATTAAAGTATGGAAATCAAGATTTTGGTTACAATTATGCAATGAAGTATTTATTTGTAGGTGGAGTAAACCTTAAAATGAAAGCAGGCCATACAATCGGAAAGATTCCGATTAAATAGCAGTCACTACTGTATATTTTAAAAATCATGATT
>JAADHF010000090.1 GCA_013151965.1 Spirochaetota bacterium
TCATGTGATACGTACTATATTTTTTTCTAATAAAATTTATAAAAAAGGTTTACACTTGGTATTTACAGGAGTATAGTAAAAAGCAAAATTATAATATCTAAAGTAGAGGTAATTAAATGAGTAAGAAAGTATCAAAAAAGAATGTCATTATTTTCGCCGTTTTATTTTTTATTATCGGGTTTTTTGTAGGTCAGTTTCTGCATATGGCAGCTTTTGATAAATATAACCTGTTAGATGCAATGCGGAGACCCGGATCTCATCATATCAGGAGATAGTTATGTATCGTTCAGCCCTGTTTTTTATTGTCGCCGTCCTTTTATTCGGATGTGATAATAGCAGCATTAAGAAAACGAAAAATTTCGTTATTATAGATCAGCCGTCGAATAAGGTTTTAAATGAGTATGAATACAGTGCAGATGATAATACACTTCAGCGGACGGTAAGTTACGGGAAAAATCAGGAAGTCAAGAAAATAATCGATTATGAGTATGATAATAAGGGGAACCTATCGAAAACAATAGAGTCTTCTCCGGGCAGGGACTCAAAAGAGATTACTTATTCTACGGAAGAGCAGAAGGATGCAAAGGGGAGGCTCTCTAAAACGATTCAAACTTCATCCGATGGGAAAAAAATCGAGACCTATTACGGGTATGATAAAGAGGGGAATCTCAGAGGGGTTGTCGAGCAGATAAACAAAAAATCCGTAATTATGAAAGACTATCCGCATGAATATGAATAAAAGATTTGTTTTAATAGCTTCATTTATTTTTATTGCAGGTGCACTTTCAAGTTTATATGCTGTTTCCTATATTCCTTCTTCCAGCGTGATCTTAAGTGAAAATGTTATCGACTTAAGGGCTAATCGTCAGTTAAAATCGCTTGTTAATAATCGGCCTGGAAGATATTCGACTCCGGAAGATCTTAAAATAGGATCGATATTTTTCACTGTAGATAATAAAGCCAGAAAAGTGGTGGATATCTATGAAAGAAATGGTAAAACAATTATAGAGACTATTAAGCCGAGGCCGGAAGAGGTCTTTCTGGGCGTTCATGTACCCGATTTCAGTGTTAAATTAGACCGTTCCGATATCGACATGTCTTCTCTCGGGAAGGGAGTCACTCTTCTCCCTCCCGGAGCCGGGAAGAAGGATATGCTTTCTTCCGATTTTTTAAAACCGTCGAATTTGTCTAAAAGTAAAAGTGTCAGCTGGCTGGAAACGGATCCCGACACTGCAGGCATGGATATAATAGCGCTTAATATCGATATTCCTCTCTGGAAAAGCAGTCTGTCCACCGATGATCTGGAATTAATAAAAAAAATAAAGGCTTCCGGTGAAGAGAAAAAAGATGAGAAAAAAAAGCAAAGCAGCGGTGACAGTGAATCAGAGGAATCCACAAAAACGAAAACAGGGGGCAAGCCCGAAGTTTCTTTCGGTGCTTCGGGGGAGATTCATCTCCTTGGTACTCTTCGTGTAGCAGCACCAAAAGTAACAGGGGGGCTCGATATGCCGAGTTTCACGGTTACATGGGTGCATGACTGGTGGATTATTTATCATCCCGAATTCCATTTCAATAAAGGTTATTTAAAGGTTGATTTTACAGCGGCTCAGCAGTTTGATTTCCGGCTGACAGGAAGTCTTAGTCTGGAGGCTGGGATAAAAATACCTATCTTTGCAATAGAAGTAATAGATCCTGATACTACCCTTTTTATGATAATTGGTTTTTATGCAAAAATCAGTCTAAGCGGAACCATTTCGATTGCAGTTGAAACGTCAGAATATACAAAGCTTTCTGCGGGTGCAACCTGTGATCTTATCTGGCCCTTTATTCCTGTTAAATTCAGCGCACATCAAACTAACTACGGAAACTTTGCTTTCCGGCCGACTGTTGCAGCGGAAGCAAGACTTCAGGCCGGTTTATATCTGGGCGGCAGTTTTGGTTTGGCTGATATCGACTTTGCAGGAGCGGAAGCCGGAGGCGGAGCTTATATACAGGCAGACGGTTATATGGAACCCTTGGGAATTATGGGTTACGATACGAAAATCGGAAGTTATGGTAATTTTAATAACTGGATACTCGATCTGACAGCAGAGGCAGGTGCTTATGTGGAGATAGATGCCAGTATTCTTACCATCGGAATACCGATTTATTCGCACGATTGGCCTTTCTGGCAATGGCATAAGAGCTGGGAGTTTTAGCAGATGAAATCAACTAAATATTTATTAATAATCATTGTTGTATTTCTATTCCTGCTGTTGGTAAATTGCAGTCTTTTAAATTTATCCGGTAATAATACCAAAAAGGAAGAAACGGGTTATTATTCGAAAGAAGTTGAAGTCAGCAGATATGTCGATCCGGGCAACTCTTTTCTGGAACCTGTACAAAGCTATATTTATGATGAAAATGGAAAGCTGGCAGCCGTTTTTGAATATCTTTATGAAGATGTTAACGCTGATGGGTATTATCTTAATAACAGAACCAATATATATAAGGTAGATGAAAATGGCAACAAGACACTTGTCGAGTATTATAAGTATACCTATAGGAAAGATACATATGAATATATAGATGATGACGGCATTACACAGTCCGACTTTGATTATGAGCTTCTTACAGGAGAAGTTTACAGTACAAATGATACTGCGGATGATGAAACGGATGATGTAAAGGTAAAGTACTATATTGTAACATATACGGCGAATGATGATACAATCTATGAAGATTATTTGTCTATAATAGATTATGATAAAGATGGTAATATTACTAACAGGCAGGATGATACATATATAACAGACGGAGGAGGCGACCGGAGATACAGAACCGAGAAATATTACAGCCTGGATGATCCTTCTGATCCTAACACACTTTCCTTGTCCAATGAATATGCCGCCTGGTATGATTCTAACGATCCCTATGATTGTCTCTATGAACTCTACCATTCTGTTCGAAGTAATTCCGGTACGGATGAGTTTTATTATTATACAAAATACGAAAGAAACGACAGTGAAAATATTTATCAGCAGACGGATTATGAATATGACGATCCTGCGGTTCCAACGTTGAATGCCGGTGATTACCAGGATGGCTCATTGGATGACAGCGGATCTTATGACATTGTTTTTGGTGCTATCGGCAAAATGGCCACGGTTTTAAAATCGGAATACGATCCTAAAGGTAATGTAATTAGGGATAATAGATTTTTAGACGGACAGCTTAAGGAGTATACCATTTACAGGTATAATAACGATTCCGAATTAACGGATAAGGTAAGATATACCAACGGGGGAAGTTTTATACATGACAGAACTTCGATCAGGTATCGCGATGAAACCCGTGACGGGGTCTATAACCGCATAAAAGAGACATTCATCTATAAATATTACGACTATGAAAGTACGGGAGA
>JAADHF010000020.1:0-13382 GCA_013151965.1 Spirochaetota bacterium
ATCCGGCATATCATTTCAGACATCATACAGAACTGCACCCGGCTGGTCAGGTAAACCGGTTTTTCCTGATACTGATAAAGCTTTTTCCACAGGAATTGATTTCAGCTGGAAATATGATCCTGATAAGATATTTAATCAATATTTAGTATACTCTCTTTCATGGACAAAATACTTTGTCAGAGATCTGGGATGGATAGATGCTAATACAGATGTAAGACATACTTTTAAAGGATCCTTCTCTTTCGTACCTGTAAAACGGTTCCTCATTAGTTCAAATCTATTTGTTTTTTTTGACAGGCCTTTTACACCCTATAAAGTGGTAGATACGGATTCGGATGGAGTCGGCGACAGTCTCGTTCCGGAAAAGGTTAATTCTGCCCGGGATTTAATTCCAAGATACAGATTCGATTTACAAATTAAATGGAAGTTTAAATTATTAGGAGGAAATGGGAATCTCTTTCTAAATACTGCAAATTTACTTTCTTTTTTAAATCCTGTATTATATGGCATTAAACGTGATAAAAAAACGATTATAGGAGCTTCGACAAGAGATTTCGAAAATAGAGATTATCAGTTTCAGGGCAAACCCAACAGCCTCCTGCAATCTGAAATTGGAATATCAATAACATATTGAATCATAGGAGTGATTATGAAAGTTAGTCTATGGCAGGTTTTCTTATCCGGAGGGCCGTTTATGTGGCCTATACTTTTCTTTTCCGTTATTGCATTTGCCTTAATACTTGAAAGGGCAGTTGTTCTTATTATTTTTAAAAACATGATTACAGGATTTCTTTTATTTCTGACATCTAAAGGGAAAATGGGCAAAACAGAAATCCGGGAAATCGATAACAAAATATTCTCAATACCTAAAAAAGAGGCGGATGAATTAATTTCTGAAGTTTTTCAATTAATTGTTGATAAGATAAACCGTGTTATCGAGCTTATTGCAGGGATCGGCAGTATTGCTCCGCTATTAGGTTTTATGGGAACAGTTTACGGCATGATTATAGCTTTTACCTCAATAGCCAATGCCGACAGGGTTTCTGTAAAGCTTGTAGCAGGCGGAATATCGCAGGCTTTAATTACGACAGGGTTTGGCCTTGGAGTTGCTGTTCTCTGTTTATTTTTCGATCAGCTTTACAGGTTTTTCTTATCCGCACAAATACACAGGCTTGAAAAGGGTGTAAATATATTTTTTCTTAAAATATAAAGCAATATGCATTTAAACATTAAAAGTACAGATAGAAAAGTAGAAATAGCAGGTTCGATGACGGATATATCATTCCTGTTGATAATATTCTTTATAGTTGCAGCTGTTTTTTTTGCAGACAAGGGGCTTTTTCTCATACTGCCGAAAAAAAATGAAAAGCCGCTTCAATTGAAACCTGATGAGGTTATAGAGATAAAATTAGGCAGAACCGGACTTACTTTGCTTGACGGCAGGAAAGTGAGTTTAAGTCTCCTGGAAAAGACCGTTAAACAGAGACTTTCGGTTAACCCCGGTCTTGTTGTTGTACTTGAAGTTAACGGAGGAGTTAAATATCAGCGGGTACTTTCGGTAATTGAAGAAGCAAAGAAAGGGGGAGCAAAGAAATTCTCCATTATCTCCGTAATGAAAAAGCCGGTTCCCGTGGAAGTGGGAGATAAAAAGAAATAGGTATTTATATGAAGATAAAACTGTATTACAGAAAAAGGAATTTCTCCCCGGTTGCCATGGCGGATATAGCTTTTCTTCTGTTGATTTTCCTCATACTCACCACGAATGTAAATAATAACGGAAACATTAAACTCCCGTTTTTTAAATACTCACAAAAGGTGAGTTATCCTGAAAAGATTGTAGTTGCAGTAAAAGAGAACGGGTCTATTATGGTGGATAATAAGCCTTCCGGTTTACAAAGCCTGTCGTCGTTCCTGGATTCTTTACCGGATAAGAAAAACACTATTGTAAGATTAATAGCCGACCGCAGCACGGATTATAGTAATGTGGATAAAGTATTGTCGCTGTTAAAGGATAAAGACGTTTTAAAAATCGTTCTTGTTACAGAAGAGCCTGTTAATGGAAAAACGAGGTAAGATTATATTTCTGCTCGCTTTAGTCATTTCCGTTATGCTTCATTTTATTATTCTAAGCATAAGTCCGGAAGTGGAGTATGAAAACAAAACAAACAATGGAGATACCGGCCTGCATATTATAAATGCAGTTGTTATTAAAAAACCGGTTATCAAAGAATCATACAGAAAAAAACTATCTGCAGTAAAAACAAGGATTCGGGAAAAAAAGATAAAGGAAACATCTGCTGCCGTAGAAAATGTCAAGAGCATTAAAAAGAAGGATATTCCCGTGCATAATATGCCAGAATCATTAATAGAGAATAAGCTTAAAAGATTTATAACTCCGCCGGGACAGCGGTCACAAACAGGTATTCCTGATTCCGGAACCCCTAAAAAGAAGATATTTATTCCCTTTTATAAAGTGGATAAAAGGCCTGAGTTTTTATATAAAGCGAAATTACAATATCCTTTAAGAGCAAAACAGCTCGGAGTGGAAGGTACGGTAATACTCGAAGCGGATATAGACGGAAAAGGAAAAATTGTAAATGTAAGAATAGTAAAAAAGGCAGGGTTCGGATTCGATGAAGCTGCCGTTGATATGATAAAGATGTCTGAATTTACGCCGGCGTATTCAAACGGCAAACCGGTTCCCGTGAGAATGCGGTTTACTATTTTATTTAAGCTGGAATAAATATTAACCTTTTAAAAAACATGAAAAGTTACTTTGTTACCACTACAGGAGATGTTTTTCATATCTCCAGAATACCCGTTCCACAACTGCATTTACACAGCGGGAATAAAAACGTATGGGGCCCACCCATGGAATAACGGACCTGTGTAATCCCCAATCCTTTATATCCTGCATGCAGCGTTTTAACAGGATACACCCCGTTCCCTTTCCGCGCAGCTCTGCATGGGTACCCATGGGACCGAACCATCCGGACCCGATATTATTGCCGTTATGAGCAGAAAATGCCTTTATCCTGCCGTGATGCCTTGCTATATGCAGGCTGACCGGAGATGAATTAAACGCATTAGATACCTCGTAATGCCACGACGGAAAGTTTTTATCGATAAACCGAAACAGATCTTCTCTGTCGTTGTAATTTGCCCTTTCTATTTCTATACCTTCTGCTGCAAGCTGTCTTTCTTCGGAAGCGGTGCTGAAATCCTGATTCGTCAAATCCACAACCATATTAGCCGTATCGGCAAAGCGATGAAAGTTCAATGTTTCAAAAAATGAAATTCCGGCAGTGTAACGCGGATCGATCCCCGGCATAAAATAATTAAACGGGACATCATAAACACGAACCTTCTTTACATCCCTGTTTTTATAGATCCCTTCCAGCAGTTTATACAGTTTAAAGCCTGTCTTCCGTCTGCGGAATTGTCCATGGACCACCATCAGTTTTACATATCCGGTTTTTTCCGGTTCCGAATCACGAATAACACCGGCAAGGAAACCTGTTAACCGGCCATTTTCCCATGCCGTTAGAATAAGATCTTTTTCATAATCGGGATCGGAAAACAGCTTTTCCCGTAGTAAACCTTCCGGCAATGTATCAAATTCCATGTGACTGTTGCACAGCTCTAAAACCTCTTCTATATCATTTTCCGTAAACTGCCGTATTTTCATATTATTTCTTTCAGATATTCATCCTCGAGTTCATGGCATTTCATTATATCACTGCAGGTATCCGCATCTGTTTTATTTTCGATATTTTTATAAACTGTATCCATAAACATCTTCTCATATTTATCCCTTACAGGTTTTATGCGCTTTAAGAAATAAGGGTAATCGTGTTCTGATTTTACAGCAATATATTGGCGTTTCTTATGTATTTCCAGCGCCTTATTATAATCTCCTGATTCCGGAAGATTCGTACAATCACCGGCAATAATAAGGGGTTTATACAGCGATATGCACGGAAAGGAAGAGCCTGTATACCAGATAATAAATTTATTATTTATATAGTGGACAATCAGGGACGCCGTTGTTTCCGATTTAATAAAAAGCCCCGAATGGATACATATCGAAGCCATTCCCCTCTTTACATCCGGGCTATTCTTGCCCTTAATATGAGAACGCATTATGGATTTTACAGAACCAAGATTTACCTTTCCCTTTAATCCGGATATTAAGGAATTTTTATAACTGTTCCTTAACTCGCCTTTTGCAAAGTAGTTGAATATTTTATTTTCGTACTTTTTCTTAAAGGCATCCGTACCGGGATGCTCTCCGGAAGAATACCATGTTTCAGTATCTCCGTATTCATCTTTACTTAAATAGGTATTGGATATTGTGCAGTAATCCCCTGCCCTCTTTGCAGCCCACTCTTTGCCGGCTGTCTCCACCACATACGCTTCGTTTTTATCCTGTATTAAAAACGAGTTATGATAAACGGACCTGTGCCTGTACCCACCGTCTCCTGCCTGCCCGTATTCGGAAACGACACTGCATATAAAATCCTTTGCCTCTTCTGCGGTTGCCGATAAATGAAGTGCAAGTCTTAGAATATCCATTCCTAAAATTGCCGTCCTGCAGGGGTTCAGCTTCGGAAACACAGCTTCGTTGCCTATTGCAACACCCTTTTCATTGACCCCGATTTCCCCTCCCCAGAGCCATACGGGACGGGAAATTACTATGTTAAAAGGTTTATATTTTGATTTAAAAAGGCTTAAATTAGCGAGCAGATAGCTGCTAAAGTTATCATAATTTGCTTTTATGTATTCGGGTTTAAGATTTCTGCCGGTAATTTCCCGTAATCCTTCTATAGATAACGATTCGGAAGATACGAACTGCAAAATCTGTTCCTCTCCCGGTTCTCTGTCTGAATTCTTTGCAAAGAAAGATTCATTTTTATTTTCCGTCCATGAAGAAAGAATGGAAACCGTATCACACACGATAACCCTCCTGTATTTTCAGCGTTTTATTTTGCCGGGCAGGATAAATTCATACCTTTTTCCGAATATCTTTGTCTTTAGAAACCGGTCGGCCTTCCTGAACGCCAAAAACAGCGACCATATCAGCTTATCTTCCCTGTAGTAGGATTCTACGTTCTTTACTGTAATTGCTTCCTTAAGTGTCTCATTCTTATCCGTAATTACCTTAACGGCAGGACCTACCAGTTCCGGCTTCTGTTCTTTGTAGAGATTGGCTGCCAGATCTATGAGTACCGAAGTATAATCATAATAC
Organism: Spirochaetota bacterium; assembly: GCA_013151965.1. Classification (GTDB taxonomy): domain Bacteria; phylum Spirochaetota; class Spirochaetia; order SZUA-6; family SZUA-6; genus SZUA-6. Next base: position 5,249 of record JAADHF010000020.1, read on the forward strand.
CTGTTCATTACATCGTCCAGAAAGAACTTCCTCAGAATCCATCTTAAACCGGGAGGAGAACTCTTAAGGAGAGGTTCAGGCTCGAACTGTTCGACTCCGTCTATTCTATACAGAGGAGTACTGGTGTCGATATAATAGAAAACAACAGATCCGCCGTTTTTTGTATAAACCCAGTTGGATATCTGGCTGTCCAGGGAAAGCTCTACCTGCCCCCTGTTTTTGTTATTATAATCCAGTATTTTTTTTACTTCATCCGAAATACCGGAAATCAATTTAACAGCTTCTTCCGTAGGGATCGATTGTATTTGCCTGCTGCAGATGGAATCGGAGGGATATGCTTTCTGGGCTATATAAAGGGATACGGGCCTGTCAGGAACAGCTATTATTACAGTTTCCTGCTCGGGGATATTAAGACCTGCCCTGGCAAGATGCTCACTGTACGTTAGAAACCGGCAAGAATAACGCTCGGCTTCTTCCCTCGAATTAAAAATCGGAAGGCGCTTAAATACGACAGAGTCATTACCGCCCAGTTTAAATATCGATGATATCTCACCGTATCCGACAAGTTTTGCACTTACAGGCGAGTCTTCTATATCCATCGGGTTTAAATGGGTTTCAAAATCGTATAAAAGCTTTTCATCTATGTTTAGTTTCATATTTTTAACCCTCCCTCTTTCTTTCGAATAGTGCTTTTGTTTTATACAGAAGCTTAAAAGCAGGTCTTAGACGTTTTGCCTGCGTCAATGCCCTGTCCAGCCTAAGTATAATTTCGTCAATGGTATCCTCTTTTAAGTTAAGCGGAGGAAGAAACTGAAGTATCTTCTTATCATTATTTGCATATACCATTAAGAGGCCGTTGTCGAAAGATGTTTTGCTCATCAGAAGCCCGTCTATATCCTCCTTAAATTCGAGGCCCATCATAAGGCCTAGCTGACGAAAGCCTCTGAGAAAACTTTTATGCTTCCGGATAAGTTCTTCCGTTCTTTCCTTAAATATTCCAGCCAGGGAAATCACATGGTCAAGGAAAGCTCTTTCGGATGATATTTCGAGAACCCTTCGTGCAACCCGGCATCCCAGCTCCGAACCGCCGAATGTCGATATGTGAATAAAGGGATCCTTGCGGAATACAGCTTCCAGTTTTTTTGTTATTACGGTTGCCGATACAGGATAGATTCCGCCTGACAAACCCTTTCCGATAACAACGATATCCGGTTGTATACCAAAATGCTCGAAAGCCCAGAGTTTCCCTGTTCTTCCCAGGCCTGTCTGGATTTCATCCATGATAAGCAGTACTTCATGTGTCCTGCATAGCCTTTCGACTCCTTTAAGATACTCCGAAGGAGGAATCACTATTCCAAGTGTTGCGGGAATTGTCTCCAGGATAACAGCCGCCGTATCATCGTCGATCGCGAAATCCATCGCTCTAAGATCGTTAAAAGGCACCTGCATAAACCCGGGCAGCCTCGGCCCGAATGGCGCTCTGTACTTTTCATCTCCTGCCGACAGCGCATAACCGGTATGCCCGTGAAATCCTCCGAAACAGGATATGATCTTTGTCTTCCCCGTATACGCTCTTGCGGTTTTAACTGCAAGATCTACAGCCTCTCCTCCTCCTGCCCCGAATATGGCATAGGATAACTCACCGGGCATTAGTTTTGCCAATAATAAAGCGGTTTCTGCCCTTTCCGGACTAAGCAGATGATGATTTCCTATATCCAGCTCTTTAAGACTATCAGAAAGGATTGCAATAATCTCTTCGTTTCTATGGCCGAGGTTAAAAACACCGCCGTTACAGTGAAGATTTATAAGCTCCTTCTTACCGTCTACGTCCTTTATATAGGGTCCGGAACGCTCACCCATCACAAAGTTAATTCCGAATTTTTTATAAAATGCCACCTTGCCGCTGGATACATGTTCCGCATATTCGGCTATTATTTCTTTCCTGTTAATTCCTCTTTTATCCTCCATATCCATAATACCTCTATTCATATTCGTCGAATATCGATGTGCTGAGATATCTTTCTCCCGAATCGGGCAGTATTGTTACTATAACCTTTCCCTCATTTTCTTTTCGTCCGGCAAGGTCCAGAGCCGCACGGATATTTGCTCCTGAGGATATTCCTCCGAGGATACCTTCCTTCTGCGCCAGTTTTTTTAACATCAGCTCGGCATCTTCGGATTTTATCCTGATAATTTCATCGATCAGATCTACCTGAAGCACACCGGGAATAAACCCCGCACCGATGCCCTGTATCCTGTGCGGCCCGCATCCGCCTCCGGACAGAACCGGGGATTCTTCCGGTTCCACCGCGACGATTTTGATATCCTTCTTTTTTTCTTTTAAAAACCCGGCAACACCCGTTAAAGTACCTCCTGTTCCGACTCCTGCGACAAAGATATTTATTTTCCCCTCTGTGTCCTCCCAGATTTCCCGTGCGGTTGTCTGTTTGTGAATCCCGGGATTCGAGGGATTATTAAACTGCTGCGGCATAAAAGCATTCGGAATACTATTTAAAAGTTCTTCCGCTTTATTAACAGCTCCGATCATCCCCTCGTGTCCCGGTGTCAGGATCAATTCGGCACCGAAGACCTTTAACAATTTCCGCCTTTCATAACTCATCGTATCGGGCATGACCAGAATAACCCGGTACCCTTTAGCTGCCGCAATATAGGATAATGCAATGCCCGTATTTCCGCTTGTCGGCTCTATAATTACGGAATCTTTCTTTAATATTCCTTTTCTTTCTGCAGCCAGTATCATGGAAAGGCCGATCCTGTCCTTTACACTTGCCATGGGATTAAAGAATTCCAATTTTACAAGTACTTCAGCTTTCAGCCCTTCCGTCATGTGACGGAGCCTTACCATTGGTGTATTGCCGATCAGTTCAGTAATACTATCTGCAACGCCCATAATAATTCCTCATATAATCTAAATCTGATAATTTATATTCTGTTTGTTTCTTTTCAATTTCCGGACAATAGCATCGATGGTCAGCAATCTTAATCTTTCCTCCAGATACGACTCTATCTCCTGCCAGACATAGTGATCATTGTATATTTCACTGCCGGCTGTTTCTCTGCTTAACAAAATATTGGACTCGAAAGCTATAATGATATCGTAAATGCTTATCCTGTCGGGTGATTTTGCAAGCTGATATCCTCCGTATTTTCCCTTGATACTAAGAACAACTCCGGCAGTCTTCAGAATGACCAATATGCTTCCGAGATATTTCTCGGATATGTGCTCGTGCCTGGAAATTTCGCTTAACGGGAGAGGTTTCCCCTTATAATTCAATGCAATGTATATTAATGCTCTTGTAGCATACTGAATCTTTGTGGATATCTGTAACATCTTAATATTCTATAGGTTTAATAGAAATTATGTTAGTTAAAAAATAAAAAAAGTCAATATTTGTGCCGGAAATAACTTGACAGATGTTTTAATATCTACTACATTAATCACTATTATAGATATTGACATTAAGTACGGTTAAGGAGGAATAATAATGAAACTGGTTGTCAACGGAAAAACACAGAACACGGAAGAGAACAGCTTGAGTGTAATGGAATTAATTAAAATGAATAATGTAAAAATGCCGGATATGGTTACGGTTCGCCTTAATAAGAAATTTGTGGATAAATCGAAATATTCCGAAACCTACCTGTCCGAAAATGATAAAATAGATTTTCTTTACTTCATGGGCGGAGGATCTAGAAAAAAAGGAATTGCAGTATGAATTTAACGGAAGAACAAATCGACAGGTACAGCCGTCATATCATCCTTAAGGATGTAGGCGGCAAGGGCCAGGAGAAATTGTTAAATGCAAAGATATTAATTATCGGTGCCGGAGGACTCGGTGCACCCGCGGCTCTTTACCTGGCTGCGGCTGGAATCGGAACACTCGGTATTGCGGACGGCGATAAAGTGGAATTATCGAATCTTCAAAGGCAGATAATTCATTTTACCCCTGATGTGGGTATATCCAAGACGATCTCATCAAAAAATAAGCTGGAAAAACTGAATCCGGATGTCAATGTAATATTATACGATGAGAGAGTTTATGCGGATAATATAATCGACATTATCAATGACAGGGATTATGACTTCATAATCGACGGGACGGACAATTTTCCGGCCAAATTCCTGATAAACGATGCGTCTGTCCTGTTAAAAAAACCGTTTTCACACGGCGGTGTATTACGCTTCGAAGGCCAGACCATAACATACATTCCGGGCAATACCTGTTACAGATGTATTTTCCCCGAGCTTCCGCCGAAAGGAGCCGTTCCCTCCTGCAGTGAAGCAGGAATACTCGGCGCTATTGCCGGTATTCTGGGTACAATACAGGCTACAGAGGCTTTAAAATATATCCTGGGGATAGGCGACATATTAAAAAACAGGATGCTGATCTTCGATGCCCTGGAAATGAATTTCAGAACCGTTGATATCGGAAAAAATCCCGATTGTCCTGTCTGCGGTAATAATCCTTCGATTACAGAACTCAAGGATTATGAACAGCCCGTATGTGACCTGAAAAAACAGGGGTAACGGACAGAGATTATGGAGATAATAAAATGAAATTTTATGAAATACCGGAAAACTTCGACGCTGAAATCCGTAATTATGAAAAAGCGGTTAAAGAGTTTACCGAAGGATCAATTCCGAAAGCAAAACTGCAGTCGATTCGTGTTCCCTTCGGTATCTACGAACAGCGGCAGAATGATAAATATATGATGCGGATCAGATTACCGGGAGGTGCAGTAACTCCGGATCAATTAGCACATCTTTCAGATATTGCCCTTGAGCATACAAAATCTCCGCTGCATTTTACTACCCGGCAGGATGTGCAGCTTCATGACCTGTTACTGCACGAAACCGCCGAAATAATGAAAGAGCTGAAAGAATTCGGACTCTCGAGCAGGGGAGGCGGAGGAAACACGGTAAGAAACATTTTAGGAAGTTATGACACCGGCATAGACAGCGGAGAAGTATTTGATATTTCACCCTACGTACAGGCCCTTACAACACGTCTTATAGCCGAATCGGATTCCTGGACACTGCCGCGAAAACTGAAAATCGGATTTTCGGGCAGTCCGGAAGATAAAGGCCTTGCCACGGTAAACGACCTGGGGTTTATAGCCCGAAAGAAGGATGACGGGAAAGAAGGCTTCTCCGTATATATCGGCGGCGGCATGGGCAGAAAACCGAAAGTCGGATTTCAGCTATACAGCTTCGTAGATACCGGTCAGGTCTATGACATCACAAGAGCTGTAAAGAATCTCTTCGATAAATACGGAAACAGAAAGAACAAGTATAATGCAAGGCTGCGTTTTCTTGTGGAAAAATTCGGAAGGGATAAATTTGTAGAACTTTTTAAAAATGAGTATAAAAAAGTCAAGGAAATACAATATCCGCCGCTTAAGATAATTCCGGCTCTTAAATCAGATACGGGATTTATAGAGATTCCCCTTTTCCTGGGAATTCTGGAAGCCGGCAAAGCAGGAATTCTCGGGAAGATAATGAAGAGGTTCGGCGAAAATACTGTCCGTGTAATGACCAATCAGAATATTCTGATAAGAAATATTAAGGAGAAAGACATACCGGATTTGATATCAGAATTGAAAAGAGAAGGTATATTTTCTGAGCTCCCGCATTTTATCGCGGGATCGGTAGCCTGTGCGGGAGCGGAGACCTGCAGACTGGGCATCTGTCTTTCACGTAATCTACTTAAAGCGATAAAGGATAAACTTGATAAAGATAACTTCGATTACAGCAGGGTTTCTGATTTATCACTGAAAGTCTCAGGGTGCTCTAATACATGCGGCCATCATATACTTGCGGATATAGGCTTTTACGGTATCGCCAAACGAAGTTCCGGAAGGCTTCTGCCTTTTTATCAGTTTGTTATGGGCGGAATAGTTCATGAGGGCATTACACGGCTGGCAGAAAGTATCGGATCGATTCCCGCAAAAAATATCCCTTCTTTTCTGCATGAACTTCTTAAATATCTCTCCGGCTCCCGCATGGAAAACGAGAATTTTAAGGATTATCTGGATCGAACGGGGAAAGAGAAGATTCTTGAAATATTTAAGAAATACTCCTACGTTCCCCCCTTTGATGAGAACAGCGGCTTCTATTATGACTGGTACGATGATAAATTGTTTTCGCTTGCGGATAGATCATCCGGTGAATGTTCTGCAGGTTTGTTCGATCTAATTGAACTGGATCTTAAAACCGCGGAACAGGACCTGGGTCTGGCGGAGAAAGTAAAAGATCCGTCATACCGTACACCGGAGGATGAAGATATAGTAAAAAAAGCCGTTTTAGCGACATGCCGTGCATTACTCATAACAAAGGGTTTCGAACCAAAAGACGACCATGAAGCGGTCTTCCTTTTTAAGGAGCATTTCATCGGCAAACATCTAAAAGAAAAGTGGAGAACGGTAACGGATAAATATTTAAAAAACGAAGAAATATCGGAAGATGAGGCAAGAGGCCTGTTTAAAGCAGTTAAGGAATTGTACAACTCCATGGATGACTCTCTTCGCTTTCCCGAGATAGAGGAAACGGATAAAAAAGAGGCAGGCAGGGAAGAGGAAAAAGACTATAAAGTCTGTGATTTCAGAGGAATCGGCTGTCCTTTAAACTTTGTAAAGACAAAACTCGTTCTCGAAACCTTAAACTCCGGCGATAAACTGGAAATACTTATCGACGACGGAGAACCCATCGATAACGTCCCTTCCTCTCTAAAAGAGGAGGGTCATAAAATAATTAAAAGACAAAAAGAAGATGGTTACTGGAGAGTCTTAATCATCAAAGGAGAAGACTGATGAATACACGGAACAAAATAATTTCGGATAAAAAGACAGTATATTTGTCCGGTTATACAATTGTAATTTTATTAACAGAGGAGGATTGGCATGCTTAATTTACTCAAAACAGAAGATAATTTAAAGGAGTTGGTGGATGGACTTACCTTTAAACAGAAGGTCGACAGGTCGCTGAACCTGATCGAAGAAGCGCTTGACGAGTACGGAGATTCTCTTGTCGTTGCAAACAGTCTCGGGAAAGATTCCATTGTTGTATGGGACCTGGCAAAGAAAGTCAGCCCCGGGATTAAGGGATTCATTATTACCACACGGTACAAACCGTATGCAACAAAACAGTTTATGTATGAAACGGTGGAAAAATATCCCGAATTAAAAATTTATGAAAACAAGGAAGATATTCCCGATGAGCTTTATAAAACGGATCCTGATAAGTGCTGTGAAATCCTAAAAGTCAAGCCTATCCGCCGGGCAATAGAAGAGATGAATGTAAAATGCTGGATTACCGGTCTGCGATGTACCGAGGGAAGAACACGTACCGATTTTAAAGAAGTCGAGGAAAGAGACAGGGGATTAATAAAACTTAACCCGATTCTGATATGGAAAGAACGTGAAGTGTGGGAATATCTGGCCCTGTACCAGGTTAAGGTTAATCCTCTTTACATGGAAGGCTACAGATCCTTAGGATGTGCTCCATGCACCCAGATTACTACAGGCGACAATGAACGGGCGGGAAGATGGATAGGTACAAGTAAATGCGGCGGCGAGTGCGGAATACACACCAAACCTCTGGTAAGTGCCGCTGAGGAGCCCGCAGGAGTATAAGTATTCCCTGCACATGGCCAACATTAATATCGATAAAAAAACAGTATTGAGATATGCCGGGGAGAAGGCAATTGCCGCTCTCCGGTTTTTTTTAAGAAAACAAGAATACAGGATTATGCGGCTTCATTTCTTAAAACCTCTTTGTCTTTCTTGACTTATTCCATACTTTTAATCTACACTTGCAGACACATATTTTTTTGGGCGAAACCTCCGAGCTTCGATTTCTAAGGATAGTTTTAAAAAGGCTGTTTATGAAGTTGCGGCCGATAGGTCTTTCTTGTGTAAAATACAAGAGGCTTTTTAGGGTGATATTGGAAACGATATCGCCTCCCGTGTTTGGAAAGGAGGATATCATGAAGGTTTCATTTTACTATCCGGGTAGAGTCTATTCGTTCCTCCTTCACATTTTAATATATTACGAGGGAGGATTATGAAAAAAAATCTGACAATACTATTACTCATTGTCATTAGTGCGGCAGGG
>JAADHF010000020.1:13398-28715 GCA_013151965.1 Spirochaetota bacterium
CGGACAGAGGGAACAGAAACCCAGACTCCGGCTGGCTACTACCACCAGTACCGAAAACAGCGGTTTACTCGGATCCCTAATACCGGCATTCGAAGCTAAAACAGGCATCAAAGTCGATGTAATTGCAGTCGGCACGGGAAAAGCCATAACTCTCGGAGAAAACGGTGATGTCGATGTAATTATGGTTCATGCCAGAAGCAGAGAGGATAAGTTTGTAAAGGAAGGGTATGGTGTAAACAGGCGGAACCTGATGCACAACGACTTTGTTATTCTCGGACCAAAAACCGATCCTGCCGGAATAAGAGGGCTTACCAGTGCAGTCGAAGCCTTAAAGAAAATCAGTGCAAGCAGATCTGACTTTGTCTCCCGGGGAGATGATTCGGGGACAAATATAAAAGAAAACCATCTCTGGAAAGAGGCAGGAATTGTGCCGTCAGGGAAATGGTACAAAGAGGCCGGACAGGGCATGGGTGCTGTTATCATCATGGCAAACGATTTAAAATGTTATACCCTTTCCGACAGAGGAACATATCTCTCGATGAAGGATAAAATTGATATCGGAATTCTGGTAGAAGGAGACCCTGAACTCTATAATCCTTATGGTGTAATAGCAGTTAATCCAACACGTCACAAAAATATAAATTACGAAGGTGCTATGACTTTTATTACCTATATAACTTCCAGAGAAGGACAGGATGTTATAAGAAATTTCAGGAAAAACGGAAAACAGCTTTTTTACCCGGATGTTTTTAAATAAAAACGAATAATGCCTTTATACATGCAGCCCCGGTACGGAAAATGAGAAATTCGATTATAGAATAGTATACCGCACTACTTGATAAGAACTGAAAGAAGGCTGCCGATGAAAAATATTTTTAAAGCGCACGATATTCGGGGCATTTACCCTGAGGTCATTAACGAAAGCATCGCCGGGAAAATCGGCGTCTCTTTTGTCCGTTTTCTGAGACTGCCCGGCGAATTGTCATCGCATTCGACGGAGATGCGGATCCGTCCATGACGATTAAGAACGATTAAGCTTATATCAAGGGAGGAGTGCCCGTTTAACAATTTGGAATCTAAAGTTACCATTGCGGGATATTTTCATGGCAACAGGATCCAATCCTGCAGGGGGTATGGTTCGCCCCATTTCTAAACCTTGTAGAGTACATCGATGTACCGTTCCAGCAGGTCCCCCACAATGCTCCTGACCGGAATGGTGGCTGCCAGGCCGTAGACCGGCGCCATGCCGCCTTTCTCCCCTGGGTGTTCTTTTACAAACGTAACCGCCGACCGCAGGTCATCGATAAAGCGCTCTGCCACACCGGGCTGGGTATGCCGCAGGGTAATACAAAGGTGCACGCAGGAGGGCTTGTGCAGACCATTGAGGCTCCAGTTTCTCCCGGCCATATAGTCCATAATTCTATAGATATCAAGCGTTTTTGAGCCAAAAGCGATTACCCAGAGAGGATCCCCGAGGATAAAGAGATCAGATATTTCGCGTATGGCCTTCTTTATTTTCGTTCCGGTTTCGAGAATTTTCCTTGTGGCTTCCATGTATCCTTTCTGACCCACAGAGAGCAGTGCTGCCCAGCATGCGGCGCTTAATGCTCCCGGCCTGCTGCCTGCAAAGGTAGCAGAAAAGTAAAGCCCCCCGGGCCAATCGGTTGCCTTGAAATACTGGTAGTGACGCAGGTCTGATCCACGATACAGGATAACCGAGGTTCCTTTGGCAGCATAGCCGTACTTGTGGGTGTCTGCTGAAATGGAGGTCACGCCCGGAAGCCGGAAATCAAATGGAGGGATATCGTACCCAAGGCGCTCGGCCCAGGGCAGAATAAATCCACCCAGGCATGCATCCGTGTGAAAGCCGATGCCCCGTTCCCGTGCCAGCCCGGAGAGTTCATCGATGGGATCCACAATGCCGTGAGGGAAGGAAGGAGCGGAACCTGCTATGACAATCGTGTTGCGGTTTATCATCTTTCGGGCAGCGGATACATCGGCCCGGTAATTCTCATCCACCGGTATGTGCTTGATTTTTATCTTAAAATACTGGGACGCCTTGTCAAAGGCCGCATGGCCGCTGACCGGTACGATCATCTCCGGATGTGTGATGCCCTTCTTGTCCCTTGCCCAATCCCGGTAAGTCTTCATGGCCAGAAGGATACTTTCGGTGCCCCCGGATGAAACAACACCGCAAATCTGTTTTTCCGGTTTCCCGGACGCTCCGGCTTTTCCGGCTCCGAGCATCTTCGCAGTCATGGAAACTATTTCACCTTCGTATTTGGAAATACTTGGCCAAATATCCGAATGGAGCGGATTGGCCTGGGAATTGAGGGCGTAAACCTGGTTCAGGAAACGGATGTGTTTTTCATCTCCATTGTACACCGCACCTGAAGCGAAACCGTCTTTCCAACGTGCTTCCTCCAGTGCCTTGAACTCCTCCATTTGTTTAAGGATATCATCGCGTTCGATGCCCTTTTCCGGGATTCCCGTATAAGTTGTAAATGTCTTACTGTAGGGTTTTACCTGCCTTTCGATGTCCTTCATCAGGCCTTCGAACTCTTTTTCCAGTTTTCTGCGAACGGCAGGAACGGCTTTAAGGTATTTAAACGCCCAGGAAACCAGGCGGGGATTAATCCGTCCGATAAAACTATCGGAAATTTTTTGTATGTCCATGGTCATTCTCCATCGGTTAAGACCGGTTTAAACGGGCGTAGATGCGCCGGTTGTACTTGTAGATATTTACGAATTCCGCAAAGAGTTCATCGTAAATCCCGCGGTTGTGCGGGTTCGGTTTGTAGGTGTTCGCAATCTTAATCCGGTCGGGAATATCCTCGAAGCGGCAATACCCGAGGGAAACTGCCGCCAGGAATGCCGCACCCCGCAGGTTGGCCAGGATAGGATCCCTGACCTGTCTTATTGTGCGGTTGAACACATCGGCGTGTATCTGGCACCAAACTGCGGAATTAGCTCCACCGCCGATTATGTTGATTGGGTCGAGCGGCCGGCGGATAAATTTCTCCACACAGCCAAGCAGCCACCGTGCATTGTACGCGACTCCCTCAAAGACCGCGCGGATCAGATGTTCACGGGTTTTACTAAGAGACAGGTTGAAAATCCCTGACCGTACCGTGTGGTCACCGATCGGTGAGCGCTCCCCGTAAAGCCACGGCGTAAAGATGACCTTGTCGCTGCCGGCGGGCACACCTTCGGCAATCCGGTCAAAGATCTTGTACACATCGGTCTTCCCTTCTTCATGCAGTAACTGGTCACTATGATAGAGGATATTGTCCCGCAGGAAGTTAAGGCAGCCACCAGCTGTTTCCTGCTCATTGGCTATAAAATACTTTTCCGGAATGGCGGACGGCAGGGTACCCATATCGTGAAAAACATCTGTCTTCTTGTATGGGACATGGCAGGTGAGCCAGGAAGAAGTCCCGATGTAAAGGTGCCCCTCAAAATCCCTGACCGCACCCGAACCGAGAGCCGCAGCCTGAACGTCGGGAGTTCCCGTAACCACCTGGACATCCTCTCTCAGGCCTAGTTCCCTGGCGATTTCTTTCCTTATGGGGCCAAGGATATCCACGGCACGCCTGAGGTCCGGAAATTTATCCCGCTCCACTCCGGCCATCCGCAGAAGGGATTCACTGTAATCCACCCGGGAAAGATCCCGGTTGTCCGTGAGCCAGTGGAGCGCGATGGAGTCGAAAGAGGCGGCGAATTTCCCGGTAAGTTTCAGATTAATGTAGTCTTTTGGTTCGAGGAACTTGTACGTTTCAGCGTAGATATCCGGACGTTGGTTCTTGAGGAAAAGGATATGAGCGATAGAGTCCTTGCCGGAGTGGCTCGGGATGCCCCCAGTCAATCGCAGCCATTTTATGAGCTTAAACACGCCATATCCTTCGATATTGACGGGCCCTCCCACTATGTCTCTGATGTATTTGCTCCCCCGGGAATCCAACCAGATGATCGCATTCGAAACGGGTGTTCCATCCCTGTCCACCGGCACCGTGCCTGACCACTGGGTGGAACAGCAGATGGCGACGATATCTTCTCTTGGGACCAGACCCTTTTCGAGAACACGAAGGGCGGTCCTGGTGATCGAGTTCCACCATTCATCCGGACACTGCTCCGCTCCTCCCCCGGGAAGCAGGATGACCCCGGTTTTTTCGAATTCATGAGCCACCACATCGCCTGTAGTTGTAACCAGGGCCACCTTGGGTCCCGAGGTGCCCAAGTCTATCGCCAGGACGTACTTGCCGCCGCTATCTGCCATAGGCTCATTATCCTCCCTCTCTCATTAATTTACTGTTATTGTAAAACTTATATCACAGAATGATTGAATATTCAAGAAAATTAGAGTAACTCCCACCGGGAATGGCAGAAGACTACACATCTATAGATGGCAAAATATTTCCCATGGTTGGGCTAAATAGTTTCCAGGGTCATAAAAGCCGGCATAATAGAAGGGAAAATTAACTATGCTCTCCCAGCCTCCTTTCGAACCAAAGTCAGCCACTATCAAAAGATAAATAATCTGTCTCTGAACCGGTGCAAAGCACCAGTGTGTATAAAACAGCAAAAAAAGAAGCCATATGTCGCACGATGGGTGTAAATTGGTAGAAAAGGAATGGCAAATAATCTCATGTTGTAATTAGCACAAGGAGGCTTAAGTGTGTATCTAATTAATGCACCACTATACACTTATAAATAAAATCAACTTAGTTCTGTTGAATATGGTATTTAAATGATCATAAAATATTCATGCGTCAGCTAAACGGCCTGTTTTTCTTGACTTATTCCATGCTTACGATCTATACTTACACAGGCATATTTTTAAAGCGAAACCTCCGAGCTTCGATTTCTAAGGACAGCTTTTAATAAGAAATGTTTATGAAATTGCGGCCGTTAGGTCTTTCTTGTGTAAAATACAAGAGGCTTTTTAGGGTAATATTGGAAACGGTATTGCCTCCCGTGTTTGGAAAGGGGGATTATGAAAAAGAATCTGACAATACTATTACTCATCATCATTAGTGCAGCAGGGGTATATTGCGCTGCCGGAACAGGAAAGCCCGTAACTCCCGGAGAAAACAGTGATGTTGATGTAATTATGGTCTTTTTTACCCGGATGTTTTTAAATAAAAATGAATAATGTCTTTATACATGCAGCCGGTTTAATCCTGTCGGGAAACCGGGAAGTATACTTTATTGCCTTTACCTCTCTTAAATTTGCCGTCGCTTCCACTACTATCTCAACTGCCTTTGCCGTTCCGCTGGGAATAATGCTGTCCTTTAACAGTTTTTCAGGGAAACGCTTTATCGTTATTATACTTAACAGCCTGATGGCGCTTCCGACTGTAGTTATCGGGTTATTCCTCTATTCCCTCATTTCCAGGTCAGGACCGTTAGGCGGTTTTAGACTCCTTTTTACTCCGGCGGCGATTATTATAGGACAGAGTATACTTTCATTTCCGATTATAACTTCTTTTGTTTACAGTGCATTGGCAAAAACGGATGCGGAATTGCCGGAGACGCTGGAAACTCTTGGAGCAGGAGGCCTGGAAAAGAACCTGATGATTATACGCGAATCCCGGGCAGCCGTACTCTCCGCAATACTTTCCGGTTTCGGAAGGGTAATAGGCGAAGTCGGCGTATCGATGATGCTGGGAGGGAACATCAGATGGTATACCAGAACCATTACGACAACTATTGCCCTTGAAACAAGTAAAGGGGAATTCGAACTGGCATTGGCGCTGGGGCTGATTCTGATAATAATTTCATTTGTCGTGAATTTTTCACTTCACATGGGAATCAGTAATGAAGCATGAAGCTTTTATCTCCATTAAACATCTTACCTTTTCCTACGGGGCGGAAGAAGTGATATCCCTTAAAAACCTCACCCTTGCGGACAGCGGAATTACCGTCCTGTTGGGTCCTAACGGTTCGGGAAAAACAACTCTCCTTAAGATATTAAGCGGCCTTTTAAAACCGTCAAACGGAATATTAATGCTGTACGGAAAGCCGGTAGAAAACGGAACAAGGAAACTTCTCCGTAAAATGAGTATTTTTGTTCATCAGAATCCGTATATCTTTTCCGGTTCCGTAAAACATAATATTGATTACGGGCTGAAATTAAAAAAACTTCCCGTAAAAAACCGGAATAGAATTATTTCACAGGTTCTTAATGAAGTGGGACTTTCAGGTTTTGAACACAGAAATGCAGTACGGCTTTCCGGAGGAGAGAAACATAGAATAGCGATGGCAAGGGCGCTTGCCATGGAACCTGATATTCTGATGCTCGATGAACCTGCCGCCCATATGGATTCCGGTTCCAGGGAAGCGGTGGAAAATACTCTCGAGCGTCTTTCAGGAGAGGGAAAGGGGCTTATCGTAAGCACCCATAACCTGGCTTTTGCCTGCCGTATTGCCGACCGGATTATCCGTCTGGAAAAAGGAAGGCTGGCAGAGACAAAAGTAAACCTCTTTAAAGGGCGGGTATCGGAAAGGGATGATTATTTCTGCTATTTTAAAACCGAAAGGATAACAATACTCTGCCCGCCGGACAGAGGAAATTACACATCCGCAGTTCTTCCCTATGATGATGTGATACTTTCTTCCGAAGAGATTAATGCCAGTACTCAAAATCAGCTCCGCGGAACAGTTTCCGGCATCCGGAAAACATCAAATCTTTTCCTTGTTACTGTTAACTGCGGTATCCCGGTTAAAGCTCTTGTTACAGAGAGATCCATAGAAACAATAAAGATAGTACCCGGCAGGGAGCTTTTTGTCAGTTTTAAAGCCTCTGCCGTTAAATTATACTGAACAGGCCAGGGAGTATTTATGATAAAGTTCGATACTGCGATGAAAATAATTAAAAATGAGAAAACAAAAATTAAATCTGTCAGGGTGGAACTTTTAAACGCCCTGGGCAGATTTCTTATATCTGATATCAAAAGCCCGATAGATTCCCCGCCTTTTAAAAAGGCTGCAATGGACGGTTATGCGGTAAATTCCTCGGATAATTCCGAAAGCTATGAAGTATTAGAAATAATAGGCGCCGGAGATGTCCCGTCAAAAATAGTAACTAAAGGTACATGTGTAAAAATCATGACCGGGGCAATGATGCCCGAAGGAGCCGATAAAATTATTCGTGTGGAATATGTGATCGAAAAGAATAACCGGGCAGTCCCGCAAAGGGAAGAAACTAAAAGCAATGTTATAGGCAGGGCTGAAAATCTTAAAACCGGAGATATAGTGCTTTCCGCACGAAAGCTTATGCCGAAAGATATCGGTATAATTGCTTCTTTAGGCATGGAAGCAGTGGAAGTCTCCGAACAGCCTGTTATCGGAGTTATCACAACAGGTTCGGAGCTTAAAGATCCCGGAAAAAAGCTGAATCCCGGAGAGATATACAACAGTAATGGGCTGCAGCTATGTGCGCAGATTATCGCCTCCGGGTGCATTCCGAAGTACTACGGGATAGTAGAAGATAATAAAAGCAAGCTTTCCGGTACGGTTTCCCGTGCATTTTCCGAATGCGATATTGTACTTCTTTCCGGCGGAGTATCAAAGGGTGACTATGATTTTGTTCCCGATGTTCTTAAAGAAAACGGCTTAAAAATTCTGTTTCACAGAGTCGCAATAAAACCCGGAAAACCCGTACTATTCGGCAGAAAGGATAACATGTTCGCCTTTGGTCTTCCGGGCAACCCCGTATCGGCATTTGTGATTTTTGAAATTTTCGTAAAAACCCTGCTCTATCAACTGGCAGGGCTGGAATACAAACCGGTACTCTTTCACGGCCGGTTAAAAAGAGATATACAGAGAAGCGATACGGAAAGGACCGAATTTCATCCGGTCTATGCTTACAAAGAAGATGTTATTCCGGTAAAATATCACGGATCATCACATCTTAATGCCATGGCAATGGCAAACGGCCTTATAATGATTCCCGGGGGAGTCGGTAAATTAAAAGCGGGAGATTACGTTGATGTTAGACCGGTATAAACGGGATATCCGGTATCTGAGGATTTCGGTAACGGACAGATGCAATTTAAGATGTATCTACTGCATGCCCGAAGAAAAAACCTTTAAGAAATCTCATAAAGAAAATATGAGTTTCGATTATATTGTAAAGGTTGCAGAAGCTGCCGTATCTATCGGAGTAAACAAGATAAGGCTGACCGGAGGTGAGCCTCTTGTAAAACACGGCATTGTCAAACTTGTTTCCATGCTGAAAAAGGTAAAAGGAATTAAATTGATTGCAATGACGACAAATGCTGTCCTTCTTGACCGTCTTGCAGTACCTCTTAAAAAAGCAGGACTGGACAGTATTAATATTTCTCTGGATACACTGGACCCAGTCAGGTACAGGGAATTAACCAGGATAGGGGATATTTCCAGGGTATTAGACGGCCTCCGTGCCGCACAAAAATTACATTTTAAGAAAATAAAAATCAATATGGTTGTAATGGAAGATACCGGCGATATGGAGATCGAAGCAATGAGGAGATTCTGCATAGTGGAAGGCCTTGAGCTTCAATTGATAAACCATTATGAATTATCTAAATATAAATCAGACGCCTATGCATTCGACAGACCTCCTAAATGCGCTGCATGCAACAGGATAAGGCTTACTGCAGACGGATACTTAAAACCCTGTCTTCATTCAAATAGAGAAGTAATTCTTAACCCAGAAGACCTCGCAGGTTCTCTTAAGGAGGCTGTGCTTGCCAAACCCTCCAGGGGAAGAGTCTGTACAAACCGCAGTATGATAGAGATAGGAGGATAATAAATGGATTTTTCTCACTTCGATTCAAAGGGTAATGCCGTAATGGTGAATATTTCCCAGAAACCGGTAATTAAACGCACAGCAAAGGCTACAGGAAAAATTCGCATGCATCCGGACACGATCCGGAAAATCAGAGATAAGCTTATTAAAAAGGGAGATGTTCTTACAGTGGCAAAGATTGCAGGGATTACAGGCGGAAAAAGGACATCCGATCTTATCCCTCTATGTCATAATATAAGTATCGATCAGATTACGGTAGAATGCAGCCTGCATAAAGACTACATCGAGATAACAGGCTGTTCAATCTGCACGGACAAAACAGGCATCGAAATGGAAGCCCTTACCTCGGTCTCCATTGCGGCACTGACTATTTATGATATGTGTAAAGCTGCTGATAAAAAAATGGAGATTACCGGTATTCGGCTGCTGGAGAAAACAAAAGAACACATTTGACCTGACAGGATGAATGCATGAAAAAAGAATTTAAAATACTTTCGATTAATATTTCAACAAGAAAAGGAGAACAAAAAATTCCGGTAAAAACCGCAGTTCTCCGTTCCGGTCACGGAATCGAGGGTGATGCCCATGCCGGAAACTGGCACAGGCAGGTCTCGTTTCTTGCACGGGAAGAAATAGATACAATGAGAGGGAAAGGAATCAAACTGGATTTTGGTGATTTTGCGGAGAATATTACAACGGAAGGCATTGTATTACATGAGCTGCCCGTCGGCGCAAGAATCTACATCGGAGATGTTGTACTCGAAATAACCCAGATCGGAAAAAAGTGTCACAACGGATGTGCAATATTCAGAGCGGTAGGGAATTGTGTTATGCCCGAAAAGGGTATTTTTGCAAAAGTTATCAAGGGAGGAGAGATAAACTGTGAGAGTAGCTGTTATTACGATATCCGACAGGGCGTCGAAAGGGATTTACCAGGATAAATCCGGACCTGAAATAGAATCTATCCTGAACAGAATGGTCCCCGAAGCTGTAGTAGAAAGGACAATAGTGCCCGATGAGAAGCAGGAGATTCTTAATGCCTTTAAATTATACTCCGGTTACGATTTTATAATTACAACAGGCGGAACGGGAATAGGGCCCAGGGATATTACACCTGATATCACGAAAAGATACTGCGACAGGGAACTTCCCGGAATCTCAGAGGCCATTCGTGCACTTTCCTTAAGAGAAACGCAGGCTGCAATGCTTTCCCGGGGTTTCTCCGGAATAAAAGATAACACTGTTATTGTTAACTTCCCCGGCTCGCTGAAAGCAGTGCAGCTCTGCACAGGAATAGTAGCTCCCATCATGGAACATGCCGTTAATATGATCCAGGGGAAGGGTCATGAAACACCGTGAACTAAGCTAAACACTTTTTAACCCTTCAGCCCTGTTGTGGCTATTCCCTGAACAAAATAACGCTGGAATACGAGAAAGATAAGTATAGTCGGTATACTCGCAATTACAGAAACCGCAAGGAGAGTTCCCCATTTAGCGACACCGGCGAAGGCGCCCCAATAATAGGACAAAATTACCGGAATTGTCATCATATTCGACTTGGTCAACACGATTAACGGCCACAGGAAACTGTTCCAGCTCCCCAGAAATGTAAAGATCCCAAGACATAGCAGAGCCGGTACCGACAGAGGCAGAATAATTAAATAAAGACTTTTAAGCCTGCCGCATCCGTCTATCATGGCAACGTCCTCGAGCTCTTTCGGTATGGTTCTAAAGAACTGCCGCAGCAGAAAAACTCCGAACGGACTTATGGCGCCGGGCAGGATAAGAACTGCATAGGTATTTAGCAAACCTAAAGAATTGAACAACAGATATAGAGAAATAAATGAAACCTGCAGAGGAATCATGAGACCCAGCAGTATAAGAATAAATATAAAATGACTTCCCTTAAAATCCATTCTTGCCAGCGGATAAGCTGCGAATGATGAAATAAACAGCGTCAAAAACACCGTGGAAAAAGAGACGATAGCACTGTTCAACAAAGGACGGCCCACTGTCTGGGTCTTATTCGTTGTAAAAACCGTTATATAGTTCTCTATTGTAGGTTTTTCAGGTATTAATCTTGGCTTCTGCTGAACAAGTGCAGTATTCGAAGTAAGAGAACTTGATATTGTCCATAAAATCGGCAGCAGAAAAGAGATCGCTATAACGGTAAGCAGTACCCAGAGTATTAATCTTTTCAGATCCGGTATTTTCCATTTTCTTTGCCCGGATAAATAATATTTAGTTTCCATATCTTCTCCCCGCTTTTTAATTCTTTAATTCTGATTTTCTGAACATGCTGAGCATAATCAGAGTAAGTACCAAAACTATTATAAAGATTATTACCGCTATTGCAGCAGCCTGCCCCATCCTGAAATAATAGAAACCTATTCGATACAGATGTATCATGAGAACCCTTGTTGCATTAACCGGACCGCCGTGTGTCAGCAGCCAGATATTGCCGAAGGCCTGAAACGAACCGATAACCTGCATAATAACAATGAACATTGTAGTATCCCTGAGACCGGGAAGAGTAACATGCCAGAAACTCTGCCATGGACTGCACCCGTCGATCTTTGCTGCATCGTACAGTTCTTCAGGGATGCCCTGTAAACCCGCCAGATATACTATTGTATTAAAGGCGATACTCCACCAGATAGTTACCAAAACAACTATCTCCATAGTCCAGGTAGGGTCCACCAGCCACTGCTGCGGAGGAATACCGAATTTCTGCAGAAAATAATTCAGCATACCCGACTGAGGATCCAATATCCAGCCGAATAAAAGTCCGACTACAGCTGAATTTATTACGAAAGGTAGAAATATAGCAGTCCGGTGGAAGGCCTTTCCCCACAGCCTCTGATTCAGAACCACGGCCAAAGCAAGACCTATAACTATTTTTGATGGGACATTTAAAACAATATACAGCAGAGTTGCCTTTACACTTACCCAGAAAAAGGGATCGCTGAAAAAAAGATACTTAAAGTTAGCAAGGCCGACAAAGGGTTTCTCCGGGCTCATCATATCCCACTCTGTAAAACTTACACGTAAGTTCTGGAACAAAGGAAAAAGCTGCATCACCACATAAAAACTTAAAAACGGCAGAAGGAACAAAAACGGGGTAACTTTTTTCCTTAAAAGTACCAGGCTCCTGGTATTTGTCTTCATAAACTTAAACCTCCACGGAATAGTAAAATCCCCCCGGGGTTTTATATAAAACCCCGGGCGGGAAAATACTTTAATCGCATAAATCCACTTGCGTTAGATCTGCCCTTTTACTTTCGGGCCAGAATCTGATTTACCTGTTTTTCGGACTGCGCAAGGGCTTTTTCCGCACTAAGTTTTCCGGCAAATACTGCAGCTAAGGATTCCGAAATAACTCCGTAAATCTCCTGAGTTGTCTTTAAAGCCGGAGCATAAACTACCATGCCGGAACTTACCTCTTCGAGGAATCCGTTTACATGGGGATCAGCCCTTAATTCAGGATCATTCAACGCATCCAGCCTACTGGCTAACTGTCCTGCTGCTTTTGTATATTCAAGCTGAAACTTTTTACTCATCACCCATTTGGCAAAAGACATAGTTGCTTCCCACTTAGCAGGATTCTTGGTGCGGTATCCTTTCGGAAAAAGGAAGATATCCATACTCGACCATATCGCAGGCTTTACCGAACCAAGCTGAGGCATAGGAGCAGTTGCAAATGTAATCTTATCCTTAAACATCTTTCTCGTCCATACACCGTCAAAATCCATAGCCGCTAACTTGGTAATAAAGGCATTGCCGCTGTTGCCCGGCACTTTCGGTGCTATGCCGTACTTTCTGCTCATGTCCAGAAAAACATTTATGGCATCGAGCCCCGCTTTATTGTTGAAATTCGCCTTTGTCTTATCTGCATTCAAAAGGCTTTTACCATTCTGGTCCAGGATACTTTCCCAGAACCATGTCCTCATCATATTATTGTCCGTCATGATAATTGACCATTGATTGATCTTTCCATCGCCGTTTGTATCTTTTGTCAACTTTTTACCCTGTTCGACAAATTCTTTTAAATTTTTAGGCGGTGTACTGGGATTAAGACCTGCCGCTTTAAACAGAACGGGATTGTAGTAAAACCCTAAGGGAACAATACCGTCGGGGAAACCGTAATATTTGCCATTAAATTTAACCGCTTCCCATGCGCTTGCAGCATAATCTGCCATATTAATACCGGCTTTAGTAAAATCTTCTTTAGTGAATGACTCGACGTATTTAAGAAACATTGGCGGAGAATACACCGACACATCAAATACTTCAGGTGCATTACCGGTTAATATTGAGGCACGTACCTTTCCATAATACTCTCCCCATGGCAAAACCTGCATTTTTACTTCGATATTGGGATTGGCCGTATTGAATCCCTTTATAAACTCAGAGAAAACATCACCATCGGAACCTGTTTTCCTGCTCCAGTAGTTCACTACTACTTTTCCGGCAGGTGCAGCTTCTTTCTTCCCTGCTGCTGCCTTCTGTTTCTCCTGCGTACCTTTTGCAAACAGTACGGATGTACTGAATGCAAACATCAGCACTACGGCTAACATCAATATTCCAGCTCTTTTAATTCCTCTCATTTTTTTTCTTTCCTCCTAATTAAGTCTCGTTTTTAAATATATGGTTTCCCATATTTTTCGCAACAAAGTCCGTTACCACCTCCTTTCCCCGGTTCCGAATCATGACCATGATCTTTCTACCGGGAACCTTTCTCTTTCTTAAACGTCAGAAGTACAATCGAGTGTGCAGGAACATTATAGTTAATTTCCCTGCCGTTAACCTTAAGACTCGATTTTTCTATTTTTACCTCACCGGGTTCCTTCCACGAGTTGTAGGACATAAAGTTGTCTCCCGTGAGTGTCTGAACATGTACGGTTCCTTCCGGGTTAAAATCGTGCAGTACTATACGTGTGGCAAGAGCTTTTTCCGGATGCCTGTTTGTAAGAATCAGATTGATCTCACCGCCCTTATCATTTACCATAGCAACCGCATCGAGATACGGCGTCTCGGCCGCAGGCGAATACCTGCCGGATGATGTGTACACCGGAGACCGGACATCGATGCCAACCGGAATCGTACCGGATTGCAGCGAATAGAGCTTCCTCGCATAATAAACAGGATTGGGATAAACAACCTCTCTCGTCTTTACAAGACCGCCGCCCTGATTTACCAGGGCACTGTGTGTAATAATCTCCACCAGCCCTCCGGTTCGGATAGACGTGTTTAATATACCGGAATAGAAAAGTGCTTCGCTTAATTCCTGGTTATTGGGCAGCATGGGTTTATTTGTGAATATCTGAAGCTCCGTTATCGCAAACTTGGGAACCTTTACTCTTTCCGCCATCTGCTCCCCGAGTTTACGAAGGATGTTTTTATAATAGTACGTATATGCCATAAGAGATTTAAATACTTCCACAGGATCCTCATATTTCGAGGTCCCGCCGCCGATCAGCGTATGTATCGACAGGGAACGAAGAATATCCGAATCCTCCCGGATAATCGGCGCATTCCACTTCAGGTCCTGGCCGTTCGCTATAACTTTAATATCAGGATCTACAGCCGTCATCGCATTATAAAAATTCCTGTACCGTATGGCATATATATCCGGAGTAGTATGACCAATCTGCCACGAACCCCACAGTTCGTTCCCTATCTCCCAGTAGGTAACATTGTACGGCTCGGGATGACCGTTCTTCGCACGCAGAGCCCCGTACTTCGTGTCCACACTGCCGTTAGCGTATTCTACCCACTGTGCCGCTTCCTCCGGCGTACCGTTTCCCGCATTAACTACAATAAGAGGTTCGGCACCTACCGCCCTGCAGAAGTCCATAAACTCATCAGTCCCAACATAGTTGTACTCTATCATATTCCACGGCACATTCTTTGTTGTCTTCCTTCTGTCAATCGGCCCGATCCCGTCTTTCCAGTGATAGCCCGATGCAAAGTTGCCTCCCGGCCAGCGCAGCATAGAAAGCCGCGACTCCCGTGTCAGCTTTACAACATCCGCATCAAACCCTTTCACATTATCTTCGGGAAAAAGAGCCGCCTCATCCAGCCAAACCGTCCCGGGTTTCGATAATCCCATGTTAAGAATAATTAAGGTGCCTTTTTTAACGGCCTCATTAATCCTGAACTTTAAACTGTACCGCCGCCACTTTCTCCCCTTTATGCCGACACTTCTCTCTGCCAGCACGTCATTCTTATTCGAGGCTTTTACTATGGTAACAGTCAGTTTTACACTGCCCATGCTTCGGGCATAGAAGCTGAACTCATAATCTTTTTCTCTATAAAGCGGCAGATAGACCGCCTGCCTTACACCTGCATACCTGCTCTTAAGTGATTTAACGACTATCTTCTGGCTAAACTCCGAATTAAAAGAATCGGTATCCAATTCATAATTTACATCCCCGCTTCCGTACGCTATCCACCAGGGAGCTATACCTTTTTTTAACCACCACGGCTTTATGCCCTGTTCCAGACTTCCGATCTGACTTTCCGG
>JAADHF010000002.1 GCA_013151965.1 Spirochaetota bacterium
CAGCATCGCAGACAGCAGGGGAACTGGTATAAGGAATATAAAAGCCGATAAGGAAGGAACCAGACCTGTAATTATAAGTAAAACTCCTATAATGATGGTTGTGCCGCCGGTCCTGCCTCCGAACTGGGCATGTGCACCGATTCCCCCGGAACCATGGCAGATGGGAAACCCGCGTAAGAATCCTATTAGGACATCGCTTAATCCGATCGAAAATGCAAGACGTGTTTCATTAACCTTTCCCGCCTGTTTCGGCCACAGGGTATGGGCCGTATCGGAAGCGGCATAAACGGCATTGCCGAGTGTTAGGGGGAGCTGCGGAATTATTAAAAATATGAGGGCATCTTTTAAGTATCTTAATTTGGGTACGGAAAAGGAAAACAGTGCTTTATAGCCGGGACCAATCTGTCCGGCTTTAATTCCCAATAGGCAGATAACGGCAACACTAACCCCCATAAGTATCAGGTTTACCGGCAATGAGAGTTTCAGTTGAAACAGCCAGATTACAATTATGACAGCTATCAGAATGATTATGTTAAGCTGATGGGAGAAGGGGTTAAATTGCAGCAAAAAACCTTTTTTCATTACAAGCTGTACGGCTTTCTGCATAAGGATAAGTCCGATACCAAGCTGGATACCTCTTATAAGCGGTTTAGTAAAGAGTATCTGTATCCATTTTATTAATCCCGTAACGGATAAAAACAACATAAGTATGCCGTAAAAAATAGAGGTCGAAGACAGAAAATCAACGGAATAACCCTGTGTTATTGCAATTATCGACATTGCCTTTAAAGGCTGAACTGCAACCGGCACTTTGTAGAACAGGCCTGTTGCAGCATAAACAACACCGAATAAGAGAAATATCACGGATGGGGAGTAACCGTTGTAAAGGATAAGGGTAAATGCAAGGGGCAGAAGGGTCCCAAGGTCGCCAAGGGCACCTGTAAATTCGTGCAGATCAAATCTGTTCTTAAGGGGAGATGAGGAAACGGATATGTTTTCTTCCGGGCCTATAAGCCGAATTCTCTTTAACCATGTTTTAATCACAACCGTTATATTATCATATATATAACGGTTACTGTCAAGGCAGCGGAATACTGTGCCTTATGTGTTATTTTTATATTTCCGTATTCATATATGATTGGTTATATAACAAGTTATAATGGATGAATATTATTGACATAATAAGTAATCCATTATAGCATATACTGGTTTTATATTAATTAAATTACATTAGGAGGACCGGAATGAAAATAAGCAGGATCGTTTTTCTTTTTTTACTGCTGCTTGCAGTAGTCGGATGCGCTTCCAAAATACCCGAGGGGACCCTTGTCTCGAAAAAGGTTAAACAGGCACCCAATGTCGACGGAAACGTGGACAAGCTGTGGGATAAACAACCGGCCCTTAGTATAAATGTAACAGTACCTGATTATCCGCTGTTCGATAAAAGCTATCGGGGCAGAAAATACGAAGTAACGGCAAAAAGTGTTCATGATAAAGATTCAATCTATTTTCTCTATCAATGGAAAGGGGATAACAGCATGTCACTCGCCAGGATGCCGTGGTACTTTAATTCCGATGAGGGAAAATGGATGCAGAAACCCAAAAAGAAAGCGGATAAGTACTATCCTCCTGTTTATGAAGATAAATTTGCGGTTATCTGGGAAATCAACAATTCGATTCCTGATTTTAAGAAGAACGGATGTGCAATACTCTGCCATGGGGAATACAAACATACTCCGGCCGAAGGACAGAAGGCCGACATCTGGCACTGGAAATTAGACCGAACAGGCCCTGTACATCAGCTCGATGATAAATGGCTGAAATATTCGGAGAAAAACGGAAGAACCGCTGATTCCGGAACATCTGCATACAAGAGTAATTCCCAGGTGCTGAAAAAACCCGGGGGAGGAGATGTTAAAGTGCCGCTGTACTGGATTCCGGGCAAGAAGAATTATCACTGGATCCTTGCATCCGATACGTCGAAAAAAAGAATTGTTAAAATAGATAAAGACCATAATCTTATCGATGAAGAGGGAACTGTCCTTAAAAAGGAAAACTACAGCGGAGATTCGGATCAGCTTATACCGAGTGTAAGCGAAATTAAACCTGCCACAGGGAGCAGAGGAGATGTTACCGCATACTATAATTATGATAAGGAAAATAAGATATGGACTCTCGAGGTTAAAAGAGCTATAAATACCGGTAATGCCGATGATGTGAATTTTTCGGACAGTAAAAATACATACTACTTTTCGGTAGCTGTATTTAACGGCGCTGCTATTGCACATGCAACACCGGGCGGCTTTGCGGGAAAATCGTTTCCTATGTTAATACAGTAGTAAAAGAGGTATATTCGGGAAAGAATGGTATATGAGAGTAGCAGAGAATGTAAGTGAGCTTATTGGTAATACTCCTCTTGTAAAACTTCATTATGCGGAAGGTAAATGCGGAGCTGTTATCCTTGGCAAGTTAGAGTCGTTTAATCCTTGCGGTTCGGTAAAAGACAGGATAGGCTATTCGATGATATGTGATGCCGAGGAGAGAGGATTAATTGATAAAGATACGGTTATCATCGAACCTACAAGCGGTAATACCGGAATCGCTCTTGCATTTGTCAGTGCTATTAAGGGTTACAGGCTTATTTTAACCATGCCTGAAACGATGAGCCTGGAGAGAAGGAATATGCTAAAAGCCTTCGGTGCGGAAATAAAATTAACACCCGGACATCTGGGAATGGAAGGCGCCATCGACAGGGCTGAGGAACTGAAGAAAGAAATAAAAAAATCGGTTATCCTGCAGCAGTTTAAAAACAAGGCTAATCCGGAAATCCACAGAAAAACAACGGCAATGGAAATATGGAAGGACACGGACGGAAGGGTGGATATATTTGTAGCCGGAGTCGGTACCGGAGGAACGATAACGGGAACGGGAGAAGTTCTTAAGCAAAAAAAGCCTTCGATAAAGGTTGTTGCCGTAGAACCTGAGGATTCACCTGTGCTCTCGGGGGGGAAACCGGGACCTCATATGATTCAGGGCATAGGTGCCGGATTTATACCTGACGTATTAAACAGGGATATAATCGATGAGATAGTAAAGGTAAAAAACGAAGATGCCTTCGAAACTGCAAGAACTCTTGCCGGCAGGGAGGGAATCCTTGCCGGCATATCATCGGGAGCTGCTGTTTATGCTGCACGGTCGGTAGGGATGAGAGAGGAAAACAGGAACAAAATAATTGTAGTTATTTTGCCCGACACAGGCGAAAGGTATTTAAGCACGAGTCTCTTTCGTGACGATTTATAGGTCCGGGAGGCGGCCGGAGAATATAAAATGAAGCTTTGTATTAATTACAAAGAGGAAATCATAGAGGGAGACTCCCTCACCGTAAAAGAACTTCTGGAGCTGAAAGATGTAAAGATGCCGCATATGGTTTCTGTTCAGCTTAACGGGAAGATTGTAAAGAGGCCGGATTATGATCTGACCTATCTAGGCGAAAACGACAGGGTAAATTTTCTTTACTCTATGGGCGGAGGTTAATAACAGGGCATGAAAGAATGGGATTTCGAAACAAAGGCTATCCATACGGGAGTTCATCCGGAGTTACATTTAGGGGCGACATCCGTTCCGATATATCAAACATCCTCATTTGCATACGATACAGCCGAATCCATGGAAGATGTTTTCAGCAACAAAAGTTTCGGTTATATTTATTCCCGTATTTCTAATCCGACGGTAAATGCACTTGAAGAACGTATAAATGCTCTCGAGAGCGGTGCAGGAGCGGTAGCTGCGGCTTCGGGCATGGCTGCAATATCGGCGGTTGTGTTTTCCCTGGCGGAAAGCGGGGACGAAATTATAGCGAGTGAAAGTTTGTTCGGCGGAACATTGATTCTTTTTAACAGCGTTTTAAACAGGCTGGGAATTAAAATACGGTATATTAATCCGAATACACCGGATACCATTGCGGATAAAATATCAAAAAAAACAAAATTGATATTTATCGAAACAATAGGAAATCCCAGGCTCGATGTGCCGGATCTGAAAAAAATCGCCGGTATATCGACACAGTATAATATTCCTCTTGTTATAGATGGTACACTTACAACGCCCTATATGTTAAAGGCCGGAGATTACGGTGCGGCTGTTGTTATTCATTCGGCGACAAAGTTCATTTCAGGTTACGGCAGCGGGATAGGAGGACTTATCGTTGACACTGGTAAATATAACTGGGCGGGATCGGACAGCAATGTCCTGCGGGAAGCAGCCGGGAAATACGGCAGTAAGAATGCTTTTCTCTACATCCTGCACAAGCAGATCATACAGAATACGGGAAGCTGTCTTGCTCCCTTTAATGCCTTTCTTCAGCTTCAGGGATTGGAAACTTTAAGCCTTAGGATGGAAAAACACTGCAGTAATGCATTAAAACTCGCCGAATTTTTTAAAAAACAGCCGGAAGTGGCATCGGTTAATTACCCGGGTCTTAAAAGTTCAAAATACTTTACAATCGCGGAAAAACAGTTTAAAGATAAATTCGGAAGTCTCTTAACTATCAGGCTCGGGTCGAAGGAAAGATGCTACAGGTTCGTAAACAGGTTAAAGCTTGTTAAAAATCTTGCAAATCTCGGAGATGCTAAAACGCTCATTATCCATCCTGCTTCGACTATCTATCATGACTGCACTGAGGAAGAGATGTTAAATGCAGGTGTTTATCAGGATATGTTAAGGATATCCGTCGGAATAGAGAATATTCAGGATATAATTTCTGATTTTATCCTTGCACTGGAGGGTTTGGCAAAATGATTGTTGCGGAGAAGCAGAGTAAAAAGCTTTCCCTTGTTGTTTTCAGCGGGGATTTCGATAAAGCGGTTGCGGCTTTTACAATGGCAACGGGAGCTGCGGCTGTCAACTATGAGGTTAATATGTTCTTTACCTTCTGGGGATTGAATATAGTAAAATTAAAAAAGGGCAGAAGGTTTAAAGGCAGGGGATTGCCTGCAGGGATGTTTAACTTTCTCTCGGGAGGTTTTAAAAATCTTCCCATGAGCAGGCTGAACTTTTTGGGTGCAAGTCCGAAGATCATGACCTCGCTTATGAAAAAGAGAAATGTCGCCACGTTAAGAGAACTGACGGATGCGGCATTGGCCTTAAACATCAATCTTTATATATGTGAGATGTCTATGGTTATACTGGGACTGGAAAAAAAGGATTTTATTCCCGAGATAAAGGAGATTTTAGGTGTTGCCAAATTTCTCGAATTATCCGAGAACGGCAGGACCCTCTTTATATAGATATGAAAAGATACAAACTCGATATAACAAAAGAGCATTGCCCGATGACTTTTGTTAAAACAAAACTGGAACTTGAAAAATTAAAAAAAGGCGAGGTCCTGGAAGTTATACTCTCCTCGGGTGAGCCTCTGGAGAATGTTCCCAAATCTGCAGTGGAACAGGGATACAGGGTACTCGGCATAACCAGGGTCGAGGGTAATGTTTACAGGGTGGAGATAGAGAAATGATCGTTATACCCCGCAGCATTTTTAAGAAAATTGTCGATTATTCAAACAGTGAGTTGCCTATAGAGGCATGCGGTTACCTTGCGGGCACGGGCCTTGCCGTAAAACAATTCTACCCGATGAAGAATGCGGATAACAGCGATGAGCATTTTTCTTTTGATCCGGAGGAACAGTTTGCCGTCCTGGACAAATCAAACCAGGAAGGCCTGGAATTGATAGCTGTATTTCACAGCCATCCCTCGACACCGGCACGGATGTCGAAGGAAGATATAAAACTTGCACAGGATCCGGATATATTTTATGTAATTTATTCCGTTAAAGATGGCGAGCTGAGAGCCTTTAAGGTTGATGAAAATAAAGGGATAACGGAAACCATCATAGAATATCCTGAGCGTCCGATATAAAATTTAAGCATACCATACGGATCTTATCTCTTTTACACAAATAATTTAATCTTTTTGTTTGACATAGAGAGGAGAAACTATTATTATCCATATATACCCGCCCCTGGTGGGGGTCTATATTGGCTGCGGGAAATTTCCACCGTCTGTCATGGAGGTAATTATAATGAAAACGGTAAAACTAAGGATTAAAGAGGGTAATCTTGAGATATTAAAAGGCACTTTTAAGCCGGAGATTGCACTGGAAAGATTTTCTATTCTGAAAGAATATGATTTTAAAAATAAGCCGGCTCCCGGCAATAGCATGTTCGATCAGGATACTGGAGCTGTCGATCTTTTCGATGTAAAAGGACTGGAAGAGATAAGCGATGCTCTTAAAAGAGTTGTATCGACCATGGAGGGTTAAGAAAATGAGTAAGGTAGTTTTGGATCTTAAGGGGATGTCCTGTGCATCCTGTGCATTAACGATCGAGAAAGCATTAAATAAAGCAGAAGATACAAAGGCGGTTGTGAATTTCGCAATAGAAAGAGCGATTATAGAGGGAGATGATCTGGATCCCGACAGACTTATAGGTATTGTAAAGAGTACAGGTTATGACGCATCTCTGTACAAAGTAGAAGAGGAAAAGGTAGATACGAAAAAGACTTA
Source organism: Spirochaetota bacterium (assembly GCA_013151965.1). GTDB lineage: Bacteria > Spirochaetota > Spirochaetia > SZUA-6 > SZUA-6 > SZUA-6. The sequence goes on from JAADHF010000002.1 coordinate 6,560, forward strand.
TCCGGTAAAGGGAATGACATGTGCATCCTGCGCCGCAACTGTGGAAAAGTCGTTAAAGAAGGTGCCGGGTGTTAAGGAGGCCTCTGTAAATATTGCGACGGAGACTGCAGCCGTGATAATTGATCCCAATGTCGTTTCGGAAAGAGAAATGGCAAAGGCAGTGGAGAATTCAGGATATGAACTTGTCATATCGCATGAAAAGAAAAAAGCGGAAGAAGACACTTATTCCGATAAGGTAAAAGGAGCCAGGCTCAGAATGATCTGGGCATGGATTATTACAGCTCCTCTTGCCCTGGCGATGATTCTTGATATGACATCGATTATAAGAATTCCCTATTTTAACTGGATCAGCGTCGTAGTATCATTCCCGGTAATCTTTATTGTAGGGTATCCGGTTATAAGAAGTGCATTTGTTGCTCTGGTTCACAGGGGAACAAATATGGATGTACTTATAATGCTCGGTGTGGCTGCATCGTATCTGACGGGTATACTTGCACTTGCGGGAATGAATATTGCCGATTATTCGGCAGTAGGTGCAATGATAATGGGTTTTAATTTAATTGGTACATATCTGGAAACAGCGGCAAAGGGTAAGGCCTCCGAAGCGATAAAAAAACTGCTTCAGATGAGTGCTAAGACTGCGCGTATTCTTGATGAGAATGGAAAAGAAATCGAAATAGAAGTGGAATCTCTCGCTGTAGGCGATACCATGATTGTAAAACCTTCGGAAAAGATACCGACCGATGGTGTAATTTTAGATGGCGATACGACAATCGACGAATCGATGGCAACAGGAGAATCGATGCCTGTAAGGAGGACAGTCGGAGATCAGGTGATCGGTTCCACGGTAAATCAGATGGGTTTTCTTAAAGTAAGGGTTACAAATGTCGGTGACGACACTTTTCTTTCTCAGGTTGTAAAGCTTGTGGAAGAAGCTCAGGGGACAAAGGTCCCGATACAGGCGCTTGCGGATAAGGTGGTTGGAGTATTTGTTCCGGTCGTTCTGCTTATAGCGGCAGGTGTTTTTCTCTTCTGGCTTCTGGATGCTGCGGCAGGGCATAGAATAATGCTCTGGGCTTCCGTTTTTATTCCATGGGTCGATCCAAATCTGGGTATACTTTCTTCTGCAATATTTGCATCGGTTGCAACTCTTGTTATCGCCTGTCCGTGCGCTTTAGGGCTTGCAACTCCGACGGCCTTGATGGTCGGGTCGGGAATGGGTGCATCACAGGGTATCCTTATAAGGTCGGGGGAGGCTCTTCAGACTGCAAAGGATGTAGATACTGTTGTTTTTGATAAAACCGGGACAATAACTACCGGAGCTCCTCATGTAACGGATGTTAAGACTGCTTCGAAAGAGGCTTCGGGAGAAAAAGAGTTCTTAAGGACTGTGGGAATTATAGAAAATCATTCCGAGCATCCTCTGGGCAGGGCGATAGTAAATTATGCGGAAGAGAAGAACATCGATGTAAAAAGCGGAAAGGTGTCCGGGCTTGTAGTTCAGCCGGGATTGGGAATAGAGGGGAATCTGGACGGAAAGAAAATATATGTGGGAAGTTTAAGAATGGCTGCGGAGAAAGGTGCTGCCGTTCCGGACGAAATAGAAAATTACGGGAAGGAAGGTAAAACTGTTATTGTCGGTTTCGAAGAAGGCGGAAAATATCTGGGTATGGTTGCCTTAAGCGATACCATAAAACCCGAAGCAGGGGATGCCGTAAATGCACTTAAAGATATGGGCATAAAAACGGTAATGCTCACAGGGGACAACAGGTTTACTGCCGAAGCTGTGGCAAAAGAGCTGGATATAAACGAGGTCAGATATGAACTTCTGCCTTCTGATAAGATAAATGAAATAAAAAAGCTGCAGTCCGAATCGAGAATCGTTGCCATGGTCGGAGACGGAATAAATGACGCCCCGTCATTAAAGCAGGCAAATATAGGTATAGCAATAGGAACAGGAACCGATATTGCAAAAGAGGCGAGTGATATTACTCTTGTAAAAGGTGATCTAGACGGGGTGGTAAAGGCCATAAGGCTTTCGAAAGCTACCTTTGGTAAAATCCGGCAGAATCTCTTCTGGGCTTTCTTTTACAATGTTGTTGCAATACCGATTGCAGGTTTGGGGCTGCTTCATCCGATTATTGCGGAAATTGCCATGGCCATGAGTTCTGTAAATGTCGTAACAAACTCATTAAGATTAAAGAAGCATTCCATAGGATGAGTAATATCGAAGGATATAATCAGGACGGCAAGCAAAAAGAGGCATTAAAACTTCTAAAAACCGCCCGGGGGCATGTGGATGCGATCATAAAAATGGTTGATAACAAACGGTACTGTATCGATGTTTCCACACAGCTCCTGGCGGTTATCTCGATATTAAAAAAAGCAAATACGGATGTACTTAACAAGCATATCGAAACATGCGTCAAGGAAGCCGTCGGGATGAAAAATGTCGATGAAAAGCTTAAAGAGCTTAAAAACCTGATGAAGTATATCGAGAAAACCATGTAATTCCCCTTTGCGGATACACCGCGGGCAAGACCGTAGAGCGGAATGATACTCTGCTCCGGCGGCCCGGTTATTCTGTTACCCTCTGCCCCGGCGGGAATTCCCGCCTGTTTTTTTACCTGGGTTTAATTAATCAAACTTGACAAACAAAAATATTCTGTTATATTATATATGAACAAGTGCTCACATGATAAATTGTTCATCGGTAAGGAGGTTTGCAATGGATGATATTAAAAAGAATAACTGCGGCGGTAAATTTATTCATGGAAAGATTGTACATCAGGTGCAGAGTTCCATCCCGAAGGACGAAATACTTTATGATCTTGCGGATTTTTTTAAAATGCTGGGTGATACAACGAGGATTAAAATACTGCAGGTTCTTCTTATTTCCGAGATGTGTGTTTATGACCTTGCCAGTCTTCTTAATGTAAGCCAATCCGCACTTTCTCATCAGCTTAAAACATTACGTCAGGCAGATCTTGTAAAGTACAGAAAAGAGGGAAAGTCGGTCTTTTATTCCCTGAAGGATGGACATATAAACAGCATTATAGATTTAGGATTAACGCATATTATGGAGAAATTTAAATAAACCGGTATCTGCCGGGTACAGGGGATTAAAAAGGAGATTAGATCGTTATGAAAAGCTACACATTAAAGAATCTCGACTGCGCCGACTGTGCGGTAAAAATAGAAGAGGAACTGAAAAAGCTGAATACCGTCGATTTCGTATCGGTTAACTTTGCAACATCGAGCATGAAAATAGATACGGAAAAATTTGACGAAGTCGTAAAGAGAATAAAGAAAGTCGAACCGGATGTGGAAGTTATCGATGAAGAGAATAATAAAAAAGACAATGGTAAAGAAGAACAGGCAGGCATAAAAAAAATTATCAGTATAGCGGTTCCTCTTGCCGTTTTTGTTCTGGGATTAATCTTTGAAAAAGTACTGCATGAAACTCCGTTTTCGATAGGTGAGTATCTTGTATTTTTCCCTGTTTATATTTTCGCAGGACGAAAGGTCCTTGTTTCTGCCGTCAGGAATATATTAAGAGGAAATTTTTTCGATGAAAATTTCTTAATGACAATCGCGACTGTAGGAGCTGTCTTTATCCATGCCCTTCCGGAGGCTGCAGGGGTTATGCTTTTCTTTACAGTCGGCGAATATTTTGAAGACCTCGCTTTAAACCGTTCAAGGAAATCCATAAAGGCATTGCTGGAAATAAAGCCTGAATTCGCCAATTTAAAGAGGGGGGACGAATATGAAAAGGTAGCTCCCGAAGAGGTAAGCCCCGGGGATACAATACTTGTTAAACCCGGAGAAAGGGTTCCTCTGGACGGAAAAGTCATATCCGGTAATTCGCAGGCGGATACATCTGCCTTAACCGGCGAATCCGCGCCGCGTTTAATTAAAAGCGGCGATACCATACTCTCCGGCATGATCCCGGTAACAGGCTCATTGGTTATTAAAGTCGAGAAGTCTTACACCGACTCGTCCATTTACAGAATTCTGGATCTTGTAGAAAATGCCATCCATAAAAAAGCGAAAACGGAGAGATTTATAACATCTTTTGCACGTTATTATACTCCCTTCATCGTGCTTTTAGCTCTCTCCATCGCCATTATTCCGCCTCTTCTGATAGAGGGTGCGCTTTTCAGTGACTGGATCTACAGGGCCCTTGTTATTCTTGTAATTTCATGTCCCTGTGCGCTTGTAATAAGTATTCCTCTGGGTTATTTCGGGGGAATAGGAGCAGCTTCTAAAAGGGGTATACTGGTTAAGGGTTCGAACTATCTCGATACTATTTCCTTTGTCAGGACAGTTGTTTTTGATAAAACGGGAACTTTAACAAAGGGTAATTTTAAAGTTACCGAGGTTGTGAGGAGAAATGGTTTTTCTAAAGAGGATATTTTAAAATATGCTGCGCTTACCGAGTTCGGTTCCAACCATCCTATTGCCACTGCGATCAAGGAAGCCTACATGGAAGAAAGAGGAATATCCCGGTTAAAAACTACAGGCAGGGAAGATTACCGGGAAATTTCCGGATTCGGAATTAAGGCGGATATAGACGGCAGAAGTGTAATTGTAGGAAATGACAGATTGATGCACAGGGAAAAGATTCCTCACGAGGACTGCGATATCGAAAGAACCGTTTCCTATGTTGCAGTGGATGGTGTGTATGCAGGTTATATCATAATAAGCGACGAGGTAAAACCGGAATCCAGAGCTGCCATAGCGGAATTAAGAAACTATGGAATTAACAATATTGTTATGCTTACGGGAGATAATGAAAAAGTGGCAGCCTATACTGCAAAATCATTGGGGATCGACAAATACTACGCCGAACTTCTCCCTGAGGATAAGGTTAACATACTTGAAAAAATAATGAATGAAACGAGGAAAAACGAGAAAGTAGCTTTTGTCGGGGATGGCATAAATGATACCCCGGTGCTGGCAAGAGCGGATGTGGGAATAGCGATGGGAGAGCTGGGTTCCGATGCTGCAATAGATACTGCGGACATTGTTTTAATGACGGACAATCCGTTAAAGATCCCGAAAGCTATCAGGATAAGTAAAAGAACCCGAAAGATAGTATGGGAGAATATTGCCCTTGCGCTCGCCGTTAAGGCTTTCTTTATTGTTTTCGGCGCTTTCGGCCTGGCCGATATGTGGGAAGCTGTTTTCGCCGACGTCGGCGTTGCTTTGATTGCCATACTGAATGCACTCAGGGTGCTTCGGTAATCTTATCCTGTTCGGAAAAATCTTCTTATTATCCTTGACGTACCGGGGGGGGGTATAGTATTATTGTGTTCAGGAGGCACTAAAAATGGGTATGACAGTAAAGGATCCGGTGTGCGGAATGGAAGTGGATGTGGACAAAGCGGCTGCTACGAGCACGCATATGGGAAAGTCTTTTTATTTCTGTTCTGATAGTTGCAAGGGAGCATTCGATAAAAATCCCATGCAGTACATGAAAGAAAAGAAAGAGAAAAAAGGCGGCGGCTGCTGCTAAAGGGGTTGCATTTCTTCCGAAATCAGTTTAACTTAAGGCAAATTAAGGTATGACATTATTTAAGGAAAACTGATGGCGCAGGTTTTTAACGGCGGGATTCATCCCCGGTATTTTCGTGAGCTGACTCGTGATAAACCTTTAAGAGAAGCGAAACTTCCCGGAGAAGTAGTTATTCCGCTAAGTCAGCATATCGGTGCGCCCGCCGAGCCTGTTGTTAAACCGGGAGACATGGTTAAGGTCGGAACTTTAATCGGCCGGAGCAGTAAATTTATTTCCGCTTCCGTTCATTCATCACTGTCCGGCAGGGTGACAGCGGTAGAGAGCCGTCCCCATCCGGTACTGGGTAATGCTTTAGCTGTTGTAATAGAGGGAGACGGGAAGGACGAGCATGAACTTTTCTCATCACAGGATCCAGAAAATGTTTCTCCGGAGGAAGTTAAAAAACTAATATTGCAGGCGGGAATAGTAGGTCTGGGAGGAGCTGCTTTTCCCGCTCATGTAAAACTTACTCTGCCCGAAGGAAAAAAGGTAGATACTTTTATTTTAAACGGGGCGGAGTGCGAACCGTATCTAACCGGTGATTACCGGATTATGGTGGAGAGAACGGACGATGTTGTCGGTGGGTTAAAGATAATAAAGAGAATTCTGAAAGCGGAAAAGGCCTATGTCGGCATAGAAGAGGACAAGGCAGAAGCCGTCAAATCGATGAGCGAAGCTCTTAAAAATGAAAAAAGTATAGAAGTAATCCCCTTAAAAGTGAAATATCCGCAAGGGGGCGAGAAACAACTGATAAAAACTATCCTGAACAGGGAAGTCCCGGGCGGCAGTCTGCCTCTCGATGTAGGCTGCATGGTCAGTAATGTGGGGACCGCCCTGTCTGTTTATGAGGCTGTCAGTTTCGGCAAACCGCTGTACCGGAGAGTAGTTACCGTGACAGGGGCAATCGTAAAAAATCCCGTTAACTTACTGGCACGCATAGGGACCCGGATCGGCGATCTGATAGAGGAATGCGGGGGGTTATCCGAAAATGCCGGTAAAGTAATTACCGGAGGGCCGATGATGGGACTGGCGCAGTACAGTCTGGATGTTCCCGTCATTAAAGGAACTACGGGTATTCTCTGTCTGGGCGAAAAAGAGATATCCTTTCATGAGGAATTACCGTGTATTCGCTGTGCCCGCTGTGTGGATGTCTGTCCAATGGGGTTATTGCCTACCGAAATGAGAAAAAAAGTCAAAGCAGGGCACTGGGAAGAACTTAAAGATTACAGCCTTTCGGACTGTCTGGAATGCGGCTGCTGTCAGTATGTGTGCCCCGCCTATATTCCTCTTGTGCACCTTTTTAAATTGGGAAAATCGGAACTGCAAAGGATAAGACAATCATGAAAGAAGGTTTTATTATAACGGCATCACCGCATATAAGGAGCGGGGTGGATGTCGGTTCCATGATGCGGGCCGTTATCTATGCATTGATTCCTGTAGTAGCTGTTTCCATATACTTATTTAGAATTAAAGCGGTAATTCTTATTGCAGTCTGTATTGTTACCGCTTTACTGACAGAGGTGATTTTTCAGAAAATTCGTCATAAAAAGATTACACTGTCCGACGGCAGTGCCCTGGTAACAGGACTTCTCTTTGCGCTGATTCTTCCTCCGGGCATTCCCCTGGGAACAGCCGCTTTAGGAGCAGTGATCGCCATTGCCCTTGGAAAGCAGATATTCGGAGGATTGGGTTATAATATCTTTAACCCCGCCCTCGTGGGAAGAGCTTTTCTTATGGCTTCTTTTCCCGTGCTTCTTACCACATGGGTAAAGCCCTTCAGCCTGGATGCTGTTACTAAAGCAACGCCTTTAGGTCTTATGAAGTTTCAGGGAGCGGCAACACCGCTGCTTAATCTCTTTTTAGGACAGACTGCCGGATCTTTGGGAGAAACTTCCGCTGTAGCTATTCTATTAGGCGGAGCCTTTCTGATCTGGAAAGGATACATAGATTGGAGAATACCTGCCGGTTATACATTTACCGTTTTTTTATTGGGAGAATTTATTCACCTGATAAATCCCGTTAAGTTTCCCTCTCCCTTTTTTCAGGTACTTGCCGGAGGACTTCTTCTTGGAGCTTTCTTTATGGCTACCGATCCGGTAACTACTCCGGTAACAATAAAGGGGAGATGGATTTTCGGCATCGGGAGCGGTGTCCTGTTAATAGGTATCAGGATATGGGGTGGACTGCCGGAAGGGGTGATGTATTCAATACTGCTAATGAATATGACCGTTCCCCTTATAAACAGGTATACTCGTCCGAAACCGTTCGGAACTCGCAGGGGAAGGTGAAAAATGTCTCGGACAGCTAAAATAGTAATTGTTTTAACAGTTGTAGGAATTGTTTCCGGATTAAGTTTAGCCGAAGTTTATAAACGTGCTGAGCCGCTTATAAAACAGCAGCAGTTAAAAAGGTTAAAAGAAGCTATATTTACCGTTCTTCCGGAAGCGAAGGATTACCGCGTCGAAAAAAAGAACGGTTTGATAATTTACAGAGGACTGGATAAGGATAAAAATCCTGCGGGAATCGCATTTAAAGTAAAAGGACCGGGCTTTCAGGGGACGATCCTTTTAATGGTCGGTCTTAACAACAGCATGGACAAATTGCTGGGAATGGAAGTTTTGGAGAGTGTGGAAACGCCGGGTTTGGGGGGAAAGATTACCACCGGTAAATTTAAAGATCAGTTTAAAGGGCTTTCCGTAAAGCCGGAGATAACGTATGTTAAAAACAGGAATCCCGCAACACCCAAAAAACCGGGCCAGATAGATGCCATAACGGGAGCGACGATCAGCTCGAATGCGGTTGTTACTATGCTTAATAAGAAAATTGATAAGGTGTTAAAAACATTCAAATAAAATTGCCTTGTAAGAAATATTTTAAAGAAGGTAAAGATTAAAATGAAGCAGTACGTTTTAATAAAAGATACTCTTAAGGGACTCTGGAAGGAGAATCCGGTATTCAGGCAGCTGTTGGGGATGTGTCCGACTCTTGCCGTAACCAATGCCGCAGTTTACGGGCTTAGTATGGGATTGGCTACCGCATTTGTTCTTCTCTGCACAAGCATTATAATCTCTATTTTTCGAAAAGTTTTTCCCTATGAGGTGCGGACCGCTTCTTTTGT
>JAADHF010000042.1 GCA_013151965.1 Spirochaetota bacterium
TGTTGTAAAAAGACTCCCAATGGAATTCGCTGTTGAAATGAATCGTCTTATCGATCTGGAAATAGAGGGAAGTGTGGGATGAAAAGTGATACTCTGAAACAACTGCGGTTATCTTATTTAAAGAGAGCACAGGAACTTTCCTTCCCGGACTGTAATGATGAGAACTGGAAGTATACAAAGCTCAAGAATTATCTGGATATTAAAGAGGCCGTTCTACAGGGATCCGAAGCCGCTGACAATAAGGAAGGACTGGAAGTTCATGGCAATGGAGTGAGTTACCGCATATACAGCATGGAGGAAGCAGCCGAAAAGGGATTCTTAAAAGCGCTTCCTGCGGAAGGCGAAGTTTTACGGTATTCGCCGGATGCATTGGTTCGTGCCCTGTTTACCAGGGGATTGTATGTAAAGGTTAACGGCAGAGATAATTCCATAGGGAGGGAAGCTGAACCGGGCAGTGTACTGCATATAACCCTTAAGAATCTGCTTAAAGACAAAGCGGAAGAATATCTTTTTTACTGGATTATCATTGAAATTGAAGCCGGTTCGGAACTTGTTCTGCTCGAAGAGACAGAGAATATTCATAAGTGCTTCGGTGAGATAGACATTTTCGCAGGAGAAAACTCTAAGCTTCACTATGTAAGTATCGATGATACGGAATCCGGCGGGTTTCACAGGAAGAGAAGGATAATTACTGCGGCGGAAGGTGCGGAAATAAATACACATACAGCGGCAATGGGGGGCGGAGACTTTCGGGAAGAACTCGAGTTTATCGCAAATGAACCCGGCGTTAAGGCGGAACTGAACAAAGCATATATAGGTGAGGGGAACTCGAATAAGGATTTTGTTACACTGCAGCTCCATAAGAGCAGGGAGGTATACAGTAATCTCCTGATTTTAGGCGCACTGGGTGATACATCCTCGGGAAACTTTACCGGCACCATATATATAGAAAGAGATGCGCAGAAAGCTGATGCGTATCAGCTTTCCAGGACATTACTGTTTTCAAAAGACGCTCATGCAAGAGCTGTTCCGAGGCTGGAAATACTGGCGGATGATGTAAAATGTACCCACGGAGCGAGCCTCGGGGGGGTTGATAAGGAAGATCTGTTCTATTTAATGAGCAGGGGCATTTCCGAAAGTGATGCAAAAGTTATGGCTGCACAGGGATTCTTCGGGAAATTTATAGATTCTGTTCCGGATACCGAAGCGGGACAAATTATAAGAGACAGGTTCCATAAATCCCTTGCCCGGATATGCAGATAAACGTTATTAATAAAGGATATTGTATGAATAGTCTGGCCGGCTGCTGTAAAAAAGATTTTTCTACACTTAAAGTGAAAATATATGGGAAACGGCTTGTTTACCTTGATTCGGCAGCAACATCGTTAAAGCCGGAATCCGTAATAGAATCCATAACGGATTTTTACCGCAACCATAATGCAAATATACACAGAGGAGTTTATCTGCTTTCCCAGGAAGCAACACAGCTCTATGAAAAAACACGCAGCAAATTAAAAAAATTCTTTAATACCCCGGAAGAAGGGGAAATTATCTATACGAGCGGTACAACCGGTGCCGTTAATCTCGTTGCCTCTTCCTGGGGAAGAACTAACTTGGGCGAAGGGGATGTGATTGTTCTTTCCGAGATGGAACACCATTCGAATCTGGTTCCCTGGCAGATAGTTGCACGCGAGAAGGGTGCGGAGCTTGCTTATATTCCCGTTACGGACAGCGGAGAGCTTGATCTGGAAGAGTATAAACGGATCTTTAAGAATCATTCGGTAAAGATTGTTGCTGTAAATCATATTTCCAATGTTTTGGGCACATTAAATCCCGTGGAAGAGATTGTAAGGCAGGCGCACATGTATGGTGCACTTGTTCTTATCGACGGCGCGCAGAGTGCGCCTCATATTCCGGTTGATATAAGCAGAATGGACCCGGATTTTTATACGGTTTCCGGCCATAAAATGCTCGGACCTACCGGGACCGGTTTTCTATACGGCAGAAGAGGAATCCTCAAGAGTATGCCTCCGTATCAATCAGGAGGAGACATGATAGAAGAGGTGAGTCTTGAAAATGCAACATGGAATGAATTGCCCTACAAATTCGAAGCCGGAACACAGAATATCGCAGGATTTGTGGGACTCGGAGCTGCGGTTGATTATCTTAGCAGAATGGGAATGGACAGAGTCCGAAAACACGGGGAGGAACTTTCGGTGAAGGCCCGGGAAAAGCTTTCCTCTATTAAGGGAATGAAATTTTACGGCCCGGAAAAGGGTTCTCCGGGAGGTGTGCTTTCCTTTAACATCGAGGGTGCTCATCCTCATGATATCGGTACAATTCTCGATTCGGAAGGGATTGCGGTAAGAACAGGTCATCATTGTGCACAGCCGCTGATGAAAAGGCTCAGCGTTCCGGCAACGGCAAGGGCAAGTTTTTATATATACAATGATGAACAGGATATAGAAAGCCTCTATTCCGGAATTCATAAGGCTGTGGAGGTATTAAAACTTGGAGTTAAGTGAACTGTACAGAGAGGTAATTTTAACCCATGCAACTCATCCCCACCATTACGGTGAAATAGAAAATCCTGATAAAAAGGCACACGGTTCCAACCCCCTGTGCGGCGATTCTTTCGATATCGAAATTAAAATGGATGGCGATAAAATCAGTGAGATTTCCTTTATAGGCGCAGGGTGTTCCATCTCAAAGGCTTCCGCCTCCATGATGACAGAGATGGCCAGGGGAAAGACCGTTAAGGAATTTTATGATCTTCTTGATAAAATGGAAAAGCTTGTCAGGGGTGAACTTGCTGAAAAAGATGCGGAAGAATTAGGTGATCTTGCAGCTTTAGCCGGTGTTTCCGCATTTCCGGTAAGGGTAAAGTGTGCGATACTTCCCTGGAAAACCTTAAAAAATGCAGTGGAAGATGATGATTGACAGCTATCTTATCAAACTGATAAAAAAAAGAAAGAGCGAAAGGAATTACGATCCTTCCCGCAAAATCGATGACAGTCACATAGAGTCGATGCTGGAAGCCGCACGTCTTGCGCCTTCTGCCTCGAACAGGCAGCCCTGGCACTTTATCGTTGTAAAGGATGAGAAAATTCGCAGCCGGATCTGCAGCGAGGCCCTGGGAGGTATTGTGGGAAACAAGTTTGCGTCCAAAGCACCTGTTATATTTGTTCTCTGTGCCGACACCGGTTTAAATGCGACCATGATCGGAGAAAAGATAAAGGGAATCGCATATCATCAGATAGATATAGGCATTGCAGGTGAACATCTTGTTCTGCGTGCAGCGGAACTGGGAATAGGTACCTGCTGGATAGGGTGGTTCAATGGGAAAAGAATAAAGGCTATCCTTTCCATACCGGAAGGAATAAAGGTGATTTCATTGATTACTGCAGGTTATTCGATGGCAGGCAGCGGTAAGGGCGGAGATGGAAGCGGCAGAGCCGGAAGGGATACCGATGCAGGTAAGGATGAAACCGATAAGCAGTATCCGGTAAAAAAACGAAAACCCCTGCATTCAATAATGCACCGGGATACCTGGTGACAGTTAAATCTGTGAATTCTCCTACCGGGGCATGAAAAATGAAGAAACGGCAAAGTCCTCATAATCCTGTCTTATGTCGAGGTTGTACGGGTCTATCAGTTTCTTTCCGTCGAGCAGGAAGTGGTAGTAATGCCTGCCGGGAAGCGCCTTTATTGTAACTTTGTATAATCCCGGTTTTATTTCTTTAAAACGGTCTATGAACGGATCCCAGTTGTTAAAATCACCGGAAATTGTCAGGGAATGTCCGGAAGATGTACGTAAGTAGAAAACTGCCTTTCCGTTCTTTCCGATTTCCGGATTTACAATTGAAAATTCCGGAAGTTTCTGTACTGCATAAACGGAAAAAACAGTGCCCACATCGTTGTATTCGACATCCGGGTTATTCGGATCGGCCATCCATATCCCGTCCGCAACGATCCTGTATTTAAATTTCGTGAGATTTTCCGGAACCGGATAAATCAAAACGAAAACTCCGTTCCTGTTCCTGTCATAGGTGTGAAGAACCTTATAATTTTCGTGTTCGAACCGCGCTCCTACAAACCGCATGGGCTCTTTTGACGAATAGGTGAAGATGACATCTTTACCTATCAGTTTCGGAGGGCCGGCTTTTTCTATCCTCTCCACTGCCAGATCCATCATGAGATTGCTTATACCCCAGACTGTACTGGGGAGGAAAAAGAGAGCAGTAATAAATGTTAGTATTAAAAACCGATGTATTTTACCGAACATTATAGTATCACACTTTCTTATTCGGAAGATGTTATGAACAACTTGATAGTATTATCATTTTATGCTTGTGATATACCGAGACTTGTGATAGGAAGATAAAAGGAAGGTAATAGTGGCAGGATTGTATCGGTGACAGGTAATTAAGATGCCCCGGCTGGAAGATATTGAGCGCTTTAAAGATGTTTTAAATTCTCTCGGCAATGAACCTCAGATTTTAGCCGAACGTTCGGAAACAATCGAGGAGCCGGCACTTCCCGAAGAAGAACTCCTCTCCGATTTAGGTGATCTGTTCGGTGAAAAGCAGAAGCCGCAGGAGGAGGCCGGGCCGGTTCCTGAAGAGGAGCCTTCGGAGCCGGAATTAAGAGAAGAAGAAACCGGAGAGGAAGCCGGCGGAGAAAGTGAGCCTTTATCGGAAATACCGGGGGAACTGCCGGAGCTCGATTTCGATACCCTTTTCGGGGAAGAGGAAGGCGGGGCGCCGGAGGCTCCTCCCGAAGCAGAAGTGACTCCTCCTGAAGCAGAAGTGACTCCTCCTGAAGCAGAAGTGACTCCTCCCGAAGCAGAAGTGACTCCTCCCGAAGCAGAAGTGACTCCTCCCGAAGCAGAAGAAGCTATTCCTGATGAATTTATCCTGCCCGCAGAAGATGAAAAAGAAGGTGCGGAAGAACCTGCACCTGAAGAAGATGAGTTTTCCCTTCCGGAAGAACTTTCCGAAATGATAGAAGAAGAAACGGTTCCCGGGGAGGAATTCGCCCTTCCGGAAGAATTCGCAGTTCCCGCCGAAGAAGAAACCGCGGCGCCTGCTGTTTCTGCTGAGGAACTTGCTCTTCCCGGAGAAAGCTCATCGGCAGAAGAACAGCTTTTGGAGGAAGATTTAACTGCCGGAGAGCCTCCGGAAGAGCCTCCGGAAGAAGCTGCGGAAGAGCAGCCTGCAGAGAGTGCCGTGGAAGAGTCTCTGCCTGAAAGTGATGAGGGAGAGGAGGAATTTCTTCTTGATGAATTTGCCCTGCCTGATTTCGGTGATGAGTTTAACGGCATAAAAGAGGAAGAAAAAGAAGAAGAGCAGCCGGTATTCCCGTCTGTAGAGGAAAAGCCGGCTTTCGAAGAAGAAGCGGAACTTTCTGACGAAGATTACACACTAACCGATGAGGAATTCGATACCCTTAAAAGAACATTAAGCCTCCTTCCCATAAACTTAAAAATACCTATAGAAGAGTACGTGGCCGCCGGGAAAATAACGGGGAAAAAACTTAAAGACCTTCTTCGTCTCCTTGTACAAGGCGCGCCGCCTTCGGAAATTGCATCGTTTGTTTCTAAAGTAACAGGTAAAAAAATTATACTGCCAAAAGCTTTTGAGAAAAAAGCCGGTGAAGAATTCGAGAGGGAACGCAGAACCTTTGCCTATGCCTTTCGTGAAAATATTCTGCCTGTAATTAAGGGAGTTGTCATAAGTGCGGCTGTTCTTTTTCTGTTCGCATTTCTTACATACAAATTCATATACAGTCCTCTGCATGCTGTTTCTCTGTACAGACAGGGTTATGCAAAGATAAAATCGGCCGAATATACAGCTGCAAATGAGAATTTCTCGAAGGCCAGGAGAATATGGAAGGTCAAAGGATGGTACTACAAGTATGCGGAAGGTTTTATAAAGGAAAAGCAGTTTATTCTCGCAGAGGAAAAATATGACCGGCTTTTAAATGATTATCCTGATGATAAAAAGGGTCTTCTTAACTATGCTGCCATGGAAACGAATTACATGGCCAATTATGAGAAAGCGGAGACACTGTTAGAGAAAATTCTGTATAAAAATATGTATGATTATGATGCCCTTCTGGCTTCGGGTGATAACTATCTGGCCTGGGGAGAAGAAAAAACTTCCATGTATGAGAAAGCCAGATTCTCATATGCTTCGATTCTGGAAAAGTATGGTGATGACAGGGTTGCCCTCTTCAGAATGATGCGGTATTTCATCAAAACGGATAAGTATGCACAGGCGGAAAAATTGTACCTGCATCTCGATGCGGATAAAAGGGAAAAGGTGGACCCTGTGGCATATACGGAACTTGCAGGCTATTTTCTTGACAAAAACAAGCTTAACTATGTTCCGGATATCCTTTTCAGGGCCATGGATGTTACAAAGGAGATGCCGGAAATACATTATCAGCTTGCAAGGTATTATAAAAAAGTCGACGAACCTGTTGACGAAAAAAAAGCTCTGGATACCGCGTTAATACTTCTTAATAGGGAGAAATCTTTAAACAGAAACAGGCTAAAGATGAAAATAGATACTTATAACAGGCTGGGGGAGTATTATTATCGGCAGAATCAGGTTATAAGGGCAGAAGAGGATTTTAGAAAGGCATTAAACCTTATTGAAAGTTCCCAGGAAAGAAAAATACTTGGAAGGGACAGACAATTCGGAGAGGTTTACAATAACCTTGGGGATATTTATTACTATAAGGATAATAACCTCGATACGGCCAGGCATTTATACACTTTAGCGGAACTTAATTCGTATAAGAATACAAAACTCGACTATAAAATCGGGTATATAGATTATATTCGGAAAAGAAACGGATTTAAGGATGCACTTTTGAGGTTTGCAAAGGTTCTGGAAAGCAGTCCTGAAAACAGAAATACCCTTTATGCCATGGCTAATACACTCTACTATCGTGATGATTATTCTGCTGCACAGGGGTATTACCTGCAGCTTCTGGATTTGCTGGAAACGGAACGCAGCAACATTCCTGTTTTGGACCCCTCTTCGAATCCCCGGCATAGAGTTTTAGTGGAATATCTTATGAGAGTTTATAATAATCTCGGTGTTACTTTAAATAGACTGTTTAAACGTTCCCGAAATACGGAAAAATATACGGGGGCGCTTGTCGATCTTACACAATCATCCGAATTCTATGATGTTCTGACGCGGAATCCCGAAACAATGGTCAGAACAAAAACCAGGAATTTAGCCTTTCTTAATCAGGATGCCCTGCTTCATCCCGAATCTGATTTTAAACCTCAGATCTACTGGCGGATACCTAAAAGTATCGATATGAACAGATTTTAGGCGGGTGCTGCTATTCGGACAGGGCTGTCTTAAGTTATACTTTAAAGAATTATAAATTTCCCGTTTCCTCTGCGGAAACCATCCAGTTAAACCTGTCTTCTATCGAACCGTACTGAATGCCCTTAAGAGTCCGTAAAAAATTATGTGTAACTTCTCCCATTTTCCCATTGTTAAATATTACGGTTTTCCCTTCGTGAGTTATGGATTCGATGTATGTTACACCTGCTGCCGTACCGCTTACAAAAACTTCACGTGCTTCCGAAAATGCTTCGTCTATGGAGATTTTTCTCTCTTCGGTTTTTAAATCCATACTTTCCGCAAGGGTCATTATTGATCTTCTTGTAATACCGGGAAGTATTGTATCTTCGAGGGACGGTGTAACAACAGTACCGTTTTTCATAATAAAGAAAATATTACATGATGAGCCTTCTTCGAAGTATTTATGCTCCCTTGCATCCAGGAAAATGGCTTCCATATAACCTTGAGACTCCGCCTCGCGTTTTGCAAGTGCGCTTGTAACATAATTTGCGTCACACTTAATCCAGCCGATTCCTTCCGGAAAAGCCCTTACTCTCCTGGAAGTGATAGCTTTCGAGGTACCCTCTTTAAAATACGAGCCTACACTTGTCGTTACGATAACAACCCATGGATTGGTGCTTATCCCGACTCCTATACCCGGTTCCGCATAGGAAAAAGGTCTTACATAGACCGCATGTCCGTAAATATAATCATTTTTTTCCCATTCGGGGTCATAGACCGGGGTAAAACCCAGATGTGCATTTTTAGCTACTACGGTTTTTACAGCAGGTAAAAAGATTTCCGGCGGAAATGCAGGCATCATAAGACCTTTCATCGAACGGGCCATTCGTTTTCCGTTTTCACCCGGCCGGAAGAGTTTTAAAGAGCCGTCTTTCTGCGGAAAAGCCTTTAAGCCTTCAAAACAGCCCATCCCGTACTGTGTGGTATAGTTTACCAGCGGTAGTTCCGGGAAGCTGTTTCTTCCCTGTATATACTTCTCCCTTTCGCCGGCGATGAGCTTTTTTTCTTCATCCGGACTCAAGTGCGGTTTTTCGATATAATTACCTTTCCACACACCCTCATCCGTATATTTTGCGAGGTAAACCCACGGATTAATAGCTAAACTGAAACCCTTTGCCATGGAAATCTCCTGTAAAAACCGGCTGACCCGCAGCCTTTTTAAGGTTGTTTATAAATGCAGTCAGCCCTGCATTCTCCCTTTTTATTACCCGTAGAGGATAAACTTCTAAAAGATCATGGTCAAGTGGAAGAAAATATAAAAAACTTCTAAAATGAATACATAATTTCAGTCGATGATATCTATGATGAATAATACACGTGATCATATCATTTTTTTCATGGCCCAGAAGATGTTTTATCTGGAAAAGACAGGAAAAGTAGAAATCTACAACCGGCTGGTACAGCATTTCGAGCAGATAAATCTTGATCTCCTTCTTAAATATCTTACAAATTACTATTCTGTGGATATCGAGCGGGAATTGGATGACTTTTATTTAAGTGAAGGAGAATTAATATTTGTTACCCGCAGAGGAAAGTACAGGTTTAAACATGCGTACAGGGATAATCACCTGCGTCTTTTAGGTATATCCTGTGAAAAAAACTTAAATTACTAAGGTTTCACCTTCCCGTGCAGCAATTACCTTAAAATCTCCGCCTAACTCTTTGGCATAGGAACGGGCATCCTGTTCCATTTTTGTGACTATTTCGTCATTGTTATCCGGATCAAAATGTGTAAGTACCAGTGTTTTAACGCCGGCTTTATATGCAACCTCGACGGCACTTTTATAGTTCGAATGGCCGAAGCCCTGAACAATAAAGCCCTTTGAATAGTACTGCTCTTCGGTAAACTGGGAATCATGGATAAGTATGTCCGCGCCTTCGGAAAATTTTATAAGATTAAAATCTCCCCCTTTATAAGGTTCCGTATCTGTCGCATATATAATCTTTTTCCCGGTCTTGTGTTCTGTTATCTTATAAAAGAGCGTTCCGTTTTGAGGATGGGAGAGATTTTCGCATACATCGATAGCTGCTGTTTCCTTCGGCATTTTGGGGAGAGAGAAAAGCACCTTGGCATGAATATTTTCAAAGACAGGATAGATGTCGTTCACCTCTTCCCAGTGCTTTCCAAAAACCGTTTTTAAATCCTTTTTTGTGCGGATATCAAGAAGTCTTATAGATTCCGTGGCACTTACTTCATCTATTATCTTTCTGCTCTTCGTATCGTTTAAAAGAACGGGAAACATGGGGGAGTCGAATAGTTCTGTCTTAAGAATACTTAAGAGTGACCTGTTCATACGCATAGGAGAGTACATGTTTATAAGACAATCGGGGGAGTACATCCAGCGAAAAAACGGAAGACCCTGATGATGGTCATGATGCAGGTGAGAAAAGAGAATAATAAAGACTTTTCTGTTGACTTTTTTTCCGAGATTCCTTATGCCCGAACCTGCGTCTAAGATAATAAAATGCCTTCCCGTTTCTACGGAATAGCATGATGTATTGCCGCCGAATTCAATAGTACTGCTGCCGGGTACCGGTATTGACCCTCTTGCTCCCCAGAATGTAAGTTTCATAGATATATAGTTTACCAATAATGTAAAAAAAGCAAGAATATTTTTCTGAACTGTTATAATATCAAAGGTATTCTGTGTTTTTTTAAGTATTGTGTAAGGAGGCAGTTAAAGTGGTTCATCATGTTGTTATAATGGCAGGAGGCTCGGGAACCCGTCTCTGGCCTGCATCACGGTCACGGCACCCGAAGCAGTTTTTAAACCTGGGAACGGAGAAAACCCTGTTCCAGGAGACACTGTTTCGTTCATTTGCACTGGGAATTAACGGCAAAATTATAATTGTCACGCACAGGGAGCAGGTTAACTTTATCCTTGATCAGATTAATGCTGTTTTTGCAGCTGACCGCAGCGGATTTGAGATTATTGTTCTGGCAGAACCCGAAGCCAGGAACACGGCACCTGCCGTTATGCTCGCTGCAAGGTTTCTGGAAGCGGCAGGAGAAAGAGAAAGCTCTGTTTGCGTTCTGCCTGCCGACCATATGATTTACCCTGTTGAGAACTTTAAGGAAGATGTTAATTCCGCAGCCGGTATTGCTGAGAGCGGTAAACTTGTAACTTTCGGCATAGAACCTACATGTCCGGAAACCGGTTACGGCTACATAGAAACGGGAGACAGGTTTAAAACCGGTTTTCTGGTTTCCAGATTCAGGGAAAAGCCTGATGCAGAAACAGCACGGGAGTTTTTGAAACAGGGAAATTTTTTCTGGAATTCAGGGATATTTTCTTTTAACGTCGGTGTTTTCCTCGATGAGGTAAAAAGGTATTCCCCCGCGATATACGATGGTTTTGTGCCTGTAAACTTTACAGGTTATATTAAACGTACCGGTGAGAATCTTTTCGTTATTCCTTCACACGGTGCTGTGGAAGCGGTTTACAGGAAGATACCTTCCATATCCATCGATTATGCTGTTATGGAAAAGAGCAGAAGAACTGCTATGGTAAAGGCCTCCTTTGTCTGGAGTGATGTGGGAAGCTGGGATGAGGTATCCAGAGTGGCGGAAATTGATAACGGAAATGTATTTACCGAAGATTCGAAAGGAAATTTTGTTTTTTCGGATATGCCTGTTGCGCTTGTAGGTGTTAATGATCTGCTTGTAATTCAGAAAAAAGGCGCACTTTTAATCTGCAGAAAGGGTGAATCCCAGAGAACTAAAAGTATTGTAGAACGTATTAAAAAGAGCGGGAGGGATGATCTGCTTTAGGATATATCCCTGATTGTCCTTGCCAGGAGAATAAGCAGTTCTTTTTTAAACTCGAGTTCCGTTCTTTTAAAGCAGTCATCAGGGGAAAGATTATTTTCATGCCTGCAGAGATTCTTATAGGATGTCTCTTCGGCATCTATCGTTTTTAAGATATTCTCCTTGTCCTGGTAGAGTCTTACGAGAATTTCCCGTGTCTTGTATTTCTCCGAACGTGCATACCCTAATACGGAACGAATCCTTGATACTTCCCTTGCCTGCCTGGTATATATTTCGGTCAGTTTTTTTAACGGAAGAGATGCTAATATGCGTATTTCCTGTCCTTTTCTGACTTTTGTTTCCTCTTCCGTTAAAAGGTCGGAATAGTTTTTTCGAATACTTGAAAATATTGTGTCGAAAGATAGAACAAAGTTGGACAGGTACGATGCCATTTTATCCGTTTTAATCTGATTAAAAAGCTCTTTTAACTTATTATGTTCTTTCCTGTAAAGATTTACCTGCATCAGTATTTTTTTTACCGAAGGATGGTTTTTTATCGAAGGATCTCTGTTAAGCCGTTCCTTGATATCGGTAACAATGGTATTTATATCGACATCAAAAATCGCACGGGTTTTTTTCGTTCTGTCGGCGGAGAGCGGAACCGTACCCTGGCAAAGCATTCTCTGCAGGACAATAACGTAAAGCAGAGCTTTGCTGTTTATCTCCTGAATATACATTTCCTCTGCATTGAGAGATTGATACTTCATATTTTCCAGTGCAATAAATACGGGCATAAGGCTTGAACGTTTGTATTCCACAATTCCGCCTTCTACCGAATTTCTTATAAGCTCGATCTGCTTATTAATTATCTCTGCGGATGGTTTAAAGTATGCAATAAGACTGTAGAGGTCTTTAGAAGCTTCACGTATTTCTATCCAGTCGCCTGTTATGAGTTTTTCAGTTTCCAGCATATATGCGTAGGATTTTACAGGTATTTGCAATTCTCTGCAATGCCGGATGAGTAATTTTAAACATCAAACCTTATTATTGTAAGGATAAAGTAAACTTTTCACCTTTAAACATTGATTATTATGCTGTTTTTATATTTATGAATATTGCGTTATATAATAATTCATAATATTAATATCATTATTATCGTTATAAAAGGAGGGTTCTATGTCTTTTAAAAAGCTTATGGTGGTGTTTATATTTCTGCTTGTCCTGTCGGGTTTCGCATTTGCAGACCTGGGAGATAATTTCAAAGCTGCAGGTTATAGTTTTTGGGGAGCAATTCATTTTAACCTGGATGCAGGTAATGTCTTTGCAGAAAACAACAAGATGAATGGATTAAGTTTAAGTTTGTATCCGGGCATGGACTTTCTCTTAATTGATAACCTGGCTATCTGGGCAGGAACTGATTTTTATTACGATATGAATTTTGGGAATAACAGTAACTATTGGTATTTTGGGTTTTTTTCGGGATTCAATTATTATTTTGTTGCGGATCCGAAAGCGAAAGCCGGGATGGTTCCGTCGGTTGGTCTTGGCCTGGGGGCAGGCTATAATTCAGGTTCAGATATAGATATAAGTTTGACACCTGTGATAAAGGCTTATTATTTTATAACGGAAACTATTGCGCCGTATATCGGCATATACCCCCGTCTGTCTATCCCGATTTATAAGGGAGAGGGATTTACAAAGGATAATATCAGATTAAGTTTTGATATTAATATCGGAATGTCATTATGGAATTCCACAGGGGCAAAAGTATTGATAAAAAAATAATACTTTTAAGGGGCGGTTCCGCCATGTAAAACCGCCCCTTTTGTTTTTAGAATGCCCTGCCTCCTGATTTCATTAAAACCTGAGCCGGATTAGCATAAAAACCCGTGATATAGTTATATAGTCGATGTATGCTTGACAGTTTAATTTGTCCCTTCTATCATTATAAAACTTTAGAAATAATTAGAAAGAGCCGATGCAGATAAAAGAATTGGATTTTAACAAAGGAAATGGATTGATCCCTGTAATTGTTCAGGATGCCCGGACAAAAGATATTCTTATGTTTGCCTATGCGAACCGCGAAGCAGTACGGAAAACCGTAGAAACAGGCCATGCGTATTTCTGGTCAAGGTCACGGAAATCTCTGTGGAAAAAAGGAGAAACTTCGGGCAATATACAGGATGTTCGGAATATTCTTGTCGACTGTGACGAAGATACACTTATTTATATGGTAAATTCGCATGGTCCGGCATGCCATACAGGCAATAGAAGCTGTTTTTACAGGAAATTAGACGATTAATATGTTATTTTTGATACTTAATAAAAATTACTTGACACCTATTGCAATAGGTGGCTATAATTAGTGAAACTAAAATAAAAGGGGTGGTTCAGCATCGGGCCGTCGGTTCGATAAACCCCAAACTAAACAGGAGGAAGTTTATGAAAAAACTTACACTTGTTCTTGCAATGGTGTTACTGGTTGCAGGATTTGTATTTGCCGGTGATCCCGTAACAGCAACATTAACAGGTAGTGCAACAGCCACATGGGGTGTAGACCTCGCGAGCCAGGCTACTGGATTTACGAATTCAGCATCCGCATCTATCTCGATTCCGCTTATTGCAAAGGCAACAAAAGCGAATGAAGGGAGTGTGCCTTACGGTTCTATTTCCCTTGCAGATTTTCTGGTTACGATTGATAACAGTAACGAGCTAACTGTAACAGCTCCCAGTGTGACAGCAAAACTGCTGCTCTCGGATGCTCTATCGGTAACTATTTTCGGTGCTCCGAGTTTTGCTATTGGCCAGGCGTCTCCTTTTATGACCCTGTCCGATGTGGCTAACGGTGAGAGTGCACCGACTCTGGCAGATTCCGTAGATCCTGATCTGAGCGGTTATACCGGCGGTTTAACGGTTACCTATTCCATGGATATGATAACACTGGCATTAAAGGTTACTTCCAACGGCGGATGGGATGCAGTTTCTGCTACCGATGCTGTTTATGGAATGGCGAATTCGGATAATGGCGATGGCACATGGTCGATGGATACTTCAATTGATACACAGCCGACGTGGCACGTTGTAACAGCGGCCGCAGCAGGGGATAACGGGAATACGGCTAACGATTACAGTGCAGGAGTCGATGTTACATTAACACCGGTGGATATGCTGACAGCCAATTTTAAACTTGGTTACGGTACATTTTCAGCCGCTGATCTGGTGCTTTCCGGTAAATTAACGGTAAAGCCCGTAGATATGCTCAGCGTATGGGGTGCATTGGACGGAAGTCTGCCTAACGGCGGTGATTTTGCCTATGATGCGAGCTTCGGTGCGACTGTTACCACAGATCCTGCTGATTTAAGTGTAACCGGTTACTACGGAGCGGATGACCTCGAAGCACAGACAGTTGTGACAGTAAAAGCGGTTACCAACCTCTCTCTCAGTGCAACGTTCGAAGCTTATACGCTTCTTACTTCTCTCGACTGGGCTGCCAAGAGTAATGCTTCTTATACACTGGATGCAGGTTACAAGCCTTATGCGGGCGTTACATACTACAATAACGGTTCGGCAGACGGAACACTCCAGCTTAACGCCGGTGTAGAAGCAAGCAAACTTCTTGCAAATACCGTTTTCAAGGTAGATTGGTTAAGCGGTTCGGATATTTCATCTGATATCGGTGATTTAGAAGTATCGGCAACAGTATCTTACTAGAATAATTTAAACGCTAAATATTTAAGGTGCACCTTACAGGTGCACCTTTTTTTTCAGCCGGATAGCGTGGATATAACCGGGGAGAACAGCACCGGCCGGATATTAATTAAATCTTTCTGCACAGAATATTGTTAATAATTCAAAGTAAAAAATAAAAATAGCCCTTCTATTAGTATCGAACGAACAAATTATTTAGGAGGGTTGTATGAACAACTTAAATTCAGTTCTTATCGAGGGAAATCTGGTAAGGGATCCGGAGCTAAGCTACACACAGAAGGGAACTCCTGTGTGTAAATTCACTGTAGCAACCAACAGGTTTTTTAAACAGGATGAAGAATATCAGAGAGAGGTATCCTACTTTGATATTACAACCTGGTCGAGACTTGCGGAGGTGTGCGGTGAGTACATTGCAAAGGGAAGGGGGGTGCGTATTGTGGGAAGACTAAAGCAGGACAGGTGGGAGGATGCAGAGGGAAATATGCGTTCTAAGGTTCAGATAGTTGCCGAGCATGTGGAATTTAAACCTCAGCCAAAAGAAGCGGAAGAACAGACGCTTTCGGATTCGGATGCCGGTGATCCCGGAGAGGTACGGGAAGAGGTCGAATTAAAAGAGGTCCAGGTATAATTCCGGAACAGTCCGTGATTCGGGCAGAAAATCTTAGTGTTCGCTTTCCTTAAAGACGATAATGGTTCCGGGCAGTAATTGTCCGGGGCCGTTTTATCTGTTGTGTATATTTCTGTTATAATTATTATTTCCGATTCTATGTAAAAAGTATACTGTCTTGCATCAAACATACATATTCTATATTGTTTGTCTTATATGCAGTTAAAAAAGTTGACGCCCGGTGAAATAAAGAATGTAGTCGAAAAGATAAGAAAAAGGTACGATGAATATATCTATAAATATTTTAAGCCTAAGATATTAAAAGGTGCATTTGAAGACAGATATTTAAGTGCTTTAAGGGACAAGGTTGATATTTCCTCATTTTTGCTTGCGGAGATAAGTGTAATTGAGGAATTAATAAAAAAGGAAGAGGAACGTATATCAACCGGACCTGTTTTCCCGAAGAAACAGGCGGAGAAGAAGAGTATTGCAGACAGAGTCCTGAAAGAGAATAGAGAAAAGATTGGTAAGTATGAGGAGATATTTATTCATCAGGATGCACGGTATGAGGTTAAGAAGCTCCTGGGAGCTTTAAACGAACTTGATATTAAGTACTGGGGCGGGCTTGCCGGTGTTCTCCGCAATACTCCGTATTCTATGAATTCCGCTACAATGATAAATATGGAAGCACAGCTGCGTTACCTTGGTAATATTGCCAATATAAGTGTTCCTCAAAGATTGGAGAGGTATCTGTCAATGCTTAAGGCTTTCCCCCGTGACTATCATGCACTTGACAGGGAAGAAAAAGAATATATACTCGAGGTATCTTTTTTCTTTCATGATATGGCGGACCTTTTAGAGATGGTAGCTGCAGGTTATGAAGAGCAGGAAAAATTTAACAAAAAAGATCTTGATGTAATCATAAAATATATAAGCTGTGTAATTTCGGATTTTAGATTAAAAGATCTGAAAAGGAAAAAATAACAATGGAGGATTTATGTCTGCAGAAGTAGTAATCGGAAATCATAATTTTAAAGAAGAAGTACTGGAATCGCAGGTTCCTGTTATAGCCGATTTCTGGGCGGAATGGTGCGTGCCCTGCAAAATGATAGGGCCTGTTCTTGAAAAATTGGCTGAAGAATATGAGGGTAAAATTAAGGTTGCAAAGATAAATGTTGATGAAAACGGAGAAATTGCATCGCAGTTCAATATAGTAAGTATTCCGACGCTTTTGGTCTTTAAAGACGGAAGTATTGTTAAAAAGCAGATCGGTGCTGTACCCCGTCATATAATCGAAGGAATGGTAAAGGATTATATTTAGTATATTTCATCACTGTTTTCATTGCCGAAGGTAGCTTTCTTTGTCGGAACGATATGCCAGTCGTTACTGCTGTTCGTATCACCGGAGGAACTTTTTCTGCATATCGACCGTGTTCCTGTGGAGTCATCCGGATTAATTCCGTCTTCCGGTCTTATCATTTTCTGCTCTGACTGCCAGCCGCCGGAAGATGCAAGTTCTTCCGCTCTTATCAATGTGTCCCGCTTTCCGAACCCCCTGTACTTTTCATCCGACGTGGAGGTTCTGTTGCTGTACAGAATCCCGTCTAAGATACTGCCTCCGGGACTTACAAACAGGGAAAGTACGCCATTGTTTCCGGACAGTCCCTTTCCTCCTTTTATCCAGAAGTCGTATGCATTATCGGATGAATCGTAGCCTCCGGAGGCTCTTTTGTTTTCCGTTTCATCTGTCTCTTCGGGGATTCCCTGAGGCTTAAAATGAACCAGTATAAACTCACCTTTCTTAACCGTAAAAGCGGGAAAAACAAATCTGCTGCGAAAATTGGACGGCATTCCCTCGTAGAGAACGACCCCACCCATATTCCCTCCGGATAAGGTTTTTAATTCGATAATATCGGGGTGCCTGCCTGTTCCTTGAGTTGTAAACTCATTGATAAGAATTTCAGGGATATCCGGGTTAAAACCATAAAAACCTGCTATAAAGGAATTACTGTTGCCGCGGGTATCGGCTGCGGAAACCTGAATCGAATAATTTATGCCGGGAATCTGACGGCCTGTAATTAATTTTATCTCTTTTCTGTTGTCCTCTACGGATACAACTTCCGTTTCGGGAATTATTTTAACGGAACCGGCATTGATATTAACTGTTTCGTCGAAGGAAATTCTGATCTCATTGGGGCTGACGGTTTTGATGCTGATAAACAGAGGCGGATTTATGTCTATCTTTTCAACTGCACCAATAGCAGGTATCGGGCCGCAGGAAAACGGCAGGCCGGCAGACAGTATAAGTATAAGAATTCTGAAATTAATCATTACAGTATTTTTTAATATCCGCATGTCTAAATAAAGTATACTCAAATTACTTGCCTGCTGCTTTTAATAAAGATTCTTTTTCTTTATAATACCTGTGATAAACTTAACAGAGGGATCTATAGATAGTGATATTTTGGATATAGTGTGTAATACTTTAATTATGGAGAAATAGATGTGTGGAATAATTGGTTACTGCGGGCCGAAACAGGCTGTGGAAGTACTTGTCGAGGGTTTAAAGAGGCTGGAATACAGGGGATATGATTCCGCCGGGATAGCTGTCGGTTTTAAAAACGAGGTTACTGTTATTAAAAAAAAGGGAAAAATAAAAGAC
This sequence comes from Spirochaetota bacterium, assembly GCA_013151965.1. GTDB lineage: Bacteria > Spirochaetota > Spirochaetia > SZUA-6 > SZUA-6 > SZUA-6. The sequence goes on from JAADHF010000042.1 coordinate 18,117, forward strand.
CTGCGGCAGGTAATTCCCGACGGCATCAAAGGGAACTATGGGATCGGCCATACCAGATGGGCGACCCATGGGAGTGTAAATGATATCAATGCACATCCCCATTCCGGCTGTGCCGGGAAAATTGTAATTGCGCATAACGGCATTATAGAAAACTATACGGGATTAAAGGAAATCCTTGAGAAAGAGGGGCATGTGTTTAAATCGGAAACGGACTCCGAGGTGATTGCCCATCTTATAGAGAAATACTATACAGATGATCTGGAGAAAGCCGTTAAAGAAGCGTTAAGTATTTTAAAAGGTACCTACGGTATTGTCTGCATAAATCCGGATGAACCGGACAGGATTATCGGCGCCCGAAACGGGTCTCCGCTTGTTCTTGGTGTAGGCGACGGAGAGATGTTTCTGGCCTCGGATGTTACCGCAATTATTTCTCATACAAAACAGGTTGTGTATTTAGAGGACGGGGAAGTTGTTTCGATCCGGCCGGATGGTTTTAAGACAACGGACTTAAATGAAAACAGGATAGAGAAGGATGTCGAGTATATATCCTGGGAGCTGGAGGAAATCGAAAAAAACGGATTCAGCCATTTTATGGAGAAAGAAATACTCGAACAGCCCGAGGCGATAAAAAGAGCTATAAGCGGACGGGTGATAACGGATGTGGCATCGGCACATTTAGGCGGTCTCGATCTGACCACAAAAGAACTTCTCAATATAGAAAGAGTAAAAATTATAGGTGCCGGTACCTCGTATCATGCTGGTATGGTGGGGGCATATCTTCTGGAATCCATTGCAAGGATACCCTGTGTGCCGGAAATAGCCTCTGAGCTTAGATACAGGAATCCTATTATCGAAAGAAATACACTGTACTTTGCCATTTCCCAGTCGGGAGAAACCGCGGATACACTGTATGCCATGCGTGAACTCCAGAGAAAAGGGGCAACCGTACTCGGGGTCTGTAATGTTGTCGGCTCCACAATAGCAAGAGAATCCGACGGCGGAGTTTATATACATTCCGGTCCGGAAATAGCCGTTGCATCTACAAAGGCCTTTTCCTCCCAGATTACGGTATTTTACCTCTTTGCCCTGCTGTTAAGCAGAATGAGGGATATGTCCTATGAGCAGGGTATCGATTATATAGATAATCTGCGTTCCATACCTGCAAAGATGGACGAGATATTCCGGAAAAGAAATGAGATAAAAAAACTTGCAGAGAAATATGCTCATTACAAGGATATGCTCTTCTTAGGCAAAGGCATAAATTACCCTGTTGCCATGGAAGGCGCACTTAAACTCAAGGAGATTTCGTATATCCATGCGGAGGGTTATACTTCCGCAGAGATAAAGCACGGACCGATAGCTTTGATAAATGAAGAAACCCCGAGTGTCTTTCTTGTTCCCGATGGAGGATTAAAGGAAAAGGTTATTTCCAATATGAAAGAGGTAAAGGCCAGGGAAGGTAAAATTATTGCAATAACGGTGGAAGGTGATGACTCTGTCGGAGAAATTGCAGATGATGTCTTTATGATACCGAAAATAAATGAGATATTTTATCCGTTTCTACTTGTGGTTCCCCTTCAGCTGTTTTCGTATTACTGTGCACTTGAACTCGGCAGAGATGTGGATCAACCGCGGAATCTTGCAAAAAGTGTTACAGTTGAATAGGAAGGAAATAATTTTTCTGATCTCTCTTTTTCCTGCAGTCTGTTTTGTGCCGCTTTACGGGGAGAATCAGCTCCCGGCCGATATAGCTATTCTGGAAAAAGGGCCTGCCGGGATAGAGGGAATAGAACTTTTAGGCCCAAATACAATACCGGGTTTTATGGGAATTTACAGGTTCGATGATCAGAGCCTGACGGTTGTCTATACTGAATATTCTCTGCCTGTTTCCGGGAAATGGAAGAAGACAAAATGTTCAGGATACATTATATACAGAATCCCGCAGGATGCTTTTACCGCCTGGTATTACAGTGATAAAAAAGGTTATAGCCTGTTTTTTGAGTTTCCTTTCGGATTTCGTTATTCCTGTGAATTTATTAAAGGTTTTATCGATAAATTTAATATCTTTCTCGGTTTTGTAAAGTATAAAACCGATATTCCCTTTCCTGCCATAGTACAGCTTAAGCTTTAAAAGTCCTTTTTCTTTACCGATCATTGTACTGTGAGATTAAAATATATTACGGTAATCTGTTTTATCATACTGGTTCCGCCCTTATGGAGCCAGGCGGAGCTGCTGCTTACTCAGAAAGATCTATCTGTCGAACAGAATATAAAGGGGGGTTATGACCTCTGGATACGGAAAAAAGATGGTATTGCTTCTGTACTGCTTGCGGAATCCACCAGGGATCCTTCTAAAAAGAACCCTGTTTTTACCCTTAGAGACCCCGGCTATAATCCTGTAAATGGTAATGAAAAGAGGATACTGAACGGGAAATTCCTTAATAGTAAAACAAAACTGTATTTCCTGGTAGATTCATCACCGGAGAAATATAAGAAATTCGGAGAAGCCTTTCATATATTTATCCCCTATGTTGTCGTTTACGGTTACCCTTGGAGCAGAACAGGTGAGCTGCAGATTCTGGATGGGACGTTTTTAAATCTCAGGACCTTCTCCAGACCATATGCGGATTATTCCGGAGATTTTAAGGATAATCCGTTTGTGCTGCATGTTGTGCAGCACAGGGTTCTAAAAGATTCGGCCGGAAAATATATGAAAGAAGCTGTGGATAAACTGACAGCCATCGCAGAATCCGCAGGCGGTAAAGCTGTACTCTCCAGGGGTGAGGATGATATGGTGGATAAAATCGGTGACATTCTGGATGCAGCTCCCGGAAAGACCCTGGATCTTGTGCTGGCTCTTGATACAACCGAAAGTATGTACAACGATATGCCTGCTCTAAAAAAAAGGATAATTCCTCTCTTAAGGGAACACACCTCGAAATTTTCATATTTCAGAGTCGGTCTTTTGTTCTATAAGGATTATATGGATGAATATCTTGTAAAACCGTTTCCTTTTACCAATAATCTTTCCGTTATTCAGCGTTATATTAACGGTGTCCGTGTTAACGGAGGGAGGGATATTCCGGAAGCGGTGTTCGAAGCCCTGTACAGTTCTATCCATTCGTATAAATGGAAAGCGGAAAGCCGGCTTATTATCTTGATAGGCGATGCTCCTCCGCATCCGAAACCGCTTGGAAAAATTACCGCGGATATGGTGTACCGGGATGCCGGCAAATACAGGATAAAGATAAACACCATTATCCTGCCGCAATAATTGATTCGGCTTAAAAAAAGGTTTTATACTATTGACTAAAAAATAGCAGTCTGATAAATTAGGGCACCCTGATTGCTTTTTATGCCTCTGTAGCTCAGTTGGTAGAGCACCTCCATGGTAAGGAGGGGGTCATCGGTTCAAATCCGATCGGGGGCTTGGAAAAAGAGCAATATTTTTATTGACTTATGTGATATAATTTTATTATACTATTTTACTTAGTGAACAAGGAGAAAATACAAGAGCATGGCGAAAGGAAAAGGTGTAGAGTTAATTGCACTTGAATGTACTGTGTGTCATCGGCGGAATTACACGACTAAAAAGAACAAACGTAATATACAGGGCAAGCTTGAGTTTAATAAGTACTGCAGGTTCGACAGGAAGCATACACTTCACAGGGAAACCAAGGTTAAATAGAAAGACTTAGGCCAGTAGCTCCAATTGGCTAGAGCGCCGGTCTCCAAAACCGGATGTTGCAGGTTCAAGTCCTGCCTGGCCTGTAATAGGATGTTCAGGAGCATACAATGAAAAAAATAATTCTTTTCTTTAAAGAGAGCTATGCAGAGCTCAAAAAAGTTACCTGGCCCAGCAGGGAGGAAGTTGCTTCGTCCACGAAAGTAGTGCTGATTTCTATTACACTTATTGCTGCGGCTCTTGGAATTGTTGATTTTCTTCTGTTTAAGGGAATCGATCTTATTTTTTAATCTGGCATCGGGAAAATTATGGCAAAAGCATGGTATGTTGTTCATACCTATTCGGGATACGAGAATAGGGTAGAGAAACATATAAGAAAACTTATGGAAAGCGGTGCTCTTCTGGATAGGGTTTTTGATGTAAAAGTACCCTCCGAAGAAGTGGTGGAAGTCCGTGACGGCAAGAAAAAGATCACAACCAAGAAATTCCTGCCCGGCTATATTCTTGTGGAAATGGATATACCGGAAAAGGGATGGAAAGAGGTATGTGAAAATATACGTAATATTCCCGGAGTTACCGGGTTTGTCGGTTCGGCGCGTAATCAGAGGCCGCAGGCTATAACTCAGGATGAAGCAAAGGAAATCCTTCAGAAATCCGGCGCCATAAAGGCCGATAAGGTATTACGGCCGAAGCAGAGCTTCTCCGTGGGAGAAATGGTGAGGATTGTGGATGGGCCCTTCGGTTCTTTTACGGGGAATATCGAGGAAGTAAATGCGGAAAAGGGCAAGCTCAGGGTGATGGTCGGTATATTCGGAAGATCGACACCGGTAGAGCTGGATTTTCTGCAGGTGGAAAAAATATAAGCCCATAGTATGGGAGCTTTTCGTATGAAGAGTGTTAATACCAGACATGGAGAGTAATTATGGCTAAAAAAAAGGTTAAGGCGGTTATTAAACTGCAGGTCCCTGCTAAAAAAGCAACACCTGCTCCTCCGGTAGGTCCGGCACTTGGACCTCACGGTGTTTCCGCGCCGCAGTTTGTGCAGCAGTTCAATGAGAGAACAAAGAGTGTAGAGGAAGGCCTGCTTATACCTGTTGTTATAACAGTATATGCTGATAAAAGTTTTTCCTTTATAACAAAAACACCTCCGGCGGCAGTGCTCATCAGAAAGGCCTGCGGGATAGAGAAGGGTTCATCGGAACCGAATAAGACAAAGGTTGCTATGCTGAAAAAAGACGATCTTAAGGAAATAGCCGAACAGAAAATGCCCGACTTGAATGCGAATGATATCGAAGCGGCGATGAAAATTATTGCCGGTACCGCCCGGAGCATGGGCGTTACAGTGGAGGGTGCATAGTATGAAGCGCGGGAAGAAGTATATCGAGGCTGCAAAAAAATATGAAAGGCAGAAGCAATACTCCTTAAAGGAAGCTGTTGCCCTTGTTAAAGAACTGGCCTATGCAAAATTCGATGAGACTGTGGAAGTCGCTTTAAAATTGAATATCAAGTCGAAACATACAGTAAGAGATACTCTTGTTCTGCCCAACCATTTTGGTGCCGAAAAGAAAATTCTTGTTTTCGCCAAAGGCGATAAGGCCGAGGAGGCGGAGAAAGCCGGTGCAACTTATGTGGGCGATTCGGACCTGATAGAAAAGATTAAGGGCGGATGGCTCGATTTTGATGTAGCTGTTTCCACTCCTGATATGATGAAGGATGTCGGCAAATTGGGACCGATTCTCGGGAGAAGAGGTCTAATGCCTAACCCGAAAACACAGACGGTAACCTTTGATATTAAGGGGGCTATTGCCGAGTTAAAGAAGGGAAGGGTGGAATTCCGTGCGGATAAGACAGGCGTGGTTCATCTTGCCGTAGGGGAAGTATCTATGGAAAATGAAAAAATAGAGGAAAATACAAAGACTATTGTGCGGGAAATTAACAGAAAGCGCCCGGGTGATGTAAAAGGCGAATTTGTTAAATCTATTGCTCTGTCCTCTACAATGGGTCCTGGCGTTAAAGTATCCGTCAGGGATAAAATGAATTAAGGCTGGGGGAAAAAAGATGACGGAAAAGACCAAAAAGGTACAGCAGTATAAAATAGAAGCTTTGAGTGCAACAAAGGAGCTATTATCATCGTATAATGATCTGATTTTTTCTGATTTCCGCGGGTTAAACGTAGAACAGATAACGGGTCTGCGTTCGAAACTGCGTGAGAACAATGCGTACTATAAAGTAATAAAGAACAGCTACCTGCGCAGAGCGGCAAAAGAGATGGGTATGCCCGATTTATCCGAAATCTTTATAGGTCCCACTGCAGTGACCCTTGTTAATGATGACCCGGGTCCTGCGGCGAAGGTACTGTATGGGTTTACCAGGGATACGACGCTTAAAATAAAGGGTGCACTTGTGGAGGGAAAGGTTTTTTCTAAAGCCGAAGTGGAAACGCTTTCGAAACTTCCTTCGCGTGATCAGCTGTATGCCCGGTTAATGGCCACTATAAATGCGCCGCTTACGAATCTCATGTATGCTATGAACGGGGTTGTTTTAAAATTAGTGCGTACGCTGCAGGCAGTTGCAGATAGTAAAGAAAATTAATTACAGTTTTAGTCTTCCTTGCGGTTGCATGCTATTGCTGTAAAATAAAATCAAGGAGAAGTTAAAATGGCAACACTATCGAAAGATGAAATTCTGGAGGCTATTTCCGGCATGACGGTTCTGGAGATATCAGAGCTGGTAAAGGCCATGGAAGAGAAATTCGGCGTAACTGCCGCTGCACCTGTAGCAGCAGCGGCGGCTCCCGCACAGGGTGCGGGCGAAGCGGAAGAAGAACAGACCGAGTTTACGGTTGTGCTTAAGAGCTTCGGCGACGGCAAAAAAATACCTGTAATTAAAGCGGTAAGAGCGCTGACGGGGCTCGGCCTTAAAGAGGCAAAAGAGCTTGTGGAAGCAGGTAATAAACCGGTTAAAGAAAATGTCAGCAAAGACGAAGCTGCTAAAATTAAAGAAAAGATCGAAGCAGCCGGCGGAGTAGTTGAGGTTCAGTAAAAGCCGATCGTTACAGTTAATTAAAAGACTCATATATCCACCGGAATATACTAATTCCGGTGGGCTGTTGTTTGTCAGGGGGGAAGAATGATTCTTGACAGGTCCAAAGCCATTAAGAGGGTTTACTTTGGCAAACCCTATGAAGACATTATGGAAATTCCTAATCTTATAGGTATCCAGTTGTCTTCATACGAAAAATTTTTACAGAGAGAAAAATTAGAAAGCGGAGAACCGCTGGATCGACAGGGGCTGGAAGATGTATTCCAGACTATTTTTCCAATAGAAAGCCCCAACGGGGATATGCTGCTGGAGTACAGCCGGTATACTCTCGATGAAAGCGGAGCTAAATTTTCCGAAAAGGAATGTAAAAAAAAAGGTCTTACCTATGCACTTCCCTTAAAGGCAAGAATCAATCTTGTTTTCTTAAATACGGGTGAAATAAGGCAGAAAGAAATCTATATGGGTGATATCCCCCTGATGACAGAAAGGGGGACTTTCGTTGTTAATGGTGCGGAAAGGGTTGTCGTAAGTCAGATTCATCGTTCTCCCGGGGTTATCTTCTCTCATGACAAAGGAGTATACTCTTCGCGTATTATTCCTTACAGAGGTTCCTGGCTCGAATTTGAAATAGATCAGAAAAAAGAACTTGTTTATGCAAAGATAGACAGAAAGAAAAAAATTCTCGGGACTATTTTTTTAAGGGCTCTCGGCTACGATACAAGAGAAAAGATAATACCGCTCTTCTACAGGACAAAGATTGTGGAAGTGCTGGAATTAAGAGAGGAAAAAGAAAAACTTGTCGGTAATGTCTTTGCAAAGCCTCTTTATACGGGAGAAGGAGATAACAGGAAGAAGCTGTATAGAGCGGGGGAGAAGATTCATCCTCATGATATCGATGAACTGCTCCATGCGGGTTTTAAAGAAATAGAGGTTATTGATTTTGATCATGATGATTCCCTGCATTCAAATATGATTTTAAACTGTTTTGAGAATGAAGAGATAAAGTACGTTAAAGATAATCCGGAAAAGGATGAGCCGAGCAGGGAAGAGGCTCTGTCCAAGGTTTATTCCATAATAAGGCCGGGCGAACCGATAACGATAGAAAGTGCGGAAAAGGACCTTCAGTCGATGTTTTTTTCGGCAAGAAGGTACGACCTCGGCAGAGTGGGGCGGTATAAGCTTAATAAGAAATTCAATTATTCCGAAGCTATCGAGGTTCACACTTTAACTCTGGAAGATATAATACAGACAATGAATTTCTTAATGAAGGTTTTTGTCGGAGAGGGAAATGTCGATGATATAGACCATCTGGGCAACAGGAGAATACGTCTTGTCGGTGAACTTTTAACGAACCAGTTAAAAATAGCATTTACACGGATGGAGAGGATCGCCAGGGAGCGTATGTCCATTAAAGAGCTCGATACGATACGCCCTCAGGATTTAATTTCAATTAAACCGATAGTCGCCTCCTTAAAGGAATTTTTCGGTTCCAGCCAGCTCTCTCAGTTTATGGACCAGGTCAACCCTCTTGCCGAGCTTACCCATAAGCGGAGACTGAATGCTCTCGGGCCGGGCGGATTGTCGAGGGACCGGGCAGGCTTCGAGGTAAGAGATGTTCACTATACACATTACGGGCGGATGTGTCCCATAGAAACTCCGGAAGGACCTAATATCGGATTAATTGTTTCTCTTGCAAATTATACCCGTGTTAATGATTATGGTTTTCTGGAAACTCCTTACCGCAAGGTGGTCAAGGGCAGAGCGACAAGAGAGATAGAGTATCTCTCTGCAATAGATGAAGAGAGATATACGATAGCACAGGCAAATGCACCTATCGATAAGAACGGTAACTTTTTAGAAAAACTTGTTCCTGTACGTAAGAGCGGGGATTATACGACAAAGGACCCTGAAGACATCCAGTACATGGATGTGTCTCCCAAGCAGGTTATCTCTGTTTCCGCTTCTTTAATCCCCTTCCTGGAACATGATGATGCAAACAGGGCTCTTATGGGTTCCAATATGCAGCGTCAGGCTGTTCCCCTGCTGCGCCCCGAACCACCGCGGGTCGGTACCGGTATGGAGGCTAAAACAGCGTATGATTCCGGGGTACTGGCTATTGCAAAAAGGCCGGGGGTTGTTACGCATGTGACATCGACGGAAATTCATGTGCTTCCCGACAGCGGCGGAGACCGGAATGTTACGGATATATATGAACTTTTGAAATTTCAAAGAACAAATCAGGATACCTGTTTTAACCAGAAACCGATTGTTAAAGTCGGTGACAAAATTAAGGCCGGGGCTGTTCTTGCAGACGGTCCAGCTACGTACGAGGGAGAGCTGGCACTGGGAAGGAATGTGCTTGTTGCGTTTATGCCCTGGAACGGCTACAACTATGAAGATGCCATTCTTATATCGGAAAAGGTAGTACAGGATGATATTTTTACATCCATTCATATAAAAGAACTTACCATCGAGGTACGGGAGACAAAACTCGGCCCTGAAAAGATAACCAGAGATATCCCGAATACAAATGAACATGCTTTTGAGCATCTGGATGAAGAGGGGATAATCATGGTGGGTGCCAAGGTTAAATCCGGTTCGATTCTTGTCGGCAAGGTTACTCCGAAGAGCGAAACAAGTTCCACTCCGGAGTTCAGGCTTCTTAATTCCATATTCGGGGAAAAGGCAAAAGAGGTGCGTGATACCTCTTTAAGAGTGCCCCATGGGATAGACGGCACCGTGATAGATGTTCAGAGGTTAAAACGTTCCGATGGCGACGACCTTAATCCCGGAGTGGAGGAAGTTGTAAAGGTTATTATAGCAACAAAGAGAAAACTGCAGGAAGGTGATAAAATGTCCGGACGCCATGGTAATAAAGGAGTTATTTCCCGGGTTCTGCCGGTGGAAGATATGCCCTACATGGAAGACGGCACTCCCGTCGATATTGTACTTAATCCTCTTGGTGTTCCTTCGAGGATGAACCTCGGACAGATACTGGAGACAGAGCTCGGGTGGGCAGCCCTGAATCTCGATGAATGGTATGCCACACCTGTTTTCCAGTCCGCAACAAACGAGATGATAGAGGAAAAACTTAAGAAGGCCGGATTACCGGTTAACTCAAAAACCGTTCTTTACGACGGGCAGAGCGGGGAACCTTTTGAGAATCCGATTACAGTGGGCAATATATACATGCTTAAACTTCATCATCTTGTGGATGATAAGATGCATGCCCGTTCTACAGGTCCTTACTCCCTTGTTACACAGCAGCCGCTCGGAGGCAAGGCACAGTTCGGAGGTCAGAGGCTGGGAGAAATGGAAGTGTGGGCATTAGAAGCTTATGGAGCTGCAAATACGCTTCAGGAACTTTTAACTCTAAAGTCGGATGATATGACCGGGAGAGCAAAGATTTATGAGAGTATAGTCAAGGGTGAAACCACATCGACAGCAGGGCTTCCCGAGTCATTTAATGTTTTAGTGCAGGAACTTAGAGGGCTTGCACTGGATATAACAATTTATGATGCAAAGGGAAAGAGAATCCCCTTAACAGAACGTGATGAAGAACTGATAAATCGTCAGGGGACCCGTTTTTAGGAGGAAAAAATGAGGGATTTACAGGATTTTGATCATATAATGATTAAACTTGCCTCTCCGGATCAGATAAGAGCGTGGTCCTATGGAGAGGTCAAGAAGCCTGAAACTATAAATTACCGTACTCTGCGTCCGGAGAGAGACGGCCTTTTTTGTGAGAGAATCTTCGGAACAACCAAGGAATGGGAGTGCTACTGCGGTAAGTTTAAATCAATCCGGTATAAGGGCGTTATATGCGACCGGTGCGGAGTGGAAGTTACTCATCCCAAGGTACGCAGAGAGAGAATGGGTCATATCGAGCTTGCATCACCTGTATCCCATATATGGTATTACAGATCCGTTCCGTCCAGGATGGGCCTTCTCCTCGATCTTTCCATAGCAGCTTTAAGGTCCATACTGTACTACGAAAAGTACGTCGTTATCGATCCGGGGGATACCGATCTTAAAATGATGCAGCTTTTAACGGAAGATGAGTATATAGAGGCACAGGAGAGATATGGCATGGCATTTACAGCCGGAATCGGTGCGGAAGCCATACGTACACTGCTCGAGTCCATAGATCTTGATGCTCTTTCTGTTGAACTTCGACAGAAGATGAAGGAAAAGGGGGCAAAATCCGATAAAAGACTGCTAAAGAGAATCTCCATAATCGAAGATTTCAGGGATTCGGGCAACCGTCCGGAATGGATGATCCTGGATGTTATTCCGGTAATTCCTCCCGAATTACGCCCGATGGTACAGCTTGACGGCGGCAGGTTTGCAACTTCGGATTTAAACGATCTTTACAGGAGGGTTATTAACAGGAATAACAGGTTAAAGAGACTCCTGATTTTAAATGCTCCGGATATAATCATAAGAAATGAGAAAAGGATGCTTCAGGAAGCAGTGGATGCACTCTTTGACAATTCCAAGAAGAAGCGTGTTGTAAAGGGTGCTTCCAACAGGCCTTTAAAATCCCTTTCCGATCTTCTGAAAGGGAAACAGGGGCGGTTCAGGCAGAATCTTTTGGGCAAGCGTGTGGATTATTCAGGCCGTTCCGTTATTGTAGTGGGGCCGGAGCTTAAACTGCACCAGTGCGGGCTTCCGACTAAGATGGCATTGGAATTATTTAAACCTTTTATTATGAAGAAGCTCGTAGAGAAGGATATTGTTTATAATATAAAAAAGGCAAAAACTCTTGTGGAGCAGGAAACTCCCGAGGTCTGGGCTGTTTTGGAGGAGGTTGTTCAGGAACATCCGGTTATGCTGAACCGCGCTCCTACACTTCACAGGCTTGGAATCCAGGCTTTTGAACCTGTGCTTGTCGAGGGAAAAGCTATTAAACTCCATCCGCTTGTATGTCATGCTTTTAATGCGGATTTCGACGGCGATCAGATGGCTGTTCATGTGCCCCTTACTCCGGAGGCTCAGATAGAGTGCTGGTCCCTTATTTTATCGTCGAGAAACTTATTGAATCCTGCAAACGGCAGTCCTATAGTCATACCCACCCAGGATATGGTGCTGGGGTTAAACTATCTTACCACGATACGTAAAGGAGCCCATGGAGAGGGAAGGTACTTCTCTTCCCTGGAGGAGGTTCTGCTTGCCGTGGATTCCAAGAGCGTGGACTATGAAGCGCAGATTAATGTTAAGATAAAGGGAAAATGGGTTAAAACAACACCGGGAAGAATAATCTTAAATGAGGAACTTCCCGAAGAGGTCGGGTTTTTAAACTTTACCGTCGGCGAAAAGGAACTGAAAAGTCTCATTGCTATCGCCTATAAGGATTACGGCCCTGCTGTCACTGTAAAGATGCTCGATAAGATTAAACACCTTGGATTTACCTATGCAACAAGATTCGGGGCCACCATCGGAATGGATGATATTGTTATTCCTGATGCCAAGAAAAAGATGATCGAAAAGGCAAACAGGCAGGTGGAGGAAATACAGAAGCAGTATCTTCAGGGACATATTACAAATGAAGAACGCTACAACAGAGTAGTAGAGGTCTGGAGTACAACAAACGAAAATATTACGAACGAGCTTATGGAAGTGCTTAAAAAGGACAGGGGAGGTTTTAACCCTGTATATATGATGGCAAACTCGGGTGCCAGGGGAAGCAGGAGCCAGATCAGACAGCTATCGGGCATGAGAGGGTTAATGGCAAAGCCGTCCGGTGATATTATCGAACTTCCCATAAGATCGAATTTCAAAGAGGGACTTTCGATAATCGAATTCTTTATATCTACAAACGGAGCACGAAAAGGGCTTGCGGATACCGCGTTAAAAACGGCCGATGCCGGTTATCTGACGCGGCGCCTTGTGGATATTGCCCAGGATGTTGTTGTCAACGAAGAGGACTGCGGTACGATTAACGGAATCGAAATGAAGGCAATAAAGGACGGCGAAGATGTTATAGAGCAGCTGCGCGACAGGATTGTCGGCAGATTTACTCTTGAGCGTGTTAAGCACCCCATAACAGGTGAAATTATCATCGATGTAAATCAGGAAATAACGGATGAAATAGCCGAAAGAATCGAAGATGTAGGCGTCGAAAGTGTCAGGATCAGAACCGTTTTAACCTGTGAGGCGGAACATGGTGTCTGCAGGAAATGCTACGGAAGAAACCTGGCCACGAATAAAACGGTGAATATCGGCGAAGCCGTAGGTATTATAGCTGCACAGAGTATAGGGCAGCCCGGAACGCAGCTTACAATGAGAACCTTCCATATAGGTGGTGTAGCTACAAAGGTAAGCGAAGAGAATAGAATTTCCCTTAAATATCCGGTGGTTCTATCGGAGATAAAGGGAAATGTGATCGAGCTTAACGAAGGCAACCTTCTGTTTGCCCGCAAGGGATTTATCATAGTTAATAAAGTCTTAAAAAGAATTCCTTTTGGTAAAAAAGATAAGGTCATGGTGGAAGACGGGCAGAAGGTTTTAAAAGGTGAGGTTATTCTTAAGAGTGGGGGAAAAGAGATACAATCCGATGAGATCGCATATATGCGAATCTCCAAAAAAGAGATACTGCTGATTACTCAGCCTCAGCGGGTAAATATACGTAACGGTTCGGAACTGCTCTTTAGAGTGGGTGATATAATCGCAGCGGAAGAAACGATTGCGTTTTTTGATCCCTTCAGCGAGCCGATAGTGTCGGAAGCCGACGGAATTGTAAAATTCGAAGATATAGTTTTAGGAACAACTCTGAAAGAGGAAATCAACGAAGATACCGGTAAAATAGAGAAAAAGATTGCAGAGTTCTCTTTAGAGTCTCTCCAGCCGAGGATCTCGATAGTTGATGATAATGGTAACGAGGTGGCCGGATACTATCTGCCGGGCTCTGCATATTTGAATGTAGAGGAAGGGCAGAAGATTAAAGCGGGAAAAATCCTTGCAAAACTTTTAAAGGAAAGTGTTAAAACAAGAGATATAACCGGTGGACTGCCGAGAGTCGGAGAGCTTTTCGAAGCAAGGGTGCCTAAGAATCCGGCCGTACTTGGAAAGATAGGCGGTAAGGTTTCTTTCGGCGGTATCGTGAAATCGAACAGGGTGATTATTGTCACCGATCCGTACGGTATGGAGTACAAACATCTGGTTCCCATGGGTAAGCATCTTTTGATAAGGGATGGGGATACGGTGGAAGCAGGCGAACCGCTATGCGACGGTAATATAGATCCTCATGATATTCTTCAGATCCTGGGAGAGAATGCCCTCCAGTTCTACCTTGTAAATGAGATACAGGAGGTTTACAGGCTTCAGGGTGTAAATATCAATGATAAGCATATCGGGGTCATAATACGTCAGATGATGAAGAAAGTGGAAATAATAGATGTCGGTGATACGGGTTTGATATACAACCAGCAGGTCGATAAGTATAAATTCCATGAAGAGAACAGAAAGGTAGAGAGAGAGGGCGGGCAGCCTGCTGTTGCCAAGCCTCTTCTGCTTGGAATTACCCGTGCGTCGCTGAATATAGATTCCTTTATCTCCGCTGCGTCCTTTCAGGAAACAACACGTGTTCTTACAAATGCGGCAATTGCGGGAAGTGTGGATCACTTAAGAGGTTTAAAGGAAAATGTAATTATAGGTCATCTGATTCCTGCCGGAACAGGAATAAAACAGTATCGTAAAATTAAGCTTTATGATGAAAATATGGAGGATCTTGACATCTCCATTAATAAGATACTGGAAGAAAAGAAAAAGGAAAAGGAATTAAAGGTTGTGCTGCAGGATAATACTGTGAATAATACTATTCAATAGCAGATATTGTGCATCTCTACTTGATTCTTTATTAATTGTCTGTTATATTCTAACGAATCGGGGGGGGGCGGCCGGCGGAAGACCGGTGTGCTGGATGATTTATTCAGTATAAAAGTGTTGGTTTAAAATCAGTACTTTCATTTTTTCAACCTGTTGTAGAAATTTGTATAATAGGCTTGACTTTTTTTTAATCTATTGATAGATTTTCGTTTCACATAGTCTATCAGATGGGAGATTTGTGTTTATATGCCAACTATAAATCAGTTGATAAGAAAAGGCAGAAAGAAGATTATAAAGAAAACAAAGGCGCCCGCGCTGCAGGGTTGTCCTCAAAAACGCGGAGTATGCACAAGGGTTATGACCATAACGCCCAAGAAGCCTAATTCCGCATTAAGGAAGGTTGCAAGGGTGAGGTTGTCGAATGGTATTGAGGTTACGGCATATATTCCCGGCATCGGGCATAATCTGCAGGAGCACTCGGTAGTGCTGATAAGAGGGGGCAGGGTAAAGGATCTGCCTGGTGTGAGATATCATATCGTACGTGGTGCTAAAGATACCCTCGGGGTCGAGGATAGAAAAAAGAGCAGGTCGAAGTACGGTACCAAGAAGCCGAAGGCGTAAACGAGGAAATATATATGCCAAGACGAAGGGTAGTTCAGAAAAAAGTCGTATATCCGGATCCGAAGTACAGGAGTGCTGTCCTTTCCAAATTCATTACCAGAATGATGTACTCCGGAAAGAAGGCTATTGCAACGAGGATTGTTTACGATGCATTTAAGGCTATAGAAGAAAAATTAAAAAAGGAACCTCTGGAGGTTTTTTTAAAAGCATTGGAAAATGTTAAGCCCATTGTCGAGGTAAAATCGCGAAGAGTGGGCGGGTCGACATACCAGGTTCCTGTAGAAATACGGGACAGCAGGCGGGATGCACTGGCTATGAGGTGGATTATACAGTTCGCACGTAAGAGAAGCGGCAAGTCCATGAGTACGAAGCTGTCTGCAGAGTTGATGGATGCGTATAATTCTACGGGTGCATCATTTAAAAAGAAAGAGGACACCCATCGAATGGCTGAGGCTAATAAAGCCTTTGCTCATTATAGATGGTAGTTGTTTTTGGATATGGCTACGCGGTTTCCTCTAAAGAAAATCCGCAATATCGGGATCATGGCGCATATAGACGCCGGGAAAACGACTACGACGGAGCGGATTCTCTACTATACAGGCAGAACACATAAGATTGGTGAGGTTCATGAAGGTGATACCGAAATGGACTGGATGGAACTTGAAAAAGAACGGGGCATAACGATAACAGCTGCTGCGACTTCCTGTTCCTGGAAAGATCACCAGATAAATATAATAGATACACCAGGGCATGTGGATTTCACGGTCGAGGTGGAACGATCTTTGAGAGTATTAGACGGAGCAATAGGGGTTTTCTGTGCTGTTGCAGGAGTGGAACCTCAAAGCGAGACCGTATGGAAGCAGGCGAATAAGTACAAGGTTCCCAGGCTTGTTTTTATCAATAAGATGGATCGGGTCGGGGCGAGGTTTTACGGCGTTGTGGAGGAACTCGGGAGCCGGTTAGGGGCGAATGCCCTGGTTGTCCAGATTCCCATAGGAAGCGAGAGCAAATTCAAGGGTGTTGTGGATCTTATAAAGATGCGGGCTTTTGTGTGGGAAGATGACGGGTCCGGTGCCGAGTATATCGAAGGTGAAATACCCGAAGAAATGAAGAATGAGGCGGAAGAAAAACGCGTGGAGCTTCTTGAAAAGCTTTCCGAACAGGATGATCTCTTTATGGAAGAGTATCTTGAGGGAATTGAGATTTCCGGAGAAAGAATAAAAGAGGTGCTGCGGGCGGCTTGCATTGATAGTACGCTTTTTCCCGTACTTTGCGGGACGGCTTTTAAGAACAAGGGTGTTCAGCTGCTGCTTGATGCGGTTGTGGATTATCTGCCTTCGCCGGTTGATATTCCTGCGATAACCGGAATACTGCCGAACACGGGTGATTACATAGAACGTGAGCCTTCGGATGACAGTGCTTTTTCGGCATTGGCCTTTAAGATTATGTCCGATCCTTATGTGGGGAAACTAACATTTTTCAGGGTTTATTCGGGCAGCCTGAAAAGCGGCAGTTATATTTATAACTCGACTGCCGATCGAAGAGAGCGTGTTTCCAGGATATTAAGGATGCATGCAAACGACAGAGAAGAGATTGGTGAGGTTCATACGGGTGATATTGCCGCTTTAGTGGGATTAAAGAAGACTACAACGGGCGATACGCTCTGTGATATGGATAATCAAATAATTCTTGAGTCCATGGTTTTTCCGGAGCCGGTTGTCTCTATTGCTATCGAGCCCAAGACGAAGTCAGATTCCGATAAATTAATGGGAGCGCTGCAGAAGCTCTCCGAAGAGGATCCGACTTTTAAAGTCCGCTATGATCATGAAACGGGCCAGACTATAATATCCGGAATGGGGGAACTTCATCTTGAGGTTCTTGTAGAGAGGCTTTTACGGGAGTTCAAGGTAGAGGCCAGTGTCGGCAAACCGGAGGTGGCATATCGTGAGACGATTATGGGTTCTGCCAAAGCGGAAGGGAAGTTTGTAAAGCAGTCAGGCGGACACGGACAGTATGGTCACGTTGTGATGAGGTTCGAATCGCTGCCGCCCGGAACGGGATTCCTCTTTGAGAGTAAGGTTGTCGGAGGCAGGGTTCCAAAGGAATATATACCTGCTGTTCAGAAAGGAATAGAAGAGGCCAGAGACAACGGTGTGCTTGCCGGATATCCTGTTGTGGATTTCAGGGCGACACTGCTCGACGGCTCGTATCATGATGTTGATTCAAGCGAAATGGCTTTTAAGGTAGCAGCTTCGCTTGCATACAGGAATGGGCTTAGGAAAGCTAAACCAACTATCCTGGAACCGATTATGTCTGTGGAGGTTAATGCTCCCGAAGAGTATCTTGGGGAAGTTATTTCCAATTTCAGTGCAAGAATGGGACATGTGGAAGGTATAGAAGATCGGTATGGTGGTAAGGTAGCTAAGGCACTTGTGCCTTTACGAATGATGTTCGGATATACTACCGTTCTCCGCTCCATGACAAAGGGGCGGGCAACTCATACCATGCAGTTTTCTCACTACCAGTCAGTTCCCAAATCGGTGCAGGAAGAGATAGTAGCGAAGGTTAGGGGAAAATAAAGATAAAATCCTCTATGCCTTAAAGTAAGCATAATAATGTGCTATATGTTTTGAATTGCGTTTCAAAGCAAGGAGGAAGAAATGGCAAAGGCAAAGTTTGAAAGGACCAAACCGCATATTAATGTAGGTACGATAGGTCATGTCGATCATGGGAAAACAACTCTTACGGCAGCAATTACCATGTACTGTGCAAAAAGTTTTGGTGATAAAGTGATGAAGTATGAGGATATAGATAATGCGCCGGAGGAGAAGTCGAGAGGTATTACTATTAATACCAGGCATGTTGAATATCAGACGGAGAATAGGCACTATGCCCATGTAGACTGTCCGGGACACGCTGATTACATTAAAAATATGATAACCGGTGCCGCGCAGATGGATGGTGCTATTTTGGTAGTATCCGCCCCTGATTCGGTGATGCCGCAGACAAGAGAGCATATACTGCTTGCACGTCAGGTTGGTGTACCGTCTATAATTGTTTACCTCAATAAGACAGATCAGGTTGACGATCCCGAATTGATCGAACTCGTGGAAGAGGAAATTCGTGATGTCTTAAAGGAATATGAATTTCCCGGAGATGAAATTCCTATTATTAAGGGTTCCGCTCTCCAGGCCATGGAAAATCCGGATGATCCGGAAAAGATTAAATCTGTTATTGAGCTTCTTAAAGCCATGGACGAGTATGTTCCTCTGCCTGAAAGGCCCATTGATAAGCCTTTCCTGATGCCAATAGAGGATGTTTTCTCCATATCCGGGCGTGGTACGGTTGTGACCGGAAGAGTTGACCGGGGAAAAGTCAAAGTCGGCGAAGAGGTGGAAATTGTCGGCATCAAGCCCACAAGGAAAACTGTTGTAACCGGTGTGGAAATGTTTAATAAAATACTGGATGAAGGACTTGCCGGTGATAATATCGGTACTCTTTTAAGGGGTGTCGACAAGAAGGAAGTAGAAAGAGGACAGGTAGTTGCCAAACCGGGCAGCATTACTCCTCATAGGAAATTCAAAAGCAGAGTTTATATACTGACAGGAGATGAAGGCGGAAGACATTCTCCGTTCTTTGCAGGTTACAGGCCGCAGTTTTATTTCAGAACAACGGATGTTACCGGCAGCGTTTCACTTCCCGAAGACAAGCAGATGGTTATGCCGGGAGATACGGTTGAACTTACCGTAGAATTAATTTCGACAATAGCTATTGAAAAAGGTTTAAGGTTTGCTATTCGTGAGGGTGGAAGAACTGTCGGCGCGGGAGCCGTTACGGAAATTATTGAATAAATTATGCTCCTGCATTACAAAATGCAGGAGCTTTTTCAGGGAGTTTATACATGACAGGGGATAGGATACGTGTTAGGTTGCGTGGTTTTGATGTGGAACTTATAGATCAGAGTGCAAAATCGATTGTCGAGACGGTGTTAAAAGCCGGGTCTAAGATATCGGGACCTATTCCTCTGCCTACAAAGATAAACAAATATACAGTTCTGCGGTCTCCGCATGTCAATAAAAAGTCGCGGGAACAGTTTGAAATGAGAACCCATAAGAGATTAATAGATATAATCGAACCTACAAAGGATGTTATGGATGCACTTATGAAACTGGAGTTACCTGCAGGTGTTGATGTAGAAATAAAGCAGTAAGGAAAAAGCAATGTTGGCATTAATGGCAGATAAAATAGGAATGACACAGGTTTTTGATGAAAACGGTATACTTATCCCTGTTACGGTAATCCATGTGGAACCGAATCTGGTTGTGGGTGAAAGAAAACAGAAAAAACACGGCTATGATGCAGTCATCCTGGGTGTGGAAAAGGTAAAAGAAAACAAGGTTTCCAAACCGTATGCAGGCCAGTTTCCCGGTGATGCGGGGATAAGAAAACACATTCTGGAGATAAGGGATTTTGAAAAAGAGTATAGGATAGGTGAAGAGCTTAGTGTTGCTGTATTTGAAGGCATAAGATATTTAGATGTTCGCGGGATCAGCAAAGGTAAAGGATATCAGGGTGTCATGAAACGTCATGGTTTCAGCGGCGGCCAAAAAACGCATGGTTCCAAATTCCACAGGGCGGGAGGATCTACCGGACAGGCTGCCTGGCCTTCCAAGGTTTTTAAAGGCACAAAGATGGCGGGAAGAATGGGCGGTGTTAAAAGAACCATTCAGAATTTAAGAGTCCTGCGTGTTGATAAAGATAAAAATATTATTCTTCTGCAGGGTTCGGTACCCGGTAGAAATAAAAGCAAAGTGCTTTTAATGAAATCAAAGAAAAAATAGAGGATCCGTATGAAAACTCAGGTTTTGGGGTTAGATGGCAGTGTATTACGAGAAATAGAACTATCGGATAGTGTATTTAGTGTGGATATAAGCGAAGGCTCTATTTATCATGCCGTAAGGAATGAGCTTGCTAATTTAAGACAGGGAACCGCTTCCACAAAAACCAGAAGTGAAGTTCGGGGAAGCGGAGCTAAACCCTGGCGGCAGAAAGGAACCGGAAGGGCGCGTTCGGGAAGCAGAAAATCTCCTGTATGGGTAGGAGGCGGAACGGTTTTCGGTCCAAAGCCCCGTGATTATAGTTATAAACTGCCTAGAAAAATAAAGAGACTGGCGGTAAGGTCGGTTCTATCGCTTAAATTAAAAGATAAGGTCTTAAAGATAATTGAAGATTTTACGGTAGAAAGCGGAAAGACGAAGGATCTGCTTAAGATAGTGAGCGGTTTTGTTCCGGATGAACGTACAATACTGGTGCTTAAAGATAATGATAAGATGGTGAAAAGATCAGGAGGAAATGTGCCGTGGCTTCGTTTTCTCTCTTTTGACAGATTAAGGGTGCATGATCTTTTTTACTGCAGGCATCTTTTGCTGATGGAATCCGCTGCGAAAAGTTTAAATGATTTCTATGCTTCGAATTAAACGGAAGAGGTTAAATAATGAATGCTGATCAGATTATCATAGAGCCTGTTGTTACTGAAAAGACAAATATAATGAGGGAATCGCATAAGTATGCATTTAAGGTAAACCGTGGTGCAAATAAGTATCAGGTAATGCTGGCAGTCAACGAACTTTTTGATGTGCATCCATTGAAATGCAATATTGTTAATGTTTCAAGAAAACCGAAACGTGTACGTTACAGGCTGGGATATACTGCTGTATGGAAAAAAGCTGTTGTAACTCTTCCTCCGGGAGAGATTATCCCGATTTTCGAGGGCGCATAGGGAGTTAAAGTAATGGGAATTAAGAAATACAAACCGGTTACTGCCGGAACCAGATTTAAGACAGGCTTGACATTCGAGGAGATAACGAAAGATAAACCCGAAAAATCTTTAACAAAAGGGTCCGCTTTCAGTTCCGGCCGGGATGGTGCAGGAAGGATCAGTGTGCGAAGGAGAGGCGGCGGACACAAAAGAAGATATCGTGTTGTTGATTTTAGAAGGGGTAAGACCGGTGTACCCGGAAAGGTAGCCGCTATAGAGTACGATCCTAATAGAAGTGCTAATATCGCGTTAATCAATTATGCAGACGGCGAAAAGTGTTATATTATTGCCCCGGAAGGGCTAAGTGTCGGTTCTACCGTTTTAAGCGGACCCGATGCACCTTTGGAAGTCGGAAATGCGCTGCCATTGGAGCGGATACCTCTTGGAATGATTGTTCATAATATTGAATTACAGCTTGGGAAGGGCGGGCAGTTAGCAAGGTCTGCGGGTACCGGAGCATCGATTGCAGCAAAAGAGGGCGACTATGTAACGCTTAAACTACCGTCCGGTGAGATGAGAATGGTGTTTAAAAAATGTTATGCAACGCTTGGGACTGTTGGTAATGAGGAGCATATGAATGTTACCCTGGGAAAAGCGGGGCGTGCAAGATGGCTGGGCAGAAGACCGAAGGTTCGGGGCGTTGCCATGAACCCTCACGATCATCCTCACGGCGGCGGTGAGGGTAAGTCGTCCGGAGGGAGACATCCTGTTTCTCCGACGGGTGTTCCCACAAAAGGTTATAAAACACGGAAGAAGCGCAAGCTTTCCAGTAAATTTATTGTTAAGAGAAGAAAATAGGAGAAGCGAGTGTCTAGATCGGTAAAGAAAGGACCTTTTATTGCAAAAAGCCTGTATAAAAAGGTCCTGGATATGAATAAAAGCGGTGAAAAAAGGATGATAAAAACCTATTCGAGGTGTTCGACAGTCATCCCTGAAATGGTTGGTTTTACTATTTCTGTTTATAATGGTAAAACCTGGATTCCTGTGTATGTTACAGAGAACCTTGTCGGCCACAAGCTCGGTGAGTTTTCACCAACAAGGATTTTCAGAGGACATGCAGGATCGGATAAAAAGGCTTCTAAAAGGTAACAGGTGATGGTTATGGAAATAAAGAAGGGTTATCAGGCCCACGCAAGGTATTTAAGGGTGTCACCGACAAAGGTGAGAAGAGTTGCGGATATCATAAGAAAAAAACCCTACGGAGAGGCTGTTGCGATTCTTGATTCTTTGCCTCATAAAGGTGCCCGTTTTTTAAAGAAGGTTATTAAATCCGCTGCTGCAAATGCTCTGTATAACAACAAGAAACTTGATGAAGAAATGCTGTATATAAAAGATTTGCAGGTAAACGGAGGGCCTACTATGAAGAGGGTATGGCCGAGGGCCCGCGGCAGGGCTGACAGGCTTTTAAAAAGATCATGCCACATTTCCGTGGTATTGGACGAAATTAGTTAATCTGGGGGATATTGTGGGACAAAAGGTTAATCCGATTGGTTTAAGGCTTGGAATTAATAAAACATGGAAATCAAAATGGTTTGTTGATCCCAGGGAGTATGCTTCGACTCTGCATGAAGATCTTCGTATACGGGAAGCGATTATGAACGGTCGTTTTGCACGCGGAGCAGATATTGCTGATTTGGAGATCGTCCGGCATCCCCAAAAGGTTACTGTAATAATACATACCGGGCGGCCTGGTGTGGTAATAGGTGCCAAAGGCGCGAATATAGAGAAACTTGGCGGTGAGCTTCAGAAGATAGTCGGCAAGAAGATTCAGCTTAAAATTAAAGAGATTAAAAGGCCGGAAATTAATGCGCAATTAATTGCAGAGAATGTCGCCAGGCAGCTGCGAGCACGTTCCTCGTACAGAAGGGCTATGAAAATGGCAATAAGTAATGCCAGAAAAGCAGGTGTCGAGGGGATAAAGATAAAGATAGCCGGCAGGCTCGGCGGTTCCGAGATGGCCAGAAGGGAAGAGTATAAGGAAGGAAGAATTCCGCTTCATACTTTTAGAGCTGATATTGATTATGGTTTTACGGCGGCTATTACAACATTCGGTTCGATTGGTGTTAAAGTCTGGATATTTAACGGTGAAGTTTACGGCAGGGAAAAGAAAGAGGATGCGGGAAGGCTGATAAAGAAGCAGAAGAACGGAAGTACGTCGAGGAGATAGGATACAATGCTTAGTCCGAAAAGAACGAAATACAGGAAAAAACAGCGCGGCAGGATGAAAGGGGCGGCAACACGCGGCAATAAAATCTCTTTCGGAGATTTTGCACTTATTGCACTGGAAAGAAAGTGGATAACCAACAGGCAGATAGAAGCCGCAAGGGTTGCAATGACGCGTCATATCAAAAGGGGCGGAAAAGTATGGATAAGGATCTTTCCCGATGTGCCGTATACAAAAAAACCCGCAGAAACAAGGATGGGAAAAGGGAAGGGTAATCCGGAGTATTGGGTTGCCGTTGTTAAACCGGGTTCTGTCATGTTCGAAATTGCCGGTGTGGAACCGGGTCTTGCTGAAGAAGCGATGCATCTTGCCGGAAGCAAGCTTCCTATTAAAACTAAATTCATGGTAAGAAGGGATCTGAGGTAGTAAAATGAAAGATTCATTTAAAGATTTAGCGTATAATGAGCTTCTGACAAAACGTGAAGAATTAAAAAAACAGTATCGTGATTTAAGGTTTAATGTAGTGATCGGGCATGTTGATAATCCTCTGGAAAAGAGGACGCTTCGTAAAAAATTAGCACGGATTAATACAATAATTCATGAATATGAACTTGGAATCAGAAAAGTTTAGGAGAAAGCTGTGGAGGGTAACAAGAAAATATTTACCGGGAAAGTGGTAAGTAATAAAATGGATAAAACGGTTGTAGTGGAGATAAGCAGAAGGAAGCTTCATAAATTGTACAAGAAGTATATCACCAGGTCTAAGAAGGTTAAGGCTCATGATGCGAAAAATGAATGTAATATCGGTGATACTGTCAGAATAATTGAATCCAGGCCGCTGAGTAAGGACAAACATTGGCGCCTTCTGGAAATTGTAGAGAGAGCTAAATAGGGAATATGTCGGGGGAGCATTATGATACAGATGAATACATACTTAAATGTTGCAGACAACAGCGGTGCAAAACGCGTGCAATGTATAAAAGTTTTAGGTGGGACAAGGCGGAAATACGCCGGAGTCGGAGATATTATTGTGGTTGCTGTTAAAGATGCTCTTCCGAATGCAGCAATTAAAAAGGGAACAATAGAGCGGGCTGTTATCGTGAGAACCAGTAAAGAGTATAGAAGACCGGATGGAACTTATATAAGGTTTGATGATAATGCATGTGTAATAATAGATCCGGGTAGAAATCCGAAGGGAAAGAGAATATTCGGACCTGTTGCAAGAGAGTTAAGGGAGAAAGATTACATGAAAATAATTTCTCTGGCCCCGGAGGTTCTCTAGGAGTACAGTTATGGTTAAGAAAAAGCAGCGAACAAAGTATAAACTTAAAAAAAATGATCTGGTTAAGATTATTACAGGTAAGGAAAAAGGCAAAAGCGGGCGTATCCTTGATATTGACAGCCGCAAAGGGAGGATAATGATCGAAGGGCTTAATATGGTAAAAAAGGCCATAAGGCCCAAGGGTCAGAATCAAAAGGGCGGTATTACTGAGATCGAGGCGTCAGTGGATATATCGAATGTAATGATTGTTTGCAAAAAATGCGGTCCTACAAGGATTGGGTACAGTTTTGAAAGTGATAAGAAGATCAGAGTATGTCGTAAATGTGGAGAATTGTTGTAATGGGTAAAAAAGCTTCTTATATTCCGCGATTAAAGAAACTCTTTAGGGAGCGGCTCGTTAAAGAGTTAATGGATGAGTTTAGTTATAAGTCGGTGATGCAGGTTCCAAGGGTGGAAAAGGTCATTGTCAGCGAAGGTGTCGGCGAAGCGATTCAGAACAAGAAACTTCTTGATTCTGCGGTTAAGGAGTTAACGGCGATTACAGGCCGTAAAGCTGTAAAGACCAGAGCAAGGAAGTCGATAGCAGGTTTTAAAGTAAGAGAAGGCATGGAAATAGGCACCAAAGTAACTTTGCGCGGTGATTATATGTATGAATTTCTGGATCGGCTTATAAATACGGCAATTCCGAGGATTAAGGACTTTCGCGGCATAAATCCTAATGCATTTGACGGACATGGGAATTATTCACTCGGTATAACCGAACAGATAATATTTCCTGAAATTGATTATGACAGAATAGAAAGGATAAGCGGATTAAATGTTACGATTGTAACTTCCGCTCCTACGGATAAGGAGGCTAAGAGCCTCTTAAAGAAATTAGGAATGCCTTTTGCAAAATAAGTTGGGGGAATTATGGCAAGAAAAGCAATGATAATTAAGGCGGAGCGAAAACCGAAATATTCAACTCGAAAGGTCAACAGATGTAGAATTTGCGGACGTTCGAGAGGGTATATGAGGAAATTCGAAATGTGCAGACTGTGCTTCAGGAAGCTTGCGAGTGAAGGCAAAATTCCTGGTGTAACGAAATCAAGTTGGTAGGGAGAGTTATATGAGTCTTTCAGACCCTGTTGCCGATATGTTAACAAAAGTAAGAAACGCCACTATGGTTCAACTCGAGAAGGTTGATATTCCGGCTTCCAAGTTGAAGCTTGAGATCATAAAAATTCTTAAAACGGAGGGGTTTATTAAGAATTTTAAGAAGATCAACCAGGAGGGAAAGAGCTTTATAAGGATCTTTCTAAAATATGATAACAGAAGTAAACCTATAATCCACGGTCTTAAGAGGATCTCAAAACCGGGAAGAAGAGTTTATACCGGGTATAAAAGTATGCCGCGGGTGCTTAACGGCTACGGAACGGTAATTATTACTACTTCATCCGGTGTTATTACAGGTTCCAAAGCTCTGGAAAAAAAGGTCGGCGGTGAATTAATCTGCAGTATCTGGTAGAGAAGAGGTAGTTTATGTCAAGAATAGGGAAGATGCCCATAACGGTGCCTGAAGGTGTAAAGGTAACTATAAAGAAGAGCATTGTTGAGGTAGAAGGACCGAAAGGGACGCTAAGTCAGAATATCAGGTCTCAGATTGCTGTTACACAGAAGGATAGCAGTATTGTGGTATCCCGGAAAAATGAAACTAAGTATACGCGGTCCCTGCACGGGCTTTATAGGAATCTGATCAATAATATGGTGATAGGTGTATCGAAAGGGTTTTCGAAAACACTCCTTATAAACGGAGTCGGTTACAGAGCGGAAGTAAATGACGATAATCTGGTTTTGAACCTTGGATTTTCTAATCCCATTTTTTATCCGGTTCCCGACGGCGTTAAAATAAATGTGGAAGGAAATAACAAGATAATAGTAGAAGGTCCGAGTAAACAGAGAGTCGGCCAGATAAGTGCAGAGATTCGCTCATTCAGGCCTCCGGAGCCTTACAAGGGAAAGGGTATTCGGTACGAAGACGAGTATGTAAGACGTAAAATCGGTAAAACAGGTGTGAAGTAGGAGCAGGAGATGAAGAAGTTAATAGCAAAACGAAAACGGCGGATAAAAAGAAAATTAAGAATACGCGGAAGGATAAGCGGTACGGCCGACCGGCCTAGAATGACTGTATTTAAGAGTAATAAATATACGTATATTCAGGTAATCGATGATGTTTCAGAAAAGACTATTGTTTCCGCTTCTAATCTGGAAAAAGAACTGAAAAGTGTAAAGAATCGGGTAAAAGATGTTGAGAAATTAGGAGAAACACTGGCAAAACGTCTGCTCGAAAAAAAGATAAATACGGTCGTTTTTGACAGGAACGGATATCTGTATCATGGTATTGTCAAATCTATAGCCGATGGTGCGAGAAAAGCAGGATTAAAATTTTAGGGGGGATAGGTGAAACAGGATAGATTTGAACGTGAATTTGTAGAGAAGCTTGTAAAGTTGAATCGTGTTGCGAAAGTTGTAAAAGGCGGGAGAAGGTTTTCGTTTTCTGCACTTGTTGTTGTCGGGGATAAGAAAGGTAATGTAGGCTTCGGTTTTGGAAAGGCGAATGATGTTGCAGATGCAATAAGAAAGAGTGTCGAAAAAGCAAAAAAAAGCATGATTCGTGTACCTATAAAAAAGAATACTTTTCCCCATGTGGTAATCGGTAAATATAAAAGTGCGAGTGTCCTTTTAAAACCTGCTACACCTGGTACGGGAATAATCGCCGGAGGACCTGTTAGAGCTGTTCTGGAGGCTGCAGGTGTTAAAGATATTTTAAGCAAATCTCTGGGAAGTAAAAATGCGATCAATATCGTAAAGGCGGTTTTTAACGGCATAGAGAATCTTCTCGATGCAAAGGCGATTGCCGAATCAAGAGGAAAAACGCTTAAGGAACTGTGGAGTTAGAGATGGGAAAACTGAGAATTAAGCTGATTAGAAGCAAAATAGGCAGAAAACCGAAACACAGACGTACCGTAGAAGCTCTCGGGTTACGGCGTATAGGAGCTGTCGTGGAGCAGGAGGATAATCCTGTAATTAGAGGAATGATACGTTTGATATCCTATATGTTAGAGGTTGAGGAGATAAAGTAATGGGTCAATTCGACATCCGTGCTCCTAAAGGGGCCGTTAAGAATAAAAAGATGCTTGGAAGAGGAACCGGTACAGGTCACGGAAGTACTGCAGGACGTGGTACCAAGGGGCAGAAGTCCCGTTCGGGAGGTGGTGTACGGCTCGGGTTCGAAGGCGGTCAGATGCCTTTGTTCAGAAGGATAGCACGGCGTGGTTTTTCTAATTATCCTTTTAAAAAAGAGTATATTGTTGTCGGATTGGACAAGCTGGAAAAGTTTAAAAACGGTGAAACTGTGACGCCGGAAGCACTGTTGGAAAAGGGTATTGTTAAATATAAAAACAGGCTGGTTAAGATACTTGCAAACGGAAAACTGACAAAAAAACTTATTATAGATGGAGTTAATGTCTCGAAAAAGGCAAAAGAGGTTATAGAATCTTTAGGCGGCGAAATTAAGGGACAAAAAAAAGTTACTGAAGGGAAAAATACAAAAAATAAGGAAACAAAGAAAGTAAAAGAAGAGGTGCATAGTACAGTTCAGAAAAAGCAGAAAGAAGCTAAAGCACCTAAAGAAGTTAAGGCACCTAAAGAAGTTAAGGCACCTAAAGAAGTTAAGGCACCTAAAGAAGTTAAGGCACCTAAAGAAGTTAAGGCACCTAAAGAAGTTAAGGCACCTAAAGAAGTTAAGGCACCTAAAGAGAAACAGGAAGAAAATCCGGAAGAGGAGAAAAAGGTAGAAGATAATGGCAGGTAACCCCCTTGTTGATCTATTCAGGGTAAAAGATTTAAGGGATAGAATCTTTTTTACTATATTCATTCTCATTATTTTCAGGCTGGGGACTATACTTCCTATTCCGGGCATTAATATTAATGCATTAAAAGTTTATTTTCTCTCACAGCAGACCGGTGCGGGTGTGGGTATTACCGATTATCTGGACTTCTTTGCAGGCGGAGCATTTAAACGTTTTTCGATTTTTATGCTTGGGATAATGCCTTATATTTCTATGTCCATCATTATGCAGCTCTTCACAGTTGTTTTTCCTAAAATGAAGAAGATTTCAGAGGAGGAAGGCGGCAGGAAGAAGATACACAGATGGACAAGGTATGGTACTGTGGCCGTATGTCTGGTACAGTCATTTGCTATTACTCAGTATGCCGATAGAATACCGGATGCCATTACCATGGAAAGGCTTCCCTTTATTTTGATTGCAATGCTTACTGTAACCACCGGAACTATGTTCTTAATGTGGATGGGCGAGCAGGTAACACAGCGTGGTGTCGGTAACGGTATATCCTTAATTATATTCGCAGGAATTGTGGCAAGGATACCGAATGCTCTCTATCTTATGCTTAATCAGATTCAGGGCAGAGAGCTTAATCCCGTATTTGTCATAGTTGTTTTTATCCTGTTTATCGTTGTTGTCGGGTTAGTGGTTTATGAGCAGCAGGGCCAGCGTAAAATACCGGTGCATTATGCAAAGAGAGTAATCGGAAGAAAGGTATACGGAGCACAGAATACATATATACCTTTTAAAATTAATCCCTCCGGTGTTATTCCGGTTATTTTTGCTTCTTCAATATTGATATTTCCATTGCAGATAGCGCAGAATCTCGGTTCCAAGATTGTATGGTTGTCTAAATTTGCTTCCTGGTTGAGACCAACCGGAGTTCCCTATGTTATACTTTATGCACTCTTAATCATCTTTTTCGCATATTTTTATACGCAGGTTACTCTGAATCCTGTAGAGATATCCAGGAATATAAGAGAAAACGGAGGATCTATTCCCGGAATAAGATCGGAAAAAATGGAAGAATATCTGACAAGGATTCTCCATAGAATTATCCTGCCCGGATCATTGTTCCTTGCGTTTATTGCTATTATTCCTACTCTTGTTCAGGTATGGTTTAACTTCCCGCGTTCATTGGCACTTTTAATGGGTGGAACATCACTCCTTATTATGGTCGGAGTGGATCTGGATACAATGTCTCAGATCGAAGGTCACTTAAGAATGCACCATCATGATGGTCTTGTTCGAAAGGGCAAGATAAGATCGAGAAATCTTTAGGGGGTAATATAACGATGAAAGTTAGAGCAAGTGTAAAGCCTATTTGTGATAAATGTAAGGTTATCAGGCGAAGGGGGGTTGTAAGAATTATTTGTGAGAACCCCAAACATAAACAGAGGCAAAAATAGGAGTTTTATTTTATGGCTAGGATTGCTGGAGTTGATCTCCCAAACAAACATGTAGATATCGCTTTGACCTATATCTACGGAATCGGTCATTCATCCGCTTTGAGTATTTGTAAAAAAACCGGTATTGATATTTCCAGGAGAATGAATGATCTGACATCCGATGAGATAAATGAATTACGTAAAGTGATCGAAAGTGATTATAAGGTAGAAGGGCGGCTGAGAACCGAAGTTTCGCTGAATATCAAACGGCTTATGGATATAGGCTGTTATAGAGGAGTACGGCACAGGCGTGGTCTGCCTGTTCGTGGTCAGCGGACACGTACGAATGCACGTACACGGAAGGGAAGGAAAAAAACAGTTGCCGGGAAGAAGAAACGTTAATATATTTGGAGGACTACTATAAGTGGCTAAAAGAAAAGGTAAAAAAGATAAAAAGAAAAAGAATATTGCCGAAGGAAATGTTTATATTCAGGCAACCTTTAATAATACAATAGTGACAATTACAGACCTTTCAGGTAATGCAATTTCCTGGGCATCGGCCGGAGCGCTGGGTTTTAAGGGGGCAAAGAAATCGACTCCTTATGCGGCACAGACAACTGCAGAAACGGCTGCTACCCGTGCTATGGAAAGTGGGTTGCACGAGGTTCATGTATATGTAAAGGGACCGGGTGTGGGCAGGGAATCTGCTATTCGTTCACTTGGTGCACTGGGACTTAAGGTTAAGTCTATCAAGGATGTGACGCCCATCCCGCATAATGGATGTCGACCTCAGAAGAAGCGAAGAGTTTAACGGGAGGATTTAATGGGTAGATATTTAGGACCTCAATGCAGGTTATGCAGGGCGGAAGGTGCAAAGCTCTATTTAAAAGGTGACAGGTGTAATAGTGATAAGTGCCCGGTTACTAAAAGGAAAGGTATGCCAGGGAAGGGGCCAAGAGCCCGGTTAAGAAAAAAATCCGACTACGGATTACAACTGAGGGAAAAGCAGAAGGTTAAAAGAATTTACGGTATGCTGGAAAAACAGTTTAAAATATTCTTTATGAAAGCGGAAAGAATGAGAGGGATAACAGGTGACAATCTGATTCAGCTTTTAGAAAGAAGGCTTGATAATATCGTATACAGAATGCATTTTGCTTCATCCAGAAAAGAAGCGCGGCAACTTATTTCTCATGGCCATATAATGGTTAACGGCAGGAAGGTGGATATTTCCTCATTCCTTGTAAGGGAAAATGACGAGATAGAGGTGAGAGAAAAGAGCAAGAAGTTACTGTTCATCAAGGAAAGTCTAAAAGAATATTCCAGGTCCGGTGTATCACCATGGCTGACGGTTGATCCGGACAAAGTCTGGGGGCAGGTAAGAGCAATACCCAGACGAAACGACGTAACCGATATAGCAGACGTTAATGAACAATTAATTGTCGAGCTTTATTCAAAGTGAGGTATTTAAATGGCACGTAAGAATCTATTAAAGGGATTCAAAAGGCCTAAGGGCATCACTTTTGAGCATAGTGAACTTACGCCCAATTATGGTAAATTTATAGCATATCCATTTGAACGTGGTTATGGGGTAACGATAGGAAACACTTTAAGAAGAATACTTTTATCGTCGATTCAGGGATATGCAATAACGGGTATAAAGATTACAAGTTATAACAGCGAAGGTAATCCTCATATGGTGACAAATGAATTCGAACCTATACCTGAGGTTGTGGAGGACACTCCTGATTTAATAAACAATCTGAAACAAGTTAAAATTCAGCTGGATGATGAGCTGGAGGATAAGGTTATTACTGTAGAGAAAAAGGGAGCCGGGGTTTTTGTTGCGGGGGACCTTGAGGTTGATAATTCAATTAAAATACTTAATAAGGACCTGCATATAGCAACACTGATGGAAAATGCAAATATAGATATCGAAATGCAGATAGATATTGGGAGAGGGTATATATCTGCCGAGCGCAATGAGAAATACGTAGAAGTTGTGGGGACAATTCCAATAGATGCTATCTTTTCTCCGATTATTAAGGCTAAATATTCCATAGAAAATGCCCGTGTCGGACAGAGAACTGATTATGACAAACTTATTCTGGAACTCTGGAGTGATGGAACAATGGCACCTGATGATGCTCTTGCGGAAGCTGCAAAAATAGCGAAAGATCATTTTACTATTTTTATTAACTTCGATGAACAGGAAACTATCGAGGAAGAAGAGATCGACGAGGAAGAAGAGCGAATTAAAGCCCTTCTAGGTACACCTGTTGAAGAGCTTGAACTTTCCGTACGTTCGAGTAACTGTTTAAGGAATGCAAATATAAGAACAATAGGTGACTTGACAAGAAAAACAGAAGAAGAGATAGCCAAGACAAGAAATTTCGGCAAGAAATCGTTACAGGAGATTAAAGAAAAGTTAAAAGAGAGGAATTTAACGCTTGGAATGACAGATTATAGTGTATTGAAAAAACTAAATACTATTGAAGCTGAAAAGGATAAACCAAATGAAGCATAGAATGGGTTTTAACAGGCTAAGGAGAAAAGCCAGCCATAGAAAGGCTCTGCACAGGAGTATGGCAACTGCTTTGTTTAAATATGAAAGGATAAGAACTACAAAGGCAAAAGCCAGGGAAATTCGCAGAACGGCAGAAAAGATGATTACACGGGCTAAAGTTGACAATGTTCATAACAGGAGAATTATTTTTAAGAATATAAAGGATAGCTATATTTTAAATAAATTGTTTACCGAGATTGCTCCGCGTTTTATTGACAGACCCGGAGGGTATACCCGGATGCTTAAGCTTGGTTTCAGATTTAGCGACGCATCGGAAATGGTACTGCTTGAACTTGTAGAAAGAAAAGAGATTGTAAGGAATAGGAAGAAAAAAGAAGAGGCCGTCGAAGAGGCCGCGCCAAAGGAGAGTTAGTCAATACCAAAATCAAAGAATAGAAATATGGGGGAAGATACCTGGTTTTGCGAAAATGTATCTTCCTCTTTTTTATTTATTGCAGGTCTTTTTTTATCGGTCTCTGTTATCCTGCAAAAAAATTTAATTTTAAAAGCAGGACAATTCCTGTTTTTTATAGCACTTTCCGCGTTAATCGGAAGAAAGATACGGTATTTTATAAATCTGATTTTTCTTTTGATTACAGTAATTTTTAACTGCCTGGCTCCGGCCGGCCGTGTACTTTTTTATCTGTTTAAATATCCTATTACAGAAGATGCCCTGAAATCAGGCTTAAGTAAGGGTCTTACGATTATTACTTTGATATATATTTCAAAAATTTCGGTAAGACGGAATATAAAGCTTCCCGGTAAATTGGGCATTTTGCTCGGATATGCTTTTAACTATGTAAATGAATTGATGCAGAGTAAGAATAAAATTGTGATAAAGGAAGCTTTTAAAAGTATTGATAAATTATTACTGGAAACGTATAAAAAAGATAATGTGGATTTGAATACAAATTATTGCAGGAATAGGATTTTAGGTGTTATCATTGTATCATTATTAGTTACTATAAATGTCGGATTACTCTATTTTTAAGCTAACGGGCACTGACAATTATAGCCGATAAATAGATAAGGAAAAGAAGAAATGTTTGTAGAGGATCTTCTATTGATATGAGGCAGACCTTAAAAGTCTCCTTAAGTTTATTAATTACTCTCGTTGTTTTTGCAGTATTTTTAGTAGTTGCATATACAGGATTCTTTTCTTTTATACAAACAGGATTTTTCCGGCCCAGAGTCCAGGAAGAGTACTCGAAACAGCTTAAAGCTATTAGCAAAGGAATAGAGGATTATCATAAAAGAAATATAGAGAGGTTCTCCCCTGTTGCCGGACAGGATTTTGTAAGCCGTGCATTTTTAACACAGCAGAGTGAAGAAGATATATTCAGGAGAGAGAATTTTTTTGGAAAATTATTAGAGAATTTTACAAATCTTCAATTTGTCCGCTTTATTGGCAAAGAAGGTAAAAAAATTCATTTCAGTACTTTGAATTCTGATATAAGAAAACAGAACAGATATAGAAAAGTCTATTATAACTTAAATGATACAGGCAGCAGTATTCCAGGTCCTAAACTGGTAACAAAACCTGAAGAAAAATACAAAGTTATAATTGACGGTAAAAATCAACGTTTTATCTATTCGCTTCCTGTAGTTGATAAATATAAGGTGTATAGAGGTTCTATCCTATTCTATGTCTCCAGGGTTGATCTTGATGACTATTTAATTAATTTTCCTGGTTTGAGTTTCAGAGGTGCATCTCTTATAGATAATACAGGGATTGTTGTAAATTTTCCAGGAGGAGAAGCGGCTAATCTTAGAAGTGCTTTTGAATCTTTCTGGAAATCGAGTGATTTCAATAATTCTATGATTGTTCCTTTCTCCCTTAAAAACAAAGATGGTAATTCGGTTAAATATCTTTTATTTACGGAACAGACAGATTCCTTCGGGAAAGTAGGTCTGCTGGTCCCTGTTGATCGTTTCGAAATCCAGTTCTGGATGAAAATCATTCTTTCCGGATCATTATTCATGACATTATTTCTTTTTATCTATTTGATTTTTAATCTTCGTCAGGATCCAATGGTAATACTTTCGGAAAGAATAAAGAGATTTCAGATTGAATTTTTACAGGAGTTTATTGAGAATAAGGAAAAATTAAACTGGCAGAAATGGCATCGTGAATTGACGTTGAAAAGAAATGATGTAAAGGGAAGAATAAAGCAGGGTATTGGTAGAATATCCGGAAATAAGGTAAAAGAAGTTGATGATATTATAGATAGAAGCTGGGATGAGATTATTTCGATTATAGGCCGAAAAGTGGAAGAGGCGCCTAAAGAAGAATCTGCAGATCTTAAGCGAATAGAGGAGATGATTCAGCGGGCACTTGCAAACGGACGTTTCGTTGTTCCGGCTGCAAAGGAAACGGTAAAGTCTCCGGTACTGCCTGAGAGGCAGAGACAGGCGGTACAGGTTGAGGAAATTGATGAACGTGAAGTCGAAGAAGTCGAGGAGCTGGAAGAGGCCGAAGAAGCCGAACCTGCCGGGGAAGCTATGGAGGCCGTACAGGTAGAAGAAGTCGAAGAAGCAGAGGAAGTTTCAGAAGTCGAAGAGCTGGAAGAAGTCGAAGAAGTAGAGGAGGCTGGAGAAGTTGAAGCAGCCGAAGAAGTCGAGGAGCTGGAAGAGGCCGAAGAAGGCGAACACCTGCCGGGGAAGCTATGGAGGCGGTACAGGTAGAAGAGGTCGAAGAAGCGGAAGCGATCGAAGAAGTCGAAGAGCTGGAAGAGGTGGAAGAGGCGGAGGAAGTTTCAGAAGTCGAAGAAGTAGAGGAGGCTGGAGAAGTTGAAGCAGCCGAAGAAGTCGAGGAGCTGGAAGAGGCCGAAGAAGGCGAACCTGCCGGGGAAGCTATGGAGGCGGTACAGGTAGAAGAAGTCGAAGAAGCAGAGGAAGTTTCAGAAATCGAAGAAGTCGAGGAGCCGGAAGAGGCGGAGGAAGTTTCAGAAATCGAAGAACTTGAGGAGGCTGGAGAAGTTGAAGCAGCCGAAGAAGTCGAGGAGTTGGAAGAGGCCGAAGAAGGCGAACCTGCCGGGGAAGCTATGGAGGCGGTACAGAGAGCTGGAATCTATAGATGAAACGGGTGAAGATAATGAACTGGAAGAATTAGAGGTGATACCCGAGATAACCGAATTACCTCCGGAGCCTGTGGAAGAGGAAGATATAGAAGAACTTCCGGTTTTAGAAGAGCAGACTGCGGATGAGAGTCCGGAAAAGATAGAAGAAAAAGTAAGTAAGGAAGGTTATACGGCTATGAAAGATAGGAATCAGGAATATACAGAACATGACGAGGAAAAACCTATCGAAGGAATTTCCGGCAAAAACGGGAAAGAACCTGTCTCAGAAGAAGCGGATAAGGAAGCGGGAAAACCAAAAGAAACAGAGGATATTGCAGAAATTGACGAGGGAGAGGAAGTCGAGGAGCTTGAATCCGTAGATGAAACAGAATTGGAAGAATTGACTGAGGCGGAGGACCTCGAGGAATTAACGGAAGAGGTAAAAACATGGTCTTCGGAGGAAGAATCTTCCGATCTGGATGAGCTTTTAAAAAATGGTAAAATCAATACTTATACGATAGAAGAAATAAAAGAATTAGTGGAAAAGTATAAACATGCTATTGTAGTTGAAAACGGGGTATTCAGGATAAAAGAGGAATTATTCGATTCCGAAAAAGAAAAGGTTAATAATACGGGGAAGAGAGATTCGGATGAAAAAAAAGGTGCCGACAAAGCCGGAAGTGATTTTATCAGCATAGATGATTTATTCGGTGATAAGGAAACAGAAGATCTTTTTAAGGACGTGGACGGTTATGGAGAACATAACAGACAGGACCTTAAGAGAAGACAGAATAGGATTAAGATACTTCCGTTAATAGATAATGGAATAGACTGGGATGAATATTTGAAATTTTACGATCATTCCTTCAGCGAGATCACACAGGTCAAAGCACTTGTAGAGGTTTCACGAAGTGTGCAGGCTGTAAGCTGCGCTATTATGATAAAAAAGGATGAGTATTTTGTCCCCGATATAACAATCGGTTTATCGGCGAAAAGTCAGCAGATGTTCCGGATATCCGAAAATGATTCCTTTGCCGAACATTTTATCACGAATAAGTTAACGGTTATTTGTAATGAATACCTTAAGGATGTAAAGTATTTTTCAGGAAAGTTTTCGAACGAAGACAAACCATATTTTAAAAGGGCGATATTCTTTCCTGCCGTTTATAAAGCAGGTGAGGCCTTGTTATTCTTTGCATTTTCCAGGGATGATGAACTTGATATAAAAGAGCTGATAAATCGTTTTAACATCGTTTAGTTTTTCTGTATCAAAAAGATATATTGTAAATTATATGTTATAATCTTGACAAAAGGTGTACTATTTCATTAGAATACAAATAAATATTTTGGTGGAGGAAGATTATGGGCAGAATACTTTTAATTGTTCTTCCTCTAACCGGTTTGTTTCTAGGTTGGATTATTAGATGGCTTTATGCCAGATTTCAACTTTCATCTTCCGAACAGAAGGCTTCCAGGATTATCCAGGAAGCGGTAAAGGAAGCTGCGGCTAAGAAACGTGAAGCGTTATTAGAAAGCAAAGATCAGCTGATCAGAGAAAAAAATCAGCTGGAAAGAGAAACCAGAGAGAGAAGAAACGAATTACAAAGATTTGAAAGAAGACTTGTACAGAAAGAAGAAAACCTAGAGAGGCGGATAGACTCTCTCGAGAAACAAGAGAGGGAATTCACAAACCGGCAGAGGTCATTAGAAAAAAGACAAACTGTTTTATTAGAAGAAGAGAAAAAGTGGGTAAAGGAACTCGAGCGTATTTCCGGTTTATCAGTTGATGATGCGAAAAAATTATTGATTCAGAGCCTGGAAAATGAAGCGCGGCATGATGCTCAGGTTACGATTAACCTGATAGAGCAGGAAGCACAGAGAACTGCTGAAAAAAAGAGCAGAGAAGTATTGATCTCAACAATTCAAAGAATTGCGACAGAGGTCAGTTCCGAAGTAAGTGTAACAACGGTGAGTCTTCCCAATGATGAAATGAAGGGAAGAATAATCGGGCGCGAAGGAAGAAATATACGTACTCTGGAAACATTAACGGGGGTTGATATAATAATCGACGATACTCCCGAAGCTGTTGTTGTTTCCTGTTTTGATCCGATAAGGAAGGAGATTGCCCGGGTCTCACTGGATAGGTTGATATCCGACGGGAGAATTCATCCTGCCAGAATCGAGGAGATTGTCCAGAAAGTTACGAAAGAGATAAGTCAGACAATCTATGAAGAGGGGGAACGGGTACTTTTCGAATTGGGTATACATGGAATGAGTCCGGAAGGAGTCCGGGCTCTCGGAAGGCTGCACTTTAGAACGAGTTATGGTCAGAATGTTTTAAATCATTCAAAGGAAGTTGCTATTATCGCTGCAGCTTTAGCGTCGGAAGTGGGAGCGGATATAGAGCTCGCAAAACGTTCCGCTCTTTTGCACGATATAGGTAAGGGTGTAGAGACGAGCGGAGACGGGAGTCATGTGGAAGCCGGTATGGAGCTTGCCCGTAAACTTGGTGAGGATTCGAAGGTAATTAATGCAGTAGGAGCTCATCATAACGATATTGAACCGGAAAGCCTGGAGGCTGTTATAGTTCAGATAGCGGATGCTATTTCCGCTGCCCGTCCGGGGGCACGCAGAGAAACTCTGGATAATTATCTTAAACGGCTGGAGAGCCTTGAGAAAATATCGGAAGGTTTTGAGGGCGTGGATAAGGCCTATGCAATACAAGCCGGCAGAGAGGTTCGTATACTCGTTAATAATGAAGCGGTGGATGATGTGGAAGCTAAGGAACTTGCAAAGAAAATAGCTAAGAAAATAGAGAGTGAACTAAAATATCCGGGAAGAATAAAAGTCACTATCATTCGAGAGACGAGAATTGTTGAGTATGCTCGTTAGGAAGGATATGTTATAAATTGCCGTCATTGTTAAGAGCTCTTATTTTGGGAGATGTAATAGGGCAGCCTGGGTGCAGGGCTTTATTTATCGGATTAAAACAGATAGTAAAGAATACAAAAGCGGATGTTGTAATTGTAAATGGTGAAAATGCAGCGGATGGGTACGGACTTACCCCCGAACTTGCCGACGGTTTGTTCCAGTCCGGAGTCGATGTTATAACATCCGGTAATCATATCTGGCAAAAGGATGAGATATATCCGATGCTGGAATCGGAAAACCGGCTTCTGCGTCCGGAGAATTATCCTAATGGAGTTTCGGGAAAAGGTCACTGTATAATCGAAAAAGCGGGGGAAAAAGTTGCAGTTCTTAATCTGGAGGGGAGAGTTTATCTTTCTAATATACGGTGTCCCTTCAGAGTCGGGAAGGAAATTGTAAACAGGCTGCAGAATACTACTAATATAATAATTCTGGATTTTCATGCGGAATGGCCCGAGGAAAAGGAAGCTCTTGCTATTTATCTAGACGGTAAAGTCTCTGCTGTAGTCGGCACGCATACCCATGTTCAGACAGCGGATGAAAGAATATTACCGGGAGGAACCGGATATATTACGGATATAGGAATGACGGGACCGGCAGAAAGCGTTATAGGCATGAGAATTGAAACCGCAATCAGAAGAGGACTTACTCAGATGCCCTTGAAATTGGAAGTGGAAGATGAACCGGTGGAAATATGCGGAGTACTGCTTGAAATTGATAAAACAACAGGTAAAACACGGTCTTTAAAGAGAATTCGTAAAAAATCTTTGATTTGATAGTTCAGAAAGAATATGAGTGAAAGAAAAAAACCGCTTTTGCTTTTTCTTAAACATAAATATCCGGAAATAGAAAAAAAAGAACTCTATTCTAAAATTCTGTGCGGGGAAATACTGATCAATGGGGATATAGTCAATAATCCCCATGAACATGTTTCCTGTTCGAGTTCTGTTGTTTTTAAAGTTAAGAAAAACTTTGTTTCCAGAGGCGGAGAAAAACTTGAATATATATTGCATGCCTGGAAAATTGATGTTACAGGGGAAACAATACTGGATGCCGGCGCTTCGACCGGCGGGTTTACAGACTGTCTTTTAAAACATGGTGCTTTAAAAGTTTATGCTGTAGATGTGGGGTACAATCAGCTCTCCTTTAAATTACGAAAGGATTCACGGGTTGCTGTTATGGAGCGGGTAAATATAATGTCTTTAAAACGGGAGGATTTTAATCCGCTTCCTGATTCAGCAGTTATGGATTTATCTTTCCGTTCTGTCAGGAAAGCCGCTTTCCATGTTTTGAATCTTGTAAAAGGTAAATATATTATTTCTCTCATCAAGCCTCAATTTGAACTTCTTAATCCGGATATTGGCTTTAACGGTGTTGTTAAGAGTAGAGAAGAGGTTTTTGCAATCTTAAAAAGATTAATAAAGAATCTGTTTGGTGAGGGAGTTTATGTCCATGATATCGGAAAGTCTCCGATACCGGGAAGAAAAGGCAATAGGGAGTATTTTTTTAAGCTCTCTTTAAATTCCGGTAGTACCATATCTGATATTAGGGAAAAATTACAATTCATCGTTTTCGAAGGTTTCACGGGTTAGGGGTTTCCCTATATAAACACCTTCGGGACCAAGGTATTCCACCTTCTTCCCGTTAATGAGTATCTGAACTTTTGTAATATTAGTAAATTCGGTTGTTGTATAGACAATCTGTTTAAGTTGTGTTTTTAAACCCTGAATCCCAAGTGAATTAAAGCGGAAATTTTCTGTAAAATCAAGATAGGCAGTATCATCCTTAACGTAAATATTTAAAAGTTTTGTGTTTTTAGGTATCAAAGTTATAAAGCCTCTATTTAACTCCGCAGAATCAGGGCCCTGCAGAAGAGTTTTTATTGTCTGTCTAAGCGGTGAGTCTTTATATTTTATATTTTTTATTTCTCCTTTGAGTCCTATTTTGCCGTTTTTTTCTACTAATGCAAAAAAGATACGGGCCTTTCTTAAGCTGTATTTCTCCTTTTTAAGGTTGGAGGAAGTTTTGTTTTCCGTATTTTTCTCTTTATTAGACGGGGCTACTGTAATTGTTACCTGTTCCTTGCCGGATGATTGCTGTTTAGTTTCCGGCTTTGCTTTTTCTGCTTTTTTAATTGTTACATCGGGAGGTTTTACAGCTTCTTTTTTAGTGATGGTATTTAGAAAATCTGTTTTATTCAGTATATTTTCTATATTTTTTCTGTTAAACAGGAAGATGACAATAACGAGGAGTACAAGTGCAACCCAGAATAAACAGCCAAGTGAAGATTTCTTTTTCATATCTTTACTATAATCGGCATACACCTTCTATGTATTGATTTGACACCGCTAAAAAAAGCACGTATATTTATAACCAAATGAAAGTATTTCATGGTATTATGGCTTCTCCGGGAATTGCCGCGGGGAAGGCCTATGTTTTTAAGCAGATAAAGATTTCCATTCCCGAATACAACATAGCTTCACAGGACATCGAAGCGGAAATGTCCAGATTCTTAGAAGCAGTGGAGAAAGCGACTTTTGAAGTTGAGAACATAAAATTGAATATTAAAGGTAATATGAAGAACGGACAGCAGGAGTTACTGGACAGCCATATCCTGATGATGAATGATCCTGAATTAAAAGAGAAAATTAATTCAGGATTAAAGAATCAGAAAAAGAATGTGGAGTGGATTCTTATTCAGGTAATCGAAGATATGATAGCACAGCTTAAATTATCACAGGATGAATATCTTAACGAAAGAAGCCTGGATTTCAGAGATATGTCCAACAGGATACTGAACCAGCTGCTTTATTTTAAGCAGCCGTCTCTCTCCGAACTTGACGAGCCTGTAATAATAGTATCACATAATCTTATGCCTTCCGATGCTATCGGTATGCGTAAAGATATGGTAAAGGGTATAGCAACGGATGCCGGAGGTAAAACTTCACATACAGCTATTCTTGCAAGATCCCTGGAAATACCGGCTGTTTTAGGCCTGATGGATATTTCCAGATACGTAAAAGATGGTGATGATATCATTATTGACGGCAACAGCGGAACGGTTATTGTCGATCCGGATAAAAAAACAGAATCGGGATATAGAACAACGAAAAAGAAGTGGGAAAAGCATGAAAAAGATCTTTTACAGCTGAACAGGCTGGCGGCAGAAACAAGGGATGGTAAATTAATAAATCTCGAGGCGAATATAGAAATACCCGAAGAAGTGGATTCTGTTATTATGCACGGTGCTGACGGAGTGGGGCTTTTCCGTTCCGAGTTTCTATATATTCAGCCGAATAAATTTCCCAATGAAGAGGAGCAATACATTGCATATAAATCCGTTCTGCAGAGGCTTAAAGGGAAAACAGTTACAATAAGAACACTCGATCTCGGCGGAGACAAGCGTGTCCCCGGCTTAAACACGATAGAAGAAAATAATCCGATTCTTGGATGGAGGGCAATCAGGTTCTGCCTTTCACGTCCGGATATCTTTAAGACTCAGTTAAGGGCTCTGCTCCGGGCATCGATATATGGAAATTTAAAAGTAATGTTTCCAATGATTTCCGGGATCGAGGAAGTAGAGCACAGTTTTGAAATTTATGAAGAAGCTAAAGCGGAGCTTAAAGCGAAAGGCATCGAATATAATGAAAATATTCCCGTGGGGATAATGATAGAAATACCGTCTGCAGCGGTAACGACGGATATACTTGCGAAGAAGGTGGACTTTTTTTCCATAGGTACAAATGATCTTATACAATATACAGTTGCTGTGGACAGGGGTAATGAGCGTATTGCATATTTATACGAACCTTTTCATCCGGGTGTACTTCGTCTTATTCAGCTTACCATAGTAAACGGACATAAACAGGGAATCCCTGTTGGTATGTGCGGTGAAATGGCCAGTGACCCTCTTGCTACAGTAATACTGATCGGAATGGGTCTGGATGAGTTCAGTATGAGTGCTATCAGTATTCCCGGGATTAAGAGAATAATAAGATCAATAAATGTACTTGATGCGGAGGAAGTGGTGGGTAATATTATGGAGATGAGATCATACTCTGAGATATCAGAATATGTAAAAAAATGGATGAGGAATTACTTTGATTTCGAAACATATTAAAAAACGTCCTTTTACCGTTGCAATTGTAGGAAGGCCGAATGTCGGGAAATCGACCCTTTTTAACAGATTAATCGGCAGAAGGAGGTCTATTACAGATCCGTTCCCGGGAGTTACCCGTGATACGGTGGAAGAGGAGCTTACAATAGACGGCAGAAATATCCTTCTGGTAGATACAGGTGGTTTTAAGCTGGAAAGAGAAGAACTTGATGATCTCGTTGTAGAAAAAAGCCTTAAAGCTGCAGAGGAATCCGATTTAATACTTCTTCTTGTTGATATTAATGAAATTACCGGTGAAGATTATCATTTTATTGAGTTTTTAAGGAAATACGAAGATAAAGTGGTTCTGATAGCAAACAAGGCTGATAATGAAAAAAAGGAGTATGCTGTCTGGGAACTTTACAGTTTCGGTTTTAAAGAAGTTATACCGGTTTCGGCGGTTCATGGAAAAAATATGGATAAAGTAAATTCGGTAATTATTAATGCAGCGGATAAAACCGGAAGCAATGTTGAGCATGATACCGCTTCTGATGTTAAAATTATCAGGATTGCAATTCTCGGAAAACCTAATACCGGAAAATCAACACTTTTAAACTATCTGCTGGGTGAGGAAAAATCAATTGTTTCCGATATTCCGGGCACTACACGGGACACGATAAACGGCATCTTTAACTACAAAACATTTACCTTCGAGGTTGTAGATACGGCCGGCATAAGAAGAAAGAGTAAGGTAAAGGATTCGGTTGAATATTATTCCGTTAACCGGGCGATTAAGACGATAGAGAGATCGGATATTGTATATCTGCTGATCGATTCCGTAGATGGGTTAACCGAGCAGGATAAAAAAATAGCATCTCTTGTAATAAAAAAGGGGAGCGGAATTATCCTTGTATTAAACAAGTGGGACAGGGTTAAAAAAGTTTCAAATCAACTTCGCGCGGTTACGGACAGGGTACGCTTCCTCTTCCCTGTTCTGCATTTTGCGCCTTTAGTTACGACATCGGCGATTAACGGCGAAGGTGTCGAGCATCTTCTGGATGTTTCTCTTAAAGTCTGGGATCAGCTTAACAAAAGGGTGGACACAGCACAGTTTAACCAGGCATTGCAGAAATGGTTAACAGAGTATCAGCTTCCGGTACGGGGTAAGAATATCAAAATTCGGTATGCCACACAGGTGGAAATTAATCCGGTTAAATTTGTCTTTTTTGTCAATAACATGAGGGGTTATCCGTCCCGTTATACGAGGTATATAGAGAATAAAATAAGGAAAGTGTTTGGTTTTTCCCTTATACCCATTCATATTGATTTAAGACAGAATTAATAATCAGTTCATGAAATACTACAGTATTGGTGAGGTAAGCGAAATACTTAAAATAAAAACACATGTTTTAAGGTACTGGGAAAGAGAAGTTCCCTTTCTCGGGCCGCAGAAGAGCAAATCAGGGAGGCGCATCTATACAAACCGGGATGTGCAGCTCTTGTTCAGGTTTAAATATCTGACACAAATTAAAAAATACACTGTACAGGGAGCCCGGCAGAAAATATGGGACGATATGAGGGGAACAAAAAGCTCTGCCGCTGTAAAAATAATGGAACTCAGGACAGAGCTTGTGGACATACTTTCGAAACTTAGAAACAGGAGAAGCAAAAATATGGAAAGAGAGTTAAAGGACAGCATGCTTTCGATCGGACAGGGTCATCTTTTCGATTATTGGGATAAACGGGATAAGTTGAAGCGTGATAAACTTATCGGAGATTTGGAAAAGCTCGATGTTTCTTTGCTTGGTGTTTTAACACAGAGGCTCGGTAAAAAGGAGAGTAATACCCTCACTTTTAAACCTGTCGGCTACGTATCTATTGAGGAAAGCAGAAAGGATAAGGAAGCTTTAAATCTGGGCAAGGAATTTATTTCCTCCGGTAAAACCGCATTTTTAACCGTTGCAGGGGGCCAGGGTTCCAGGCTTGGTTTTAACGGACCCAAGGGGACTTTTAAGATAAGTCCGGTAAGACGGGTATCCCTGTTTCAGATTTTTGCGGAGAAGTTGTTTTCGGCAAATCGTATTTATTCTACGGATATTCCATGGCTTATTATGACAAGCCGGGCGAACTATGATGAGACTGTCGATTACTTTAAGAAAATGAATTATTTCGGTCTTGATAGTAAAAGTATTCATTTTTTTAAACAGGGTATGCTGCCCTCACTGTACCCGGACGGAAGGCTGGTTCTTTCCGAAGACGGAGGTATTTTTCAGAATCCGAACGGCCATGGCGGTGTAATAAAGGCGCTGCATGACTCCGGGATAATGCTGTTTTTAACGAAGAATGGGATAGAGGAGATATTTTATTTTCAGGTAGACAACCCTCTGGTGCAGGTCCCTGATCCTCTCTTTCTCGGAATACACTTAAAAAGAGAATCGGAAATGTCGTCGAAGGTTATAAAAAAGGCCTTTCCTGAAGAAAAACTCGGCACAATAGGCCTTATAAACGGAAAACCCGGAG
This sequence comes from Spirochaetota bacterium, assembly GCA_013151965.1. Classification (GTDB taxonomy): domain Bacteria; phylum Spirochaetota; class Spirochaetia; order SZUA-6; family SZUA-6; genus SZUA-6. The sequence continues at coordinate 62,994 of JAADHF010000042.1, forward strand.
TTATCGAATATTCAGATCTGGATAAAGATACTATGTATAGCAGGGGAACGGACGGTAATCTGCTCTTTAATCAGGGGTCTATTGCCGTGCATATCCTTAATGTCGGATTTTTAAACGGGATAAAAAAGAATCTTCCGTTTCACTTTGCCCGGAAAAAAGTGAAAACGCTCAAACCCACGGAGGAAGGCGCCGATTTAAGAGAAGAAGAGGTTATTAAATTTGAAATGTTCATCTTTGATGCTGTACCCGAGGCTAAAAATCCGGTTTTTTTTGAAACCGAACGAAGAGAGGAATTTGCTCCTCTTAAGAACAAAACAGGTATCGATTCGATAACGACATGCCTTGCAGGGCAGATAGAGAAATATTCCGGCTGGCTGGAGGCTGCCGGTGTGGAAGTTCCCCGGGATAATGATAATAAACCGGTATATCCTGTGGAAATCAGCCCTGTTTTTGCCCTTGACAGGGAAATACTTATTACCCGTAAAGGAGAATTACCTGCAAAAATCAAAAAGGAAACATTGTTCGCATAGATTAATAGTTTTCTTTCTTTTCCTTTCTTTCTTTAACGGAGTAAATATATACTCCCAGGGAATAGTTAATCCCGAAATATATTTAAGATCTTCGATTTATAGTTTCCCCGATAATGCCGGAGCACGTTTTAAACTGCGGGACATTATTTTTAGTCCTCTGTATGAACTTCTAAATAGCAAAGAACGGTATATTTATCAGCATGAAAGCGGAACTTCAGTAAAGTTCGAAATAAAAAGGAGTAAAGAGGCTGTATATCTCCTGTTCCTGAATGAAACAAAAAGAGGATTTAATATTCTGGGCAGGGGTAATTACATAATTAAACGCAGTTTAAAAGACGGAAATTTTATTCAGGTAAAAATATTTATTCGCGATGATCCGGACTCGTTTATTCGGTTGTATCCCTTCCATGACAGATCATATTTTGATCTTACCATCTACGGTTTTCCGGTAGCCATGAAAGTTGTATTGCCTGTTAAATTTAATGCAATGCTTACCGCTCCTTTTTCCGAGATTGTCCGCCTGTCACAGAAACTTATCGATTGGAATTTTGTTCTTTACAAAGAATCCGGGAGAAAAAGCCGGGTCATCGAAGGTGTTGTAAAGAGTATCGAATCGAAAATCTCCGGCCTGCATGATGCTGATGACGGGGCTATGAATAGTGATGGTAAATTTGTATTTATTAATGACAGTAGTACTCAGAATAGCCCCGGAGGATTTAACTGTTCGGGGTTTGCAAAATGGGTTGTCGACGGGTTTTATTATCCGCTGACGGGACATCTTTTATCCATAGATACTGCTAAAAAGAAAGATACCGGTATACGCGGTAACAGATGGAGTGCCAGGTACGAGAGTGTACGTGATCCCTATTTCGGGCTGGATTGGAGCCGTAATCTTGCAGTTTCCCTGGCGGAAGCACGTAATAATATAAAGATAACAGGCCCCGAGTCCATGGATGTGAGGGACAGTAAATATATCCGTTATATCGAGGATGTAGGGTACCCGGTTAAAAACTTAAGATTCCTGATGTTCCGGCTGTCCGTGCTTTATCCCGGTTACTTTTTTATCGGTTCGCTGAATAAGGAATTCGGCAAGGATCCTGTATTAAGGCAGCATTTTCATGTTGTTCTGCTGTTTCCGTATTTTGATGACCGCGGTTATTTCCGTATAGCTGTAATGGAACGCAATAAAGAGACAGGCATATCATCATTACTAAAGAGGTATGGTGAGGATTACATACACCTTGTTAAGGTTAATGCAGAAGGAACCTTTAAGCCGATTTCCATTGAATAATGAGAATTAGTGGTATATCTTTTCCTATGTATATGAGAAGAAATCTAATTTTAATATTATTTTTTCTGCCCGTTTATCTGTTTCCTGCATCATCGGAGCGGGAACTGTTTTCTTTAGCGGAAAGAGAATACGCCCAGGGCAACTATATCCTGGCACTTGAAGATTATAATGAATTCTTAAAAGAGTATCCTCTCTCCAACCTGGTACCCGATGCTCAATACAGAAAAGCCGTAAGTCTTTTCAGACTTGGTAATTTAAGTGAATCTCTTATACTGTTCCGTGAAATAGAGAAGAAGTACCGCTACACACGTTATTTCGACTATGTGCCTTTCTGGGAAGGTATAATTCTATATAACCGGAAACACTATTCCGAATCCATAGATAGTCTCGAAGCCTTTCGTGCCAGAGTCAGGGATTCTACCCTGCATCCGCAGGCATACCTGTACGAAGCCCTGTCTTTTGTTTCGATCGATGAAAATAGTAAAGCTGTTCACTTGTTAAAAGAACTTATAAAACTGTATCCGGATTACGGCAACAGGTCATATGCACTTGTGCTTTTATGCAGCCTGTTTCTGGAAAATAAGGATTATGATGATGTTCTTAAGTACTCTTCCCGGTATACTCTGGATACAATTGCTGAAAATTGGAAGGATCAATATTCCCTTTACAAAGCGGAAGCGCTGTGGGGAAAGGGAGATTATTTAAAGGCTAAGACGATTTACGATGGTTTGCTGAATTCCAAACCCGGAATATCTTCAGTTGCATTCAGAAGGCTGTTTGCGCTTGCCCAGAAGGAGAACGATTTTACGGTAATGGAAAGCCTTACCCAGCGGGCGGAGGAGAAATTTGCCGGTAATCCTGAAGCATTAAAGGACCTGTGGCTCCACTTCGGTATCGCGAGCTTTAAACGGAACAATCTGGACCTTGCCGAACATTTTCTTAAAAGGCTCTGGAATATGCGGAAGCGTGAAGTTCCGGAGTCCGCGGCAGTTTTGTATCTTGCAGAGATAAGTATAAAAAAGCATGATCTTAAGGCGGCGCAGTCGATTCTTTCCGAATATTTAAAAATAAAAGGGAAACCGGATTCATCGGTAGTAATGCGTCTCGGCGATGTTTATCTTGCAGGGAAAAATTATTCAAAAGCTGTGCAGTACTATTTTCAGTTTGTCGAAAGTTTCCCTGATTCCGAACGTTCCAGGGAAGCCGGCTATCTTCTTGCCTATTCCTACTACAGGGAAGGTTCTCTTGCCTCAGGGCTTAAATCTTCGGAAAAATTACTATCGGATAATAAAAAAGGGAAATATTATGTCGATGCCCTTAAACTTAAAGCCATTATTCTTAAAAAGCTTAAGAAATACAGGGAAGCCGGAGAAACACTGGTAAAGTATTTAAAGTATTTTCCTGATGATATAAAGGCCAATCTTGACCTGATAAAAATATCATTTATTCTAAAGAACTACAGGTATGCAGTGGAGCAGTCGGAGGATCTGATAAAAGCGGAACCTGCTTTAAGCGGGAAAGATGCATCAGCTTTTATACTGACTTACTATGTAAAAGGTTTATCAGAGATAATGCTGAAATCTTATACTCAGGCCATTAAATCATTTTCTCATATATCGAAAAAAATGCTTCTTAAGACGAATATGTCGTCATTGTACCCCTTTGTAATCTACTACACGGGGTGGTCGTACTACAGACTGGGGGATTACCGGGAGGCTTTCGACCTGTTTGCCCTGTTTGTGAAAGACTTTAAAGGTCATAGTCTGTATAATTCGTCCATCTATATGGCGGGATGGTGCAGCTTCAGCCTGGGGAAGTATAAAGAAAGTGCAGCATACTTTTCATTACTCGGCAGTGCCGGGAATACCGGTTTATCTGTAAAAGCAACCTTTCTTAAGGGTAAAAGCCTGGAAAATCTCAAAGACAGCGAGGGTGCGAAGAGAGTATTTCGATATATATTTAAGAAGTTCCCGGGATCCGATTTTGGGGATGATTCCCTTTTTGAATATGCCGGTATATTAGCCGGGCAGGGTAAGGCGGATAAGGCCGCAGAAGCGTACATGGAACTGGCAAAGAGCTATCCGGAAAGCCCGCTTAGAGAAGATGCCTATTACAAGCGGGCGGAGACTTTCTTTGCGTCGGGAATGTATGATAAATCAAAGGACGCTTTCTATGAATACAGGCTTAAATTCCCGGATGGTAAACTATTTGATGCTGCTCTGTACTGGGGTGGTTACTCGGCTTATAAATTGGGAGAGGCTTTCGGTGCGGTTCTGCTGTGGGAGAATCTTATATCGCATTACAGAGAGAGTCCCTTTACCCCGGATGCAATGCAGAAAACTGCAGAAATCTATTCCGGGAAGGGGAAATATAAAGAAGCTCTGAACCTCTATACGGACATGATATCGGAATATCCGCAGGAAGCGGCTGTTGCAAATGCCAGAGAGAAAGCGGATCAGCTCCGGTATCTTATACTCGGCCTGGGCAGCAAAGAAGCGGAGCTCTCTGCGAAAATCGGTGAGGAGGGCGGAGCAAAAACAAGGAAGGGCAGAGAAGCGATACTCGGGCTGGCAAGAATTTACATTACCGATCAAAATAAAATTGATCTTGCATACAGAATGCTTGAGGAAGTGATTAAAAAAGACGACCCTGAGACTTCTTCCAGGGCGCAGTATCTGGTCGGCGAATATTTTTACAGGAAGGATGACATTGTAAGGGCCGGGAAAGAGTTCTTAAAGGCCGCTTTTATTAATCCGCATGATCGTGACTTAATGGCGATGTCGATATATAAAGCTGCGGAAATGATGAAACTGGCAGGTAAAATCGAAGATCTTAAAAGTCTTGTAAAAAGGCTTAAAGATAACTTTGCCGGCACTCAATGGGCAGAGGAGGGCGAAAAACTGCTTAAGGGTGTTGAACAGTGAAAAAATATCTTGTCTTTATCTTACTGCTTTTAACTTTTAATATTTTTGCGGATACTACCGGGAAAAATGGGGAGAACGGGGAAACAATTAAGGAAAAAATGGCACCGAAGGAGCCGGAAATAGTACTTCCCCCTGTTATTCTCGAAGTTGAAGATTTAACAGTGGAAAGTGTGGAAACAGCTCTGCCGGAAACAAAGGAATTACTCCCGCCCGAACGTAACATTCCTTTACCGAAGGCGGGTGAACTGGAAATAAAAGAACCGGAGGTAAAACTACTGCAGCCTGGCCGGGACATAAAAATTAAACAAAGAGCCGAATCTTCATTAAGTGCGGAAGGTACTCTCGGAATCGGAAGTAAAAATCATATTTTAAGCAGCATTTCCCTTTATAAACTTGGGAAAAAACCCACTTTTAAGGTCAGGTTTAACCATGAAATGCTCGATGGTTTTGGAATTCATCCTGCCGGATCCGGTTTTTTTAAGAGAACGGATAATCTTTCCGGTTCTTTGAATTTTGTATATTCAGGATTTGGTTTTTCGGGAGAGGGCAGTTACAGTGATAATGAAAAGGGTTTTCAGGGAAGAGGAGCGTTTATAACAGGTATAAACCGCTTTCTTAACGAAAAGATACTGATAAATACCACACTGTTAAAATCCCTGCGGTTTAATACCGGCCTTTCCGGTGATTTTTCCTCGCTTCTCTTAACGGGAGAAACGCCGGAACAGGATAATGAACTTCTGTTGTCACCGGATACCGGGTTGGCGCTGCGGTTAAAAGCATTCCGTTTCGGTATTACCGCACGATATACTTTTCGTACACTCCTGGAATCTTCTGCTTATAATCTTCACAGGCTGCGTGTAAAGGGACTTGTTTCGTATGACGCCCCCTTCGGATTATCTTTCGCAGGGGAGGGCGGGTGGTTTTTTAATTCCGACAATATAAATACATTTCCCTTTAATTTAACGATATCCGGTTCACCTCTTAACTTTCTTAATATTCGTCTCAGCGGAGGTTATGGCGTTAATGAATATAATCTTAAAAACCTTTTGCAGGAAACAACGATTACAGCCATTCCGGCATCGATAGTCGATGATCCTTACTGGTTCGGGACACTGAACACAAAATTAAGCCTCTTAAAGAATACCGTTTTGTCTGTCGGAACGAGTCTTTACTGGAATACCGCCATGCCTGATCTGGATACCGGCTCTGCGGACTCCGGCGGTTTTTATCCTTTTTATCAGAGAAATGCTTTTCAGCTGAATACCGAATTGGGGTTCCGGTGGAATATCACCAGCCTTTTTATTCTGAATACAGGATGGAGACGCAGGTGGGCTGACCGGTCTTTGTACAGGCCTCTGGATTCGATAACTTTTGAATTAAGTGCATCGGATAAGAACAGCATATACGGAGGAGATCTCGATGTTTCGTATCTTTCGGGGATTACCGGACAGCTTCAGTTTCCTGATGTAAGCATAGACGGTTTTTATCAGATTTCTGATTATATCCGGGTAGTAACAGAGATCGATGATATACTCCTTATATCCGGAACGCCAAGATACGACGCTTTAATGTTGGAAGAACCCGGATTCAGAGCTACATTTAAGATACAAATAAATTTTTAAGGAGCAGTCTATGTTGGAGATAATGAATCAGGGAGGGATAATAATGTATTTTATCCTCCTGCTCTCGTTAATTGCAACGGTAATAATCGTGGAAAGGCTGTTGTTTTTTAGAAAAATAAAAATCGATGAAGATAAGATGATGAACAGATTAAAATCCACATTGGAGAAGGGCCATTTTGATGAAGCACTGTCCATATGTGAGAACAACCCTTCTCCCGTTACCAATCTTATGAAGGTGGGGATAGAGCACAGACACTATGAGGATCATACTATTAAAGAGGTTATCATGGATGCGGCAAACCTGGAAATTCCGAAACTGGAGAAGTTTATCTCCGCTTTAGGCACGATTGCGCATATTGCTCCTCTGCTGGGACTTCTGGGAACGGTGACCGGCAACATCATAGCTTTCGGAGTGCTCGGCAGGTTTGGTGCAATGGGGAATCCGGCTCTTCTTGCAAAGGGTATAGCGCAGGCTTTGCTGACTACTGCAGCGGGATTGATCGTTGCGATACCTGTTATTATTTTTTACAATTATCTTGTGAGCAAAGTTAATCATACTATTATCAGGCTGGAAAACAAGGTAAATGAGCTGGTGCTTTTCTTAAGTACCAGGAACGCGGAGGCTAACCCGAATGAGGTTTAAAAGGAGGCTTATGCCTCAGGCCGTTGCAGATCTGGTGCCGATGATAGATGTTGTTTTTCAATTGGTCATATTCTTTATGGTCTCCTCGACATTTATTCTTACCCCGGGCATAAGTCTTATACTTCCAGGTTCCTCCACATCCGAACCTGTAGCAATGAGCCGGCTTGTTGTAACGATAATCTCCGGGAATGAAATATATCTTAATAAAGACAAGTATAGTATTTCCGGCCTGGATAAAAAACTTGCTTCCTTAAGCAGTGAGAAAAAGAAAAATATTAGAACGGTCGTAGTTGAAGGCGACAGAGCCGTATCTTATAATCTCATGATAGAGGTACTCGATGTCTTAAGAAAAAATGGGTTTAAGGGCGTTAACTTAAAAACAAGGGAGGTTAAAGGGGGAAGTTGACCGGAGATATGGTCAGGCCGGCATGGCCCGGCAGGGTACCAGTTAGCAGGGGGAGGCAATGTCTGTAACTGCAAGGAAGGATTTCGAAAGAGTATCTTTTAGTATTTCTATCGCGATACTTATACATCTGTTTATTTTTTTCATATTACCGCTTGTGATAAAGATTAACGTCAATGAACCGCCCGAATACAGCGGTCCGGTTTATGTAACTCTGGAGGCAGTCCCTGCGGTATCAGCAGAGAAAGCCGTTAAATCATTAGAGGCTCTAAAGCCGGCCGTAAAAACCGATAAAAATATGCCGGCGGAAAAAACAGAAAAGAGGCAGGAGTCTTCTGCTGCCGGGACAGAGAAGACTGCCGTGGCAGAGAAGACTGCCGGCAGTATCATACAAAAAAATGAGACTAAACAGGCCGTTATCAGGAGTGCGGGAACAAACACACAGCCGGTTAAGGAAAGTGCATCGTGGAGGCAAATCCCTTCGCGCAAAGCAGGAGAGAGTCCGGTACCACCTGAAAGAAAGCCGGAGCAGTCTTTACTGTCAGAGGAAAGATCTGTAAATATACCCTTTGTTCCGCCTGTAGTTAGTAATGAGAAGGCTTTAGAGAATGCGGAAAAGTACGGATCGAAACAGAGTAAAGAAAATACCGAAGCTCTGGGCAGGAATGTTTATAGCAATCTTGATAAGCTTCTTAAAGGAACATCAGGGAAGGAAACATCCGGTACCGGGACGGCAGGTACTAAAGGAACCGCTTCTTCTTCCGGCAGTGCGCAGGCGGGCTTACCGGGCACAGGATCGGCGGCGAAAGCGGGAGTACCGATACAGTGGGAACAGCAGTCAGAGGCCCGGCAGCCTCTGTATATGCCGAAACCGTCGATTCCCGAATGGGTCGGGAAAGAAGGTTTAAAGCTAAAAGCGGTTATTTCTTTTAAACTACTTCCCGGGGGTGTTATTTCAACAATACATGTGGAAAAATCATCCGGCTACAGCGATGTGGATGCAGCAATAACAGAAGCCTTAAGACGCTGGAAGTTTCAGGCTGTAAGAGGCAGCAGGGTGGTTAAGGGGAGAATAACCTATGTTATCAAACCGGAATAACATGGGATTGCCGGATTCCGGCATTACGGAGCTGTATGAAAATTAAAGCTGTTGTTTTTGATATCGACGGAACTCTGTATCCGTATGAAAGCATGTATCTTAAATCGATTCCTGTTTTTATAAAATATTTCCGGTTTATTTCTAATTTCGGTAAAGTGCGCAGTGAAATCAGGAAGAAGCCCGGAGAAGATGTAAATTTTCGTATCCGGCAGGCAAAGATGCTTGCTGCAAGATTAGGCGTTACGGATGATTATGCATATACGGCTATAGAAAGCATCATATATGATAAATGGATAAATTCCCTTAAGGGGATAAAGCCTTACCGTAATGTGGAAGCAGTACTGGACTATTTAAAAAAAAAGAGAGTAAAATTAGCGGTTCTGTCCGATTTTCCTGTTACGGAAAAGCTTAAGTTTCTGGGATTACAGAATTACTGGGATATTGCCCTGTGTTCCGAGGAAAGCGGTAATTTAAAACCGGATCCGGAGCCCTTTTTGATAGTATGTAAAAGACTTGGAATCTCTGCGGATCAGGTACTGTTTGTAGGTGATAACCCGCGGTATGATATAGCCGGTGCACTGCGGGCAGGTATGAAAACCGCCCTTTTTTCGGGAATTCTTGCAAGGGCCGACCGTTTTAAAAACCGGTATTCCGGGATTAAGCCTGATTTTAAATTTTCCGGGTACGCCGCTTTTTTACAAATATTGTTAAAATTAATTGATAATTGACAACTGTTTATTACGAATGTAAGATATAAATAAGTTTTCCATGGGGAGGGGAACAATGTTCACAATAGGGAATTTAATAACCTTTTTAACGGTTTTATTAATCTTACTCATATATAGACAGATTGATAAAGGTAACAGATCCTTAGAGAAGGTAAAAAAATATTCGGACAGGGTAGTACAGAATTTATCTAAATTTGTAGATGAAAAAACAGCGAAGTTAAAAGATCTTTCTATTGAACTTCAGGTAAATCTTAAAACAGGCAAAGATATATTAAACCGCGTACATGAAGTGGAACAGGGGTTAAACGAACGTTCCGATGATATTGTAAAAATAGAGCACCGGTTAACGGAGTATGATAGTGTTCTTAAGGAACTCATACGAATGACAGCGCGTGTCGATGAAAATATGAAGAGAATTCGTGAAGAATCACAGTTTATCGACGGCGTTAACAAACGTATAAAGGATTTGAGTGTTCAGGTAATAAAGCTGGAAAAGTCTGTTCCGTTAATTACAACGAGAATCGAGGATTATAATAGAAAGGAACTGGAGACTATCCGTGATGAACTTACATCCGGAATAACGGATAGAATCGATGAGATTAAAAGTATTATAGATAAGTCGGAGCATAAGGTTAAAGATTTCTCTGTGTATATTACAAAACTGGAGGCCAGAAAAGACGAGCTTCAGCGGAGTGCAGTAGAAAATCTTAAAAAGAATTTTGAAAGTTTCGAACTGGAAGCAAAAGGTAAAAAGTCGGGACTTATGTCGGAATTTCTGGCATCGATAAAGAAAATTTTAGGTGATGTCGAGGAGAAGGGGAAGGCGTTTACCAAAAAGCTCGAATATATGCTTGTGACTGCAGAGAAAAAATACCTCGCAATGGATGAGAATTTTAGAACAGGTATAGCCGGAATCGATGAAACTTACAGTGATAAAATAGAAGAGAAAAGAGAACAGCTGCTGGAAGTTATCAGAAAGGGTGAATCTCTCGAGGATGCTGTTTTTTCACAGATAAAGGAAAAAATCAGCAGTAATGAGACTGCTGTATCTGCAAGACTCGATGATTTCCGGAATAATTTTATATCTATGTTCGAAACGGCGGAGAGCAGGCTTGCCGACTATGAAGGAGAAGTGGATTACCGTTTCCGCAAGCTTGAAGATGTTAATGTGGATATAGAGGCGCTTGATAAAAATCTTCGGGGTGTAATGGAACGTATGACAGAAAAAATAAAGGGTGACCTGGATACTTTCTCCAGATATCTCGAGGAGAGAAGAAAGGAAGAACGTCTTAAGGCGGAAGAAGAGATGTCTGTAATCAGAGAGGGTATGTCAGAGCTGGATAAAGGTCTGTCCGAATTAAAGTCCAGGGCATACCAGGATGTATCGGAAAAACTGCAGGTTTTTGAAGACGGATTCTTTAAGGATCTACAGGAGCGCAGTATAAATATAGAAGAAAAGCTAAAGAGATGGCAGGAGGATATAGGTTCCAGGATAGGTGAGATAGAAACCGTACATATATCAGAAAGGGAAAGGATAGAAGAAACATACGGCAATGATTTAAAAGCAAAGCTTGAAGAGCTTAAAAGTTCGGCTGCCGTAGAATTCACCGGCATGGAGAGACAGGTTGAGGAATTCGAGAACAGTCTTAAAGGCAGAATATCTACAGCGGAAGATACTGTTTCCTCTCTCGGTTCCGCTTTAAGAAATGAAGTGGAGAAAGCGAAAAATGACTCCATGGAGCTGTTCAGCCGTGAGATGAACCTTTTAAAACAGTCACTGGATGAGGATGCTGCAAGAGTACGAAAGGATATGGAATTAAAATTCAGAGAGCTGGGAGGAAGTATAGATATTGAGAAGCAGGAGGTATCGGAGCTTTTAAGGACAACGAGAGAGGATGTTACCGTATGGCAGTCAAAAATACTTCAGGAGATGAATGAATCGAAAGCCGGATTAACGGAAAAGGTCGAGTCTTTTAAAGAAGATGTAAACTCTACAATCGAGAACATAAAAACAGAGTTTACCTCTCAGCGTGATGATCTTATAGTATCCACAAATGAAGAACGGTTAAATCTAAAAAATGAGCTTGGTGATATATCGGAAAGAATAGTGCATCTGAAAGGAGAACTGGATAAAAAAACGGAAAGCTCAATGTCGGATTTAAAGAAAAGTCTGGAAGGTTTTGAAATAAGTTTCCGGAGAAAGATAAACGACTTTAACGGAGAGGTGGATAGAAAAGTAAAAGATTTTAAACTGCTGCTTAATGATGTTAGGGAAAAAACAGAAGCGATGCAGCAGAAACTTTTCGGAAAGGTTGAGGAAAATTATAAGATCCTCTCTGTAAATCTGACGGGAATAGAGAGACGGCTTAAAGATTTTACCTCTCAGACAAAGATATTCGAAAGAGCGGATAACTTAAAACTTGCCCTGACAGCTGATATCGAAGGACTTAAAAGCGAGATTGCACATTTAAAAGCCCGGAAAAGAGAAATTGATGAAATAGAGACTCAGGTAGGCAGGACCCGAAAGGTCAGTGAAGAGGTCTCGATTAAATTTAACCGCTTTTTAAACGAGAAGAGAAGAATCGAAGCAATGGAGGGAGACTTTAAGAAACTTCTGAACATATCGAAGGATATCGATGTAAAGTTAGAAAATGTTACGATGAGTCATGATACATTACAGGAGATACAGGCAAGGATCCGCTCACTTGAAGAACTTGAAAAAGTGGTGGAGTCAAGGTTTAACAGGCTTGAGAATAAAAAAGAGATAATTGAGAGTACGATCGACGGGGTTGATAAAAACTTTGAGAGACTTGAAGAACTGGAAAAGGCAATTAAGAATAACAAAGATGGTCTTTCGGAATTTACGGAAAACTTAGAAGAACTTAAAACCGAACTGGAAGTTCTTGCGGAAAACAAGGACAAAGCGGATGCAGTTGTGGAGATGATCGGATCGATCGACGGCATTCTTGGTGATCTGGTAAAACGTATGGATAAAATGCAGAAGGCGAGAGAGTGGCTTGCTAAGACCGAGACGAGGCTCGAGGATATCGGGCGTCAGGCACAGGAACAGGTGCGTCTTTTAGAGAGCCTGATTAAGGAAGAAGTTAAAGATAAAAAAGCAGAGAGGGGGGCGCCGCCTCTCGATAAAAGGGAAACCGTAGTAAAACTTTCTCACCAGGGATGGTCGGTTCCGGAAATTGCAAAAGCTACCAGGCTGAGCAGGGGAGAGGTGGAGCTTATCCTGGAAATAGCCCCGAAAACTTAAGATTTTAATTTAACTTTATTATTTCGTTTCCACCCGTTTATAAGTATCCTTTCGGTGAGGAATTGCCGGGCTTTTACCTTCTGACTTGACTTTTCGATGACGATTTATTAAATTGTTAATTGATATCGGGGATGGAGTCCCCCGGATTAAATGTACCGGCCGTACTGATGACTCCTACTGTGCAGTTTTCTGTAGCGTAGGAGTTGTAAAGATACGGCTAAGCACCCGCTATAGAGCGGGTTTTTTTATACTTGTTTATACACGCTGCCCGTTACTCATTGCACGATGTGAGAAGTCAGATGCGGGAAATCATTAGATAGGGAGGACTCCATATATGCGCCGTGATGCTGTATCTATCCGCTTAAGACCGGCCGACTTTGATAGACCTCTTATCACGAGTAATCGATTACACAGGAGTATACCTTCCCATAGCATACTATTTGATAGGGAGGTGTTTCGCCTATGACTTTTAACAGTATCCTGTTTAAGAAAATCGACAGCACAATAAAAAAAGAAACACTTGAAACACCCGTTTTTTTTGTTGATTTAAATCTTGATCAGATTATAGAGGCCATTACGGCCGGCAAACAGGAATATAACTTAAAACCGTTTTTTTACACTCCGTTAAGGGATATTGATACGATCAGCTATCGTCATGAAATCATGCAGGATCTGGAAAATCGAATACTTTTCGGGAATATAGAATCATTTGCGCAAAAAATGCGTACAATGCGGGAGCATCTTGCAAGGTCAGACAAACTTTACTATAAATACCAGAAGGAAGGGTGGTTTTTAGATGCAGTGGAGATTTATTGCAGCGCCGTTAATGAAATGGTGCACGATTTATTCCTCGTAGATTTAAAATCGCGCGGATTTTTGTCTTTTCGGGAATATTTAAAAGAATATACCGGTTCGGACCGTTTTACTTCGCTTCTGGCTGAAACTAAAAAGCTTAAAAGCGATTTATCAGAAATTAAATACAGCCTGCTTATAAAGGATAACAGCGTTAAGGTTCGCAAATACGAATCTGAAACTGATTACAGTGTCGATGTCGAGGAAACCTTTGCGAAATTCAAACAGGGAGCAGTAAAAAATTATAGGATCGATTTCCACGAAAGCCAGGATATGAACCATATCGAAGCACAGATACTGGATTTGGCAGCCAAACTGTATCCTGACGTATTTTTACCTCTCGATGAATATTGCACCAAAAACAGCAGTTATATTGATGAAACCATAGGAAGTTTTGACAGAGAAATACAATTCTACATATCCTATCTGAATTTCGCTGCAATATTTAAACGGGAGAGGTTGAAATTTTGTTATCCTGTGATTTCAAATAAGAGTAAAGAGATTTATGATTATGAAGGATTTGATTTAGCCCTGGCCTATAACCTCATTACGGAAGGATCATCCGTTATCTGCAATGATTTTTATCTGAAAGATAAAGAGCGTATAATTGTAGTAACAGGCCCGAACCAGGGTGGTAAAACAACCTTTGCCCGTACCTTCGGTCAGTTGCATTATCTGGCCGGTATCGGCTGTCCCGTCCCGGGCAGGGAAGCGCAGCTCTTTCTATACGACGGGATTTTTACGCATTTCGAAAAAGAAGAGAACATTAAAAACTTAAGAGGCAAACTGGAAGATGATCTGGTGAGAATTTATGATATTCTAAACAGCGCGGCATCTGACAGTATTATCATCATGAATGAAATTTTTACATCCACAACATTAAAGGATGCCATTTTTCTGAGTAAAAAGGTAATGGAAAGAATAATACAATTGGATTCGCTGTGTGTTCTGGTAACGTTTTTAGATGAATTGTCATCTTTTAGTGAAAAAACTGTAAGTATGGTCAGCATGGTAGTGCCCGAAAATCCGGCAGTTCGAACCTATAAAATTGTAAGAAATCCGGCGGACGGGCTTGCCTACGCGCTGTCTATCGCCGAAAAGTACCGGCTTACATATGATCATTTAAAGAAGCGCATAAAATCATGAAGGCTTTTCTGATGTATAGGGATCGTGATTTTGATCCGGAGCAGACACTTCCTCCGAATGCCGAAGCATTGATGCAGGATCTGGAATTAAACACTTTGTTCAGTGCAATGGCGCTCGAGGATGATTTTTTGTCCGAAGTGGCAAAGAAGGTTGTTTTAGCGAGTTTAAACAATCCGGACACAATACGGTACCGCCAGGACATTCTTAAGGATTGCCTTAAGAATTCTTCCGTTGTCAGGGATATTTATGATATTGCGGTGGAATCCAGTGAAAGCAAGAAAAAAAGCTATTATGGTATTTTTAACCGATATCCGGGTGCGATACTCCATGGATCGATAGAAATATTACATATTTTTGTTGCCCTGCTGAGGAAACTAAAGAATATAGCCGATGAACATGCAGATAAATTCGAATCGGAGGGTTTTGCAGCGTTTTTCTCTATGCTGAAAAAGGAGCTTGATGCGGAATATTTTGCCAGGGTACAGCATCATCTTAAGGAACTGAAATTCCGTAATGGAGTTTTGATCAGTGCCGAATTAGGAAAAGGTAATAAAGGCATCAATTACAAACTCCGTAAACCGCAGGATAATAAATCGAGGTGGTTAAACAGGATCTTTTCCAGGAAACCGCCCGCTTACACTTTCCGTATCGCCGAGCGCGACGAAAACGGCGCCAGGGCATTATCGGACTTAAGAGACAGGGGAATTAACCTTGTTGCCAATGCACTTGCCCAGTCTGTTGATCATATTGACAATTTCTTTAACATGCTTCGGACAGAATTGGCCTTTTACATCGGCAGTTTAAATTTACACGAACAATTATCCGGGATGGGGGAGCCGGTATCTTTTCCTGTGCCTGCAGCTCTTAAAGAACGCAGACACTCTTTAAAAGGGTTGTACGATATCTGTTTAAGTTTAACAATAAAACATAAAATTGTGAGCAATGGTGTTAATGCTGATAATAAAGATCTTGTAATAATCACAGGCACCAATCAGGGTGGTAAATCGACTTTTTTAAGAAGCATAGGTATAACTCAATTGATGATGCAATGCGGAATGTTTGTATCTGCCGAGTATTTCTGCGCTAATCTCTGCAATGGTCTTTATACACACTACGGACGTGAAGAAGATGTTACTATGAAAAGCGGCAAACTTGACGAGGAGCTTAGCAGAATGAGTGATATAGTAGACAGGATAACGCCCGATTCGATGGTGCTGTTTAATGAGTCATTTGCCGCGACTAATGAAAGAGAAGGTTCGGAGATTGCAGGGCAGATAATTAATGCATTAATGGAAGAAGGTATTAAGATTTTCTTTGTTACACATTTATACGAATTTGCAAGTGGTCTTTACGGAAAAAAAATGAAAAATGCTATTTTCCTGAGGGCGGAAAGGCTGACCAATGGAGAAAGAAGTTTTAAAATTATCAAAGGCGAACCCTTGCAGACCAGTTATGGTGAAGATGTATATAACAAGATATTCCTTACAGACAATTAAATCCGTTACCGGCAGTAATTATTACGGTTTTATGTTCTTTTCCGGTATTCCCTGCTTTTTAGAAAATGTCAGTCCGGACGAATCCGTATCGACATATATTGTATCACCTTCCGTGTAATCTCCCGAAATAATCTTTTTGGCAAGCGGATTCTGAATAAGATTCTGAATCGTTCGTTTTAACGGCCGTGCTCCGAACATAGGATCGTATCCTGCATCTGCGAGGTATTTTTTCGCCTTTTCGGATATCACTATGGAGAGTTTGTTTTCTTTAAGCCTGCCTTTTAGTTCGGTAAGCTGGATATCCACGATCTTTAGAATTTCGGCTTTACCGAGCCTGCTGAATGTGATTACTTCGTCTATCCTGTTTAAGAATTCAGGTTTAAACTTTGCCTTTAACAGGCTGTCTATACTCTTTTTTATCTCTTCCAGGCTCTGCGCCTGAAGGATTAAATCACTGCCTAAGTTGCTTGTCATAATGATTATACAGTTTTTAAAGTCGACGATTCTTCCCTGTCCGTCTGTAAGCCTTCCGTCATCGAGGAGCTGTAACAGTACATTAAATACATCCTGATGAGCTTTTTCTATCTCATCGAAAAGAATAACCGAATAGGGTCTTCTCCGTACAGCTTCCGTTAACTGGCCTCCCTCTTCATATCCTACGTATCCCGGAGGTGCCCCGATGAGTCTCGATACGGAAAACTTTTCCATATACTCGCTCATATCTATCCGGGTAAGAGCCTTCTCGTCATTAAAGAGGAAATCCGCAAGTGTTCTGGCAAGTTCGGTTTTTCCCACTCCCGTCGGGCCGGTAAAGATGAATGAACCTAACGGTTTGTTTATATCCGAAAGGCCCGATTTATTTCTGCGGATAGCATCGGAAATTGCCCTGATAGCTGTGCCCTGACCTACAACTCTGCGGGAAAGTATTTCTTCGAGTTTAAGAAGTTTGGTCTTTTCGGAAGAAAGCATTTTGGAAACCGGTATTCCGGTCCACTGGGAAACAATTCTTGCTATGTCTTCTTCGGAGACCTCTTCGCGGAGCAATCTTGATTCTCCGTGAAGATTATTAAGTGCTTTTGTTTTTTCTTCGAGATTTTTCTGTATATCGGGAATTCTTCCGTGTTTAATCTCTGCAGCTTTATTTAAATTGCCCTCACGTTCGTACCTGGTTTCTTCTATTTTTAATTCTTCAAGTTCCTGCTTAAGCTTTCTTATCTCTGTAATGATGGCCTTTTCGTTCTGCCACTGAAGCCGCATTCTGTTTCTCTTGCCCTGAAGTTCGGCAAGCTCTTTTTCGATGATAGAAAGCCGTTCCTTCGAAGCCGGATCGTCCTCTTTGGACAATGCCTGCTTTTCTATGTTAAGCTGGAGGATTCTTCGTTCTATTTGATCAAGTTCCGTAGGCTGGCTCTCTATCTCCATTTTAAGCCTGCTTGCAGCTTCGTCGATAAGGTCTATCGCCTTGTCCGGCAGAAACCTCGAGGTGATATACCTGTTGGAGAGCATTGCAGCAGCTATCAGAGCTTCATCTTTAATTCTGACGCCGTGATGAACCTCGTAACGTTCCTTTATTCCCCTTAGTATTGCAATTGTATCCTCTACAGAGGGTTCTGCTGTATATACGGGCTGAAACCTTCTCTCCAGAGCAGGATCTTTTTCTATATGCTTTCTGTATTCATCCAGTGTTGTTGCTCCGATGGCCCGCAGTTCTCCTCTTGCAAGGGCGGGTTTTAACAGATTGGATGCATCCATTGAACCTTCCGCAGCGCCTGCACCGACAAGTGTGTGGAGTTCATCGATAAAGAGTATAATGCTTCCGTCGGAATCGGTTATTTCCTTTATTACAGCTTTCAGCCTGTCTTCGAATTCTCCTCTGAATTTAGCTCCCGCAACAAGTGAACCGAGATCTAATGCAAGCACCATTTTGTTTTTAAGCGAATCGGGAACATCTCCGGAAACGATTCTCCGGGCAAGCCCCTCTACTATTGCGGTTTTGCCGACTCCGGGTTCGCCTATAAGTACGGGATTGTTCTTTGTACGCCGTGAAAGGACCTGCATAACACGTCGGATCTCCTCGTCCCGTCCGATTACAGGGTCGAGCTTTTCCCTCTTTGCAAGATCGGTTAGGTCCCTGCAGTATCTTTTTAATGCCTGATATCTGGTTTCCGGGTTCTGGTCTGTTACCCGTTGATTACCCCGGACCGATTTTAATGCCTCCAGAATTCCGGTTTTTGTTATGCCGTGTCTTTTTAAAATCTGCTGTGTAGAACTTGCAACCTCGGAAAGGCCTAAAAACAGGTGCTCTATGCTGATAAAATCATCTTTAAGCCTGTCCGCCTCTTCTTCTGCCTGATGAAAGACTCTGTTTAGTTCCGGTGAAAGATATACCTGTGCGCTTTCTCCGTATATTTTAGGCTTGGAAGTCAGCGCTTTCTGAATTTCCGCCTTTACGTCCTGTATGTTTACCTGAAGCGCGTCGAGCAGAGGCGGCACAACACCGTCTTTCTGCTCCAGCATGGCAAGAAATAGATGATCCGTATCTATGGCCGAATGGTTGTGGTTATGAACAATCGATTCTGCCTGCTGAATCGCCTCCTGTGCCTTTATGGTCAGTTTGTCGTATCTCATGGTTTTCTCCTTGATTTATGGAAGCAGGAAGGAAAAACTGTCATTCTTATTGTTCTCTAAAAAGATAAGCAGAGAAATCCTTATGGTCAAATGCAAATTTAGTTTACATAATTATTTCGGTTCAAATGCATGCCGTTAAAAATCAGATCCCTACTATCCGTACTATCGAAAAAAAACTACGTTTTTCTTTTTAACAGCTTCGGTAGCTGCTACTGCCCATTCGACTGCTCTGTATCCGTCCTCAAGGCCTATGAGCGGTTCCTGATTATTACGGATACACATGATGAAATCTTTAATCTCGCTTAAAAAAGTAGGCTCCCAGTACTCGTAGAACCATCCGGCGGTATCAAAATTAATACCCTCTGCATTCATGTATGTTACCCTGTTTCTTAACGGGATCATTCCTACACGGATATTACCTTTGCTGCCGTATATTTCCATCTCTACATGGTACCCATAGGCACTGTTTCTGCTTGTTTCGAACTGGCCTATAACTCCGTTTTTAAATTCCACAAGCAGGGAGCAGTTGTCTATATCACCGGCCTTTTTTAGTCCTTCATATACAAAAGCATCTCCGATGCCGTATACACTTTTAGCTTCCGAACCTACGAACCATCGTGCCAGGTCATAGTCGTGTGTGAGCATGTCCATAACAAGTCCCCCGCTTTTCGGGCTGAACTTTATAATAAAATCGGCCATTGCTGCAGGATCGCGGTTTATCATATGAACCTGAATAATTTTGCCCACGAAACCTTCTTCCGTCTTTTTCTTTGCTGCCCTTATGGACGAATCAAATCTACGGTTGTAGCCGATCTGCAGTTTCATTCCCTTATTTGACATGACCGATTCTTTAATTTTATCGATCTCCTTAAGCGACATTCCAAGCGGTTTTTCGGTATATACGTACTTCTTGCCTGCCCATGCGGCTTCGCAGATCATACTGCAATGTTCCTGTGAAGAAGCTGCAATAACTATTCCGTCCAGGGGATAGCTTAGCAGTTCGCTGTAGTTATCCGTAATATATTCGGGATGCATTTCCTCTGCAATGGAGTCTAATTCGCCTTGAACAACACTGCAGGCTGCAGTTAATTCCGCTCCGGGTATATGGTAGTGAATATTCTCCGCATGTTTACGCCCCAGCCTTCCGAGCCCTGCTATTCCAAGTTTAATTTTGTCCATAATAGAACCTCTGTATTCTTCGTCTTAAGCTTTAACTTCCCTGGTGATTTCCAGTACAATACACGAAATATCATCTTCTGTTATTTTTGTTGCAGTGCGTCTTTTTGCCTCGGCCACGAGATAATCCGGTACCTTGCTGACAGGCAGTGATGATGAATCTTTAATAATTTCCGTTAAACTTTTAATTCCAAGGATTTCCCCGCGCAGGTTTACGAGTTCTGTAAGTCCGTCGGAGAAGAAGAAGAATCTGTAACCGGGTCCTGTTTTTATAAGATTTTCTCTGTAACCGGGTTTATCTGTAAAACCTATGGGAAAACCCTTAAGTTCGGGGAAATACATCTTCCCTTTCCTGTCCGTATAAATAAATCCGGGATGACCTGCAGAGACATAATTAAAGGTTGCTTTTTCCAGATTAAAGATGCCGTATAGGAATGTAAAGAATTGATCTTTTTCGCTGCTAAATTGGAAGCGTTTATTAAGTAAATCTGCAATCTCTGCAGGCGGAGTTATTCTGTAATGCTTTAACCTGTTGTTATAAGTTTTTAATAACCCGGAGTGTTCTGCAAGAGGTGTCAGTATACGGGAAAGTGTAACGGAAAGCATGGCGGCTTTAAGCCCGTGCCCGCAGACATCGAGTATGTAGAAACCGATATTGGATTCATCTAATTTGAAAATATCAAATATATCACCGCCCACATCTTCGGAAGGTTCAAAGGACCATGAGAATTCCATTCCTTTTATGGAAAGATTCTGCGGAGGAAGAAGCGACCTTTGAACTTTTACGGCAGTTTCCAGATGTTTTTTCATTTTCTCATTAAGAAGCTGAGCCGTATTTCCTTCCTGTTTTTCTTCTGTTATATCCGTAATGACTGAAAGATAATATATCGGGCTTCCATGTTTATCCAGGATAAGTGAAATGGTATTTTCCGCATGGAAGACCGAACCGTCCTGTTTTTTAACTTTTAACTCTCCGTGCCATTCATGTTTACTGTCGATGCATTTCTTTATCTCTCTGATTTCTTTGGCGGATAGCCGAATGTTCGGCTGGTTCCATAATTTTTTCCCGATTAAAGTGCTTTTGGAATAACCGGTTATGATTTCGTAACGTTTATTGATGTATTCTATAGTGCCGTTTAAATCGGCAATGATAAAAACATTTGTACTATGTTCTATTGCCTGATAAAGCCTGTTAAGCTTACGGAGAAGCTGGGTCCTGTTAATAAAGAATCTGAAAAAAATCCAGATAAACAGGCCTGTTATAATTAATATGACCGGTACCAGGAAAAGGTACTGTTTAGCAGAAAAAAACGGCAGATATATGCCGGATGCTCCTTTACAGCAGGGATTGTCTTTTATTAATGAAGATGTTTTGTTGTAAGCGTAGGTTGTTTCCTTAAGATAGTTGTTTGTACCGTTAATATAATAGCGATTTCTTTTAGGCGGAGACTGTTTATCCCTAACAGAAGCAGGATTGTTTCCGCTTAAGTCTGTTCCGGGTATTCCTCCTGTCCTAAAATATATAAGCCGGATCCGTCTGTAAACCGGTCTGGTTTTATTAAGACCGGTTTCGGACAGGGAGGTGCCATCGATAATAAAATTTTCTACGGATTCCGGTGTAATAAGGCATGGCTTATAGGAATAGGATTCTCCGATGAAAAATAATGTTAACAGACAAAGCACGGCTGCCAGGGGAATAAATATAAAGGAGTAAAGGATAAGAGGTTTGATTAAAAATTGTGTTCTTATCCGCCGGATTAAAAAACCAATATTTCTGTTATTCAGCATAACGCCTATCCGGAGTATAGAGAAATTTTTAAAAAAAAGCAAATGGTTTAAATCCGGCAAACAGCCGGATGACCGGGGAAGAGACAAAAATGCCACGGAATTTTATTACGTTTATGTACCGGATGTTTTTGCTGCAATAACAATGATTATTCCAACATATGCAGCACTTTTTCAGAATGATGCAAAGAGGTTAGCCGTCCGGTCAGGAATAATCGGCCTTGCCGGAATTCCTCCTATGAACGGTTTTGTCTCGAAGTGGTTTATCTACAGGGCGTTAATTTTAAACGGGTATCCGTTCCTTGCAATAGCAGCGGTAATAGGTACTTCCGGAACGCTGCGACGATGTAAAAGAAGTTCTCCTGGATATGCAGCTTCCAATCCGGATACTCGCCATAGCTGCTTTTCTATTAGGTGTGTTCCCCGGAATAGCAATGTCGCCGGTTGCAAAAATCCGGACTTCCTTTGGACTTGCGGCGGTGCCGTATTCACTAACTGGAATAAAGACATCTGCAGATCAGCTCGACATACTGATAGTCGCACTTGTATTTTTTGCAGGTATAGCTGCAGGCGATTATCTTAGACGTCTATATACCGGCAATATAAGTACATATGCAATCTATGTATTGTCTGCCTTTGTAATTACCGCTATACTCCTGGTAAGACTTTTTTAGCTTTTAGTTCGGTAATAGGGGGGCGGACTATGGGGGACAATAGAAAAGGACTCGGTTTAAAAATAAAATTAGGTTTCGGTGTCTGTGATCTGGGAGGCAATCTCTTCTTTACAATGATGGGATTTTACCTCCTTTATTTTTTAACGGACACTGTAGGCCTTTCCGCAGGTCTTGCCGGTACCGCATTGATGGTCGGCAAGGTATGGGATGCCGTAACCGACCCTGCAGTAGGTTATCTGTCAGATAGAACAAAATCACCGATGGGAAGACGAAGGCCGTATATCCTTTTCGGTTCTGTGTTTCTCTTTATTTTTATGATTGTCATGTTTACAAATCCGGGCATAAAGGAGCAGATAGGACTTTTTATATGGGCCGCTCTGGTTTACTGCCTGTTAAATACGGCATATACGCTTGTTAATATACCGTACGGTGCATTAACCCCTGAACTAACAGCGGATTTTAACGAGAGAACTGTTTTAAACGGCTTTCGTATGAGCTTTGCAGTGGTGGGGACTCTGATAGGTGCGGGTATCGTTATTCCCCTGATCGGTATGTTTAAAAACAGAAGTTCAGGCTGGACGGTTGTCGGCGGAATTATGGGAGCAGTAATGGCTGTAACTGCCCTTATTACCTTCTTTGCGGTAAAAGGCAGGGATGCGGGAAAACCTGTTATCCATAAAAATATTATAAAATCTTATACGGAAGTGCTTAAATTAAAACCCTTTATTCTGGCACTTCTTCCATGGACTCTGCATATAACAGGAATTACCATTATTCAGGGAGCACTGTTATACTATTTCAAATACATTTACAGGGCGGAGAATTTTTTTCAGTTTGCACTTTTAAGTCTTCTTGTAAGCAGCCTCATCTTTATTCCTGTCTGGGTTGCAATTTCAAAGAGGATCGGAAAAAAACTGAGCTACAATATCGGTATGCTTATTTTTACATTATCTGTTATTCTGTTCTTTATTTTCGGGCAGAAGTTCGGTGTATACTTTGCTATCGGTCTGCTCTTTTTCGGCGGGATAGGATTTGCCACTCAGTATGTTATGCCGTATGCTATAATCCCCGATGTTGTGGAATACGATGCTGTAAAAAGCGGTGTCCGGAGAGAAGGGATTTTCTACGGTCTTTGGACCTTTGTCAGTAAATTCGGGCAGGCATTTGCAATTGCATTAAACGGCTGGGTATTGAGCATTTTCGGATACATCCCCAACGTAGATCAGAGTAAACTTTCGATTTTAGGAATAAAGCTGCTATGCGGCCCGGTGCCCGCACTATTTTTTATTTCCGGGGTGATTATCCTTTCCTTTTATCCGATTACGAAAACCTACTATGATAATATGCTGTCGCGGGAAAGTGCCGCTTAATATTTTCCTTTTTCTATTCTGTATGCCTTGTGCATACTTATTCCTGCGACCGACGTAATTATTGTATTATCCGGGATTATCTTGTCCTTGCGGATGTAGGAGTTAATGCCGATAAGACAGTTACTGCCGATTGTGACCCCGGGAGAGATATAACAGTGTGCGCCTATTAATGTGCCCGGACCGATTTTTACAGGTTTCAATTTAAGATATCCGTTTTCAAAGATATGGCATGAAACATCCGTGCCCCCGCCGACAATAACATCATCACCTATCTCGAGCAGGTATGCATCGTTTAATATCCATGTGTTAAGACGGACATTCCTTCCGATTTTACATCCGATAATTTTAAAGAAGAGATTACTGAAAAAGGTTATGGGTATAACAGGCAGTATCATGCGAATGGCCAGGGTATAAATGCCCGAGTATATAAGCCACCTGAGCATTGTAAAAGAAGCCGGAGGATATTTACCTGCTTTTACACCGGCAGAAAGAGCTCTGATAAAAATACTCATTACAAGAAGACCTGTTATAAAAAAGAGAAAAACAGCAGCCCCGATGGAAAAAGCCGTGGCAACTAAATGTGATAAAACCAGATTTCCGGCTTTTATATCCTCTAACAGATAACGCCTTACCGAAACTACCAGGAGATAAAGAGGAGGCGTAAAACTGAGCCCCAGAATAAAGGCATAAAAAGAATAGGTTATCAGAGTTAAAGGTATCTGTATAAGAAAGGAATCACTTATTCTCTTTAAAATATTCATTTGCGTTGCTGAATACTATACACCATTTAAAGCCTGCCATCAATCACAGACGGATAGAATGATAAAAAAATTTTAAAGCAGTAAAGTGAAATCTATTCTAATGGTCGTACCTTTCGTGCCTCGGTTTTTGTTCCCGTGCTTCTGCCACTTTAAGTGCCCGGCCGTCAAGTTCCTGGCCGTTTGCCGATTCTATTGCCGCTTTTGCAGAGTCGTCAGTATCCATCTCTACAAAGGCAAAACCTCTGGACCTTCCTGTGTACTTGTCGGCAACTACATTCACAGAGACAACTTCACCGTAGTTGGAAAACATACTTCTGAGAGAATCTTCTGTTGTGTCGTAGTTCATGTTACCGACATAGAGCTTTTTACCCATAAGAGTAACTCCTCCTATTAAATGCCCGAAAACGGGCGCTAAGTTAATTCGGATACAGATACGCTATACAAGAGGAAAATGAGGGATTTGCAATTCCGGAAGGATTAATTATAAAAACCATTTCCAAATTGTAGATAAGACCGCCTATAATACACTCTCGATATCGTACTTTACCCAACGGTACAACGTTACAGGAAAACTTGCGGATTGTCAATAATTTTTATTTTTTTGTTTCTTTAGCCTGATTCCGTGTGCCTTTGCGAATTCCCTGATTATATCAAAGGCGGATTTATGCGGCGAGTATCCGAGCTTTTTAAAAGTCGTATTACCATCTATGAGTACAGGATATCTTAAAAGTTCTATCTGAAATGTGTTTGTGACTGCAATTTTAATTTTTGATGCAGTTTTTGCAAATAGCTTTAACATGCGGAAGGGCAATCTTATGTATTTTTTCCCCATTAATTCATATAATTCTTTCATGGTAATGGTTTCCATGCCTGCTGCATGGTAGATGCCGGATATTCCGTTTTTCATGGCGAGATAACATATTTGTGCTGCTTCTTCCTCGTGAATAATCTGGAAAGCGCCCCTGCTGTTGCAGGGGAGGACGGCAAAGGGGAGTTTTAATGCGGAAAGGAGAAGATTGGATTTTAAGTTAGGCCCGAATATACCGGAGAACCGGACGATTATGACGGAAACGGAAGGATATTGTGCCATGTATTTTTCGCATATCCCTTCCGCTATTGTTTTATGCAGCCCATAGAAGTCGCCTTCGTTTGGGTGGGGATTATCATTTTCGCCGTGAGGTACGCTTGTCGATTCCCATGCTCCGAATACGGATATACTGGAAGCTACCGTGATACTTTTTACTCCTGCATCCACAGCCTCATGCAGAACATTTTCTGTTCCGTTTACATTAATATCATACATAAGATCCGTATCGGAGATATTCTCTAAGATAAAGGCAAAGTGGAAAAGATCCGTTACTCTATAGTCTGTAAAAATTGAATGCAGGTCTTTTGATCTCACATCCGTCTTTATGTACTTATACCTGTCATGTTTCGGGGAGTTATTCTGAATATCCAGACCGATTACCCTTTCTATATCGTCCTGTTTTAAAAGGAACTCTTTTAGAACGGAACCAACGTATCCGTTTACACCGGTAATTGCAACGATTCGTTTTCTCATAATTTGATCCCTACGGATTGTGAAATGACACTTTTTGTAAAATCAATAATATCCTGGTTTGTAATTCCCATAACTTTCGTCTTTGAAATTTTTGCTGTCTGCAGAATCCCTAAGAAAAATACAACGATAGAGGTCTTCATAAATCCTCTTGGAATGTTTGTAAGAGCACTTTTTGATTGAGGGATTGCCTGCAGGATTGAGTCGATCGTATCGGTAAGTTTTTCTATTTTATCTTCTATGATTGTGTACTGAATTGCCTCGGTTAATAGGATATTTATCAGATCGACATCCTGCAAAAGCTCAGGTATTATTTCTTCTATTACGGTTCTTAATTTTTCCACAGGCGGTATATTCGAATCCCGTATGGACTTAAGATTGGCGTAAAATTCTTCCCATCCTTCTTCTACTATTTTCTGAATAATATCCTCTTTATTCTGAAAATAGGTGTAAATAGTTCCGACAGGAAAGCCTGTTTCTCTGACTATGTCGGCAATGGAAGTGTTAAAGAATCCTTTGTCTGCAAAAAGGCTCTTGGAAGTTAAAAGTATCTGATTCCGTTTTGTCTCATCTCTGCTTCTTGCCATCTTTCCCCCTTTTCTCTTCCCGGCTCTGTTTTTATAAAGAATGAGCATTCATTCTTATATTAATATAACAGATTCCCGTTTGTTTATCAAGCAAATTAATATTTTTAGTATAATAGCGGCAGTCATGGCGGTGTCGATGATTATTTAAAAAATAAAGCTAAACAAACAGGAAATATAAATGTTATAATCTACCCGGAAATAAAATAATGTTAGGAGAATGAAAAAGATGGAAAGAGTAAAATGGGGTGTTTTAGGCATTTCCGGACATTTTATAAAGAAAGTGCTGCTTCCGATGCAGAAATCAGATATTGTCGAACTTTACGGGGTTGCTTCGCGAAACCTTAAGAAAGCTCAAATTACAGCTGATAAATTCGGAATAAATAAAGTGTACTCCGGCTACGGGGAACTGCTCGATGATCCGGAAATAGAGGCGGTTTATTTACCGCTTCCGAATAATCTTCATGTGGAATGGATAAAAAAAGCTGCCGATCACGGCAAGCATATTCTCTGTGAAAAACCGATTGCACTTAACGCGGAAGAGGCGGAAAAGGCTGTTAAGTATGCCGGAGATAAACATGTACGCATTATGGAAGCATTCATGTACAGATTTCACCCTCAATGGAAACGGGCGCTTGAACTCGTACGGGTAGGGGAAATAGGAAAGGTCAATTTTGTACAGTGCACATTTACCTACAACAACCCGGACCGGAATAATATAAGAAACAAGCCGGAAATGGGAGGCGGCAGTATCTACGATATCGGTTGTTATGCGGTATCCGTTGCAAGATATATTTTTGATAAGGAGCCTTTAAGAGTTGTGAGTCTTATAGAAAGAGACATGGAATTTAAAACAGACAGCCGGGTAGCCGGAATACTGGATTTTAAAGATGCTCACTCTGTTTTTTCCGTAGGAACAAGAACCTTTCCCTATCAGGTTGTTGAAATATTCGGGACAGGCGGAATTATAAAGATAAGAATTCCCTTTAATACATTCCCCGATGTGCCTGCGGAAGTGGAAGTTACAACGAAGGTAGGCATGCGTGAAATATTAACGGAGCCGGAAGACCAATATCAGCTTGAGTTCGAAGCTTTTTCCAGGGCTGTAAGAGAGGACTCCGATGTTCCGACAGCACCTGTGGATGCTGTAAATAATTTAAAAGTTATGGATGCTCTTTTTAGATCGGAGAAGAGCAGAAACTGGGAAGATGTACGTTAAAAACCGGTTATTGTGCATCGGCTTGTTTTGTACAGCACGCCAATTTAAAACAAAACCTGTTTCGGCGGTATGTTTTAAGGGTGTGTAATTAACGTTCTCAAATATGACGAAAATAACGGGGAATATTCTGCCCATTATTTTCGGTAAATTATTGGTATCAGATTCTAAAACTTAGATTATGAAACACTCCCGAATATATAAACTTTAACTTGTAATTATAATATGTATAGGATATAATTTATGCAAAAGGGTTAAATATGATTCATGCAATGAGGCAAATCTCTTTAGATTATATTTACGATGAATTATACGAAAGTAAAGAGAATATAGGAACAAAGGTTGAGGATCTCGAATCCTGGTATTTAAAGTTCAGAAAAAAAGATCCTGGGAAATTATTTCCTTTTTTAATTGAAGATATAGGAAAAATAGAGAAATTATATACAGTTATACCGGATCTTAAGGAAAAAGACACTGTAAATCTAATCGTTTCCGATATAAAAGAAGAACATAAGCAATTACTGCCTTTTGTAAAACCATCCGGTTCACAATCCAGTCCGGTTGGTCCTGTAATAAAACGTTCATACATCGGAAATAAGGCAGGTCCGTCCGGCAAGATAGTCAAAACAGCCTATACCGTTTGGGGAAAAATAGCAGACTCTAATATCGAAGTAAGCTCTT
>JAADHF010000045.1 GCA_013151965.1 Spirochaetota bacterium
ATCATGTATTCCAGGTTTCTTGCATTGATTGTCATGCCGAACTGAGTCAATGCTGCAAGACTTGTTGCATAACGGGAATCTTCCTTTGCGGATTCTTCCCCGATGCCGCGGGCGTTGAGTTTTTCATATATTTCCGAATAGATCGAAGCAAGGGTGTGTATGGTACTACGGTATTCTTTTTCGTATTTCCCGTCAAGAATCTCTTTCGGTACTTTGTATTCCTCTTTGAATAGAACGTACCTCTGAGATTTTTCGGTAAACGATGCAAGCCTGAAATTTTCGATAAACTCAACCGCATAACGCGATATTCCGGAAACATCGAAGTTCATTACGGCATGCTCGGCAACGGAGGCATGTCCCATTTCGAATATAATTTTTTTGTTCGAGCTGCGGGCTTTTTCGACCTCTTTAACCGCATTTTCCCTTATAGCCCTGATTGTCTTTTGACTTCGTGATATCCTGGCGTACGATGCGGAAAGTGTTTCGGGGGTTAATCCGGCTGCTTCTTCTCCCAGAGAGGTTTTTATCTTTTCCAGTAGAATTGTATCGATATTAATTCCGGCCAAAGCAATATGCATAACTATTTCTATACTATCGGTCTGTTTTTTTCAATCCATTTAAATGTCTTAACCGTAAATTAATCTTGACGTTAGAAATTGAATATAGTATTTTTACTATAAACGATTCAGGAGGAAGAAATGGCGGTTATAATTTATTCAACGCCGACCTGTTCTTTTTGCAGAAAGGCAAAACAGTACTTCATGGAGAGAAGAATACCCTTCAGGGAATATAATGTTGCTTCGGACAAAAGAAAAGCGGATGAGATGGTGCGGAAATCCGGACAGATGGGAGTACCGGTACTTGACGTAAACGGAAAGATAATTGTCGGATTTAACAGGGCGGAAATCGAAAAGGCTTTGCGCTGATAAGGAGTATCAAATGAGTGAAAAAACGATTGCGGAGTGGAAAGGCGGAATGGAGTTCGATGTTGAACTCCAGGGGCATCATTTTACAATTGATGCGGATGAGAAAGTAGGCGGAAGCAATAAGGGACCGCGGCCCAAATCTCTTTTATTGTCTGCACTTGCCGGTTGTACGGGTATGGATGTTGTATATTTTCTGCGTAAAATGCGTATGGAGTGGGATACTTTTCATCTGGAGGTTAAAGGCGAACTTACCGGTGAATATCCTAAAGTTTTTAAAGATATTATGATAAGGTATGTATTTGCCGGAGATAATCTGGATGCCGGTAAAATAGAGAAGGCGGTAAAAATGTCGCAGACTAAGTACTGCGGAGTTACTGCTATGCTGGAAAAAACTGCAAAAATCAACTACGAGATAGTCCTGAATAAATAATTCTTTTATGTTTTTAAAATCAAAAGATTAAAAAATCCCTTGTATCTCTATTGTAGTACTGATGAGGTGATAACAGGGGGTTTTTATGAATGGAACAATAGTAGATATAAAACCTGTCGTAGAGGTTAAAAGGTTAAGGATAATTACAAGGGTCAGAGAGGAAAACGGAAGGATATTTAATGCCTGTCTCCCCGACCGCGAATTATCAGCTATTCTGCCGCGGTTTATTCTTCTGGGCAGGTGCGGTACCGCGCCTGAGGATCTTCTTGCCACAATAGCATCAATTATCAGAAAAGCGGTCCGCGGCAGAAAGGTGAGGTACTGGAAATACCGGGATACGGTTTATGTCTCGTTTTTATCCTGGAGAGGTGTAAAATTTACCGGTGAAGAATTTGAGAAAACCAGTAAAACATAAGAATACCGAAGGCAACAGATACATTAAGGGACTTTTTTGCACCGCCCATGGGGATGGAAACCCTGCCGTAACGGTTTTCTGCAATACTCAGTGCTTCGGGGCTTAATCCGAGTTCTTCCGAGCCGATTAAAACAATGCCTTCTTCGGGAAAATTAAAATCTTCTACCGGAATCCCCCCTAGTTCCAGGGCAAAGACAGGGCAGTCTTTTTTAAGAATATCCGGCAGGAATCCGGTTTTCCAGGGCACGATTTTTTCCGCTCCTCTGGCTGTTTTTGTTGCACGCTGATGAGTGGGCAGAGGGGTGCCCGGGGACAGGTAAACCATCTCCGCACCGAATGCCTCGGCTGTTCTGAAAATGGCGCCTACGTTATAGGGTGACCGGATGTCCTCTAAATAAACCCGGATCGGCAGCCGGATGCGCTTTTCCGCATTAAGATTACCGCTTTTATAATCGACAATATCCCACTCGGCAGGCTCCATATTGAGATGTTTCCGGATTAGATGGCGGATATTATTAATCTTTCTTATAAGAGTTTCTCCGGAAACAGGATACTTCTCCCTGTTTATTATGCCCTCGGGCAGTATTTCCATAAGATTACCGAGATATGTGCTGTCTAAGAGTTTCCCGGAGTATAGTTCGATTTCCATGGCCTTTAAAATCAGTACGATTTTTCGAAGACGTGTTTTTTCCGGAAGTTTTTTTAATTTTTCAATGGGAAACATAATTCTTAAAGACTTTTAAAAAGCCGCTTTTATGATTTCATACAGATCTTCGGTGGAAACAAGGCGGGGCAGGTAGTTCATCATATCGAAGGACCGTGCGGAGCCTGCAATTTCGATCATATCATCCAGATCAAGATCAAAATCTCTTAAACGTGTTGCAAGATCGGCAGAACCGATAAACCCTCTTACCGTCTCGACGGCAGCATTTGCCTCTTCGATAGGGGCATGTTTATTGATTTTTTCATTGATATCCTCATCCTCTGCGGATTCGATATCGATATTCTCTTCCTGCAGGAGTCTGCTGATAGCTGCAAGTTTTTCCGTGCTAGCCGACATATTAAACTCCATAATATGAGGAAGAAGAATGGTGGAAATCCATGATTTAGGCACCATAAATCTTGCATTTATACTGTAGGAAAGAGCGGCGCCTATACCCATTTTACTCATGGAGAGACCTATCGCAGTCAGCATTCCGGCTGTGGAGGCATTTGTTCTGTGACGAATGTCATCCGGTTCGTTTTGCAGCAGAGGAATAGTCCTGCCCAGAATTTCTATGGCTTTTGTGAAAAGTGTATCTGCCAGATAATTCGTTTTCTGTGAGAGCATCCCTTCTATTGCACAGAGCATGGTATCGAACATTGTTGTCAGTGTGTATTTTTTAGGCAGAGACTGGCTTAATTTCGGGTCTATAATAACAGCTTTTGTGATATTGCTCTGGGTTTTTCCGATACGGGCTGTTCTGTCCTTTGCATCTACAATAAAGTATTCGTCGCTGAGCATAAAAGGGTTTCTGCATGTTGTCGGTATCTCAACATAGGATAGGGGAATTCCTTTGGGCTGTACTCCGGAGAGAAAATCATCCATGTCATTTTCCACCGGCGTTGTCATGGCTATGGATTTGGCAATGGAGAGTGTTTTAATCCCTCCCAGGCCTATAATAAGATCGGCATGAGAACCGCGGGCAAGAGAAACACCCTCATCTACCGAGGAACTTGTTGCATTCGGTACTATTTCATCGAAAATAATGTACTGTATACCTCTTTTTCCGAGCAGAGTGGATATTTTTTCTATGATTTTAGGTTCGTATAGTATGGCTTCCGTAACGATAAGAACGCGTTCTCCGAATTCGGATACTATGGGACCGAGCCTGTTAACTGCATCAAGACCTAATAAAACATGGGAGGGTATATGAAGATTAATGTCCGCCATTTGAATAAATTATTCCAGGCCGAAAGATTCAAGAATTTTATCCGCTACAATTTCTACCGTTTTCTTATTTATATAGGAAGGATCCGCTAATTTTCTTCTGGCTTCTTCGACTTTGTCCATACGTACATTGGGAACCTGTTTTGCGATTTCCGTTGCTTTATAGATTTCCGATTTTGCACGAGCCTCCTCTGACAGATGTATGGAGTCCTTATGTTTGACATTTTTAGAACTTGCCGGTTTACTGTTCTTTTTGACTTTTGAAATCTGGTCTAATGGTCCTATACTCTCTACTGTCATCGTTAGAGTCCTTCCTTTCAATTTCCTATATCGTCACTGTAAATTAGTAACTTAAACCTTTTTAGTCCCTTCGATCAAAATAGAAAATTCTCCCCTTATTCTGTCCTTTACCTGCAGTTGAGTCAATATCTCGTCCGCTCTGCCGAAAATAAATTCTTCATAAATCTTTGTTATTTCACGTCCGATAAAAACTTTTCTCTCCGGCAGTATTGCCGCCATATCTTCCAGGAGGGATTTAACCCTGTATGGTGATTCATAGATTACTATATTTTCGCACATTGCCTTAATTCTCTGCAGATCTTTTCTTCTCCTGCTCCCTTTGGGGGATAAAAATCCATAAAAGCAGAAGCCTCTGGATTCGATACCGGATACGCTGATAAGTGTCGAAACAGCCGAAGGACCGGGTATGGGAACAGTTCTTATATTCCGGTCCCTGACGAGCCTTACAATAGAGGCTCCGGGGTCGGAAATGCCCGGAGTTCCGCT
This sequence comes from Spirochaetota bacterium, assembly GCA_013151965.1. GTDB lineage: Bacteria > Spirochaetota > Spirochaetia > SZUA-6 > SZUA-6 > SZUA-6. Next base: position 4,488 of record JAADHF010000045.1, read on the forward strand.
GTCGCACACAAGTGCTACAGCGGAACCCTCTTTTAGAAATCTTAATATTTTTTCACCTGCTTTTTTTTCATTATGTGAATGGAAGCTTACCAGTTTTTTCTTTATTTCGTAATGGTTCAGCAGCTTCAGTGTCTGTCTTGTGTCCTCGCAGGCAATAATATCTACGTTTTTAAGGGTATCCAGAGCCCTTAATGTAATATCTTTCAGATTTCCGATAGGAGTAGCCACTATATAGAGAACCGCCATAGTGTATACCTTAACCGTTATTCTTCCTGTTTGCAACCACATACGGAATTTGTATACTTTTCCGCCTAAAACCGCATACCCTCTGCAATTATCTTATTAAGAAAAAATTTGCTTAACGGCACCTTATGTGATAAATTTGTAGAGGAGGAATGGTAAAATGATAAAGGAAAAAGCGAGGAAATATACGAAAACTTCATTTGCTGTTCATCGTTTTCCAGTTGAAGGTTCCATAAAGAGACTGCTTAAGCAGGAGGGTAAATTCTTGCATGGAACACGGGGAAAGCCGACCAGGGGACCCAGGGGAAACAAAAGATAGGAAAGTGTGAGTATAGCCTGGTACATTTTACTTTTTCTCGGATTTACGGCACTTTTTGCCCTACTCTCCGGAAGTTTTTTAAGGGGACAGAGGGGTATAGCGAATAATATATCCGGTGATGCGGAAATAAAATCTTATCCCTGCCCGATCTGCGGATCCGGGTTAAAAAAGGGCCAGAGGATCCATTCTGTTGTATATCCCGGCAGGGAATCTTTAAAATCAGCATCTCCTCTGCCTGCCGGCAGAATCGGATATGATGATCGAATTGTTTATATCTACGGGTGTCCTTACTGTTATCCCGGTAATTCTGATATAAAACGAATCTGCCCTGTCTGTAAAAAGGAAATGGCAGAAGGCGGTTACCTTATGGGGAGAATGTGGAACAGGAGGGGAAAGAATCATCTCCATATACAGGGCTGTAATACCTGCAAAACAGGCAGATAAATTCCGTATTATACGGATCACTTAAGAGGCTGCGGCACCGCCATAAAATACCCTGTTTAAAAAGTAAAATAATTAACCGACATACTTTTAAGTTCCACTACGGCAATCGCCGGTTTGTCTGCAAGGTATCCTGCACATGAACCGGGGTTAAGAATTGTTATTATTCTATTGCCTTTGGTGAAAGCATCGAGTCTTTTCTTATGTGTATGCCCGTAGATCACAAGATCGAATTCCCCGGATCTGTACAGTTCGTCCGCAATATCAGGGTAATGCATTACAGCTATTGCCCGGCCGTCTATGGTTACCTTCAGAATGCCCTGCTGTATGGAACAAAAACCGCCTGCACTCCTTGTCAGAAGTATCCTGTCGCCGTCGTTATTGCCGAATACTGCATAAGCTTTACTGCATTCGGGCTGTAATTTATCAAGCTCTTTAAAAACGAAGGGCGAACAAAAATCTCCTGCGTGAATAAGAAATTCAATACCCTCTCTTTTAAAAATCCCGACCGCCTGTTTTATGTTAACGAGATGGTCATGTGTATCGGAAAGTACACCGATTTTCATATAATCCTCCTATTTTAAGAATAGTACCGGGTAGCCGAACCTGTTATGATATATTTATACTTTAAGGCAACAATCTTCAAGACTTTAATCTGTGGAGGATAAAGATATGAAAAGAATAGGGATAATCGGCTTTGGCATCATGGGCGAATCCGTAGTTACCAGCCTTTTAAGGCACGGCGGAAAATATGAGATCGGTATTCTTGAGAAGAGGGGGGAAAGGGTTGTTTTTGCCATGGAGAAATACGGGCTTATTGCACATAGAAATATAAGGACCCTTATGGATAATTCGGATATTGTTATAGTTGCCGTTAAACCCCAGGATATATCCGCAATACTTGGTGAGATGGAGTCATCCTTTATAGCGGGGGAAGCAAGTATGATTGTTAAGGGAATTATCTCGATCGTCGCCGGTAAGAGGATGGAGGTATTTAAAAAACGGCTGGGGGTTAAGAATATTGCGCGGTTCATGCCCAATATATCGGTAAGAGTATCCGGAGCCCCGGTCGGAGTATCGTTCCCGGAAGGAATAGATGAGGGATTTAAACTCGATGTTCTTTCTATTGCCGGTGCACTCGGAACTGCATTTGAAATCCCTGAGGATCTTATACCTGCGTTTACAGGTTTATCCGGTTCCGGAATAGCATTTGTTTTTAAGTTTATTCATGCTCTTGCCCTCGGAGGTGTATCCTCGGGTTTGTCTTATAAAAACGCCTTACATATTGTTACTGCGATGTTTAAAGGGACTGTCGAACTGCTCGAAAAATCCGGGAGGGACCCTGTCGATCTTATGCACGATGTTATTTCCCCTGGCGGAACAACAATAGCGGGGATAACGGCTCTGGAAAAAAGTTCGTTTGAGTATACTGTTATGGATGCGGTAAAAAGTGCCGCTCTGCGGGCAAAACAACTTGAAGCTTAGTGTATGAACCGGTATTATCTATAGCATGCTGGATTATAGATTTATTAAAGAAAACTTAAGAGATGTTAAAGAAAACGTAAAAAACCGGCGTGTCGATGCGGATCCGGAGCTTGTGGCAGAGCTTTATGATGAGAGAAATGGTCTGATACACGATATCGAAGATTTACGCAAAAGGCGGAACGAGAATGCCTCCGGGATGAAGCGGAAATTATCTTCGGATGAACGTGAGAAATTAATCGAGGAAGGTAAAAAATTAAAGACCCGGATTTCCGGCTTAGAGAAAGAGTTAGAGAGGGTTAAAGATAAGCTGTATATCGAAGCGTTAAAAATCCCCAATATGAGCCATCCGGATGCTCCGTTAGGCAGGGGTGAAGAGGATAACAGGGAGATAAAACATTGGGGTTCGGTTCCAGGTTTTGATTTTACACCCAAGGACCATGTTGAAATCGGAAAAGCTCTCGATATTGTGGATTTCGATACCGCCACAAAGGTCTCGGGTCAGAAATTCTACTATTTAAAAAATGAAGGGGTGTATCTGGAACTGGCACTGGTCCGGTATGCATTCGATATTCTTCGTGATGAGGAATTTGTGCTGATGATAACCCCTGATATTGCAAAAGATGATATAGCAAGCGGAGTAGGTTTTAATCCCAGGGGTTCCGAGAGCAATATCTATCATATAGAAAATACTCAGACATGTCTTGTGGGTACAGCAGAGATAACCCTCGGAGGATACTATGCGAATAGTTTTATGGATCCGGAAAGTTTGCCTGTTAAAATGGCAGGGCTTTCGCATTGTTTCCGTAAAGAAGCGGGCGCAGCCGGCCAGTTTTCCAGGGGTCTCTACAGGGTACACCAGTTTACCAAGGTGGAGATGTTTGTATATTCTCATCCGGAGGAATCCGGTAGAATGCATGAGTATTTGCTAGGCATCGAGGAAAAGATATTCCGGGGTCTTAACCTGCCCTACAGGATTGTCGATACCTGTACAGGTGAGCTCGGAGGACCGGCCTATAGAAAGTATGATGTGGAAGCATGGATGCCGGGCAGGGGCGAGAAAGGCGGCTGGGGAGAAGTTACCAGTGCATCCAACTGTACCGATTATCAGGCACGGAGGCTCGGAATTAAACTAAAAGAAAAAGGCAAAAAAATATTTGTTCATATGCTTAACGGTACAGCTATAGCGGTTTCACGGGCTATTGTAGCTATTTTAGAGAATTATCAACAAAAAGACGGTTCTGTAAGGATACCCTCCGCTTTAACGGAATATACGGGGTTTACGGAGATTCAGCCTAAGAATTAACCGCACATTTTGTTAAGTGTCTGTGCAAGGAGTTTTTTATATTCCTTTAACTGGTACTGCGATTTTTTTGACATTTCTTCGCTTACTGTATTTTCCAGTTCTTCCCTGCAAGGAAGACAGAGGTTTTTGTCTAAAAATACAAAGTAATTCTTTTCTCTCACTGCGTCGGGTATTGCCTTTTTGCATGCATCGCATGTTATGGTAATCATTGTTCCTCCTTGTCGAAGTATTTTATAAGCACAATGTAGCGCAAAAGAGATATTTTGTCGAGTAAAAGATATATGAAAGAATAGACTAGCTCTCCTTATATTTGATACTATGAGATAATTCAAGGATATAAAAAGATGTTAAATCCCATAGAGGTTTTGCAGGGTGAGGGTATTTCTGTTCTGTTATCGCGTTATTCCGCTCTGGCCCGGTATTTCAATATAAAGAGAACCGGTGATATATACCTCCTGACGGAAGCAGAACTGCCCGGGCTTGCCCATATTTTTGAAAGTATGGAGTATCCCGGGCTGCCTCTTGCGGATGCACTGGTAGAGTATGACGGCAGGCGTTATTTTTTTAAATGTTGTGAATCTTTTAAGGATATGGCATTGGAGCCTTTTCCGGTGCTGGAACTACTGTACAATCCCGGAACGAAAACCTTTCTGGACCCTAAAAATATTTACTATTCGCTTCGTTCAAAGGTAATAGAGGCGGCAAACGGCCGTTTCTCCGGCTGGTTAGTTGTTTTCGAAGCTGCGAAACTGATATCCCAGTTTCATTATGATACGGAAGATGTGATGATGTATAAGATCGACTGGCATACGAAGCCTCCTGCCGAATGTCAGAGGGAACTCTTGATAGAGCTCATGGCAGGGCAGTATCCGGATAAGGGATTAAGCTTTCTCATGGAATCAGGATTTATAGAATCCTGCTGGCCGGAAATATTCGGTATGGCGGAAACGGAACATTCCAGGGATTATCATCCGGAGGGTAATGTGTGGGAACATACGCTGGAAACTCTGAAATACAGAAAACAATTTAATCCGGAACTTTCGATAGCCCTTTTCCTGCATGATGTTGGGAAGGCTTTTTCGCCGGAATTCGGGCAGAAACGTTTCTATGGACATTCCGAAGTCGGTGCAGGAATAGCTTCGAAATTCCTGTACAGGCTTGGTTTTAAAAATGATTTCATAGAAAAGGTAAAATTTCTTATAAAGTATCATATGCTTCCCGGTGCGCTTAAGAAGCTTCCTTTGTACAGAACGAAAAAACTTATGGATTCCGATCTTTTTCCCGTGCTTCTCGAGGTTTACAGAGCGGATATATCCGCTTCGTATAAAACTTTAGAGGATTACTATGAGGCATGCAGGATATACCGCGGCTTTTTAAAGAATAAAAAGAATATGAATAATGTTTATTACCTTTAATGATCAGGGGAATTCATAGCTAAAGAGTGTTTATATTTTTCGGGCAGGATTACAAGGCTTTGAATAAATTGTTTTCTTATAAAGAATAATTTGCCGCTTACGGAAATGAGAACTGCATCCTCAAGGTCTGCAACATATATTCCCGTATATTGTACCGGTTCTGCCGCAGGATAATTTACAGATATCATAATTTTACTGTCCGGTGTTATCGAAGCAATTGTTGTTGCTGCCGGCCGGTTAAAATCGATCTCTGCACCAAGGCTCCATGCACAGAAAAACAACGTAATAAGAAGAATACCGATGGAAATCCGTTTCACTTTTTATACCTCCGTGTTTGTGGGTGTTATAGTATTCTATATAAGAGAATCGGAAACGGGGAAAGATGCTTTAGAATAAAGCTCTCTAATTCTACAGCCGCTAAGTATCTGCTGAATGGAGGAATGGTGTTTTATACAAAATGCTTAAAGATGAAGGTTTTTAATTCTTCTATCGACGGATCGATGATAATCGAACGCTTCGGACGATCCATGAGCATTTTTAAGGTATCAGGTACTTCGGGTTCTATGCCTGTTGCTCTATAGACGGTTTCCGTAAATTTACCGGGATGGGCGGTTGCAAGGATCAGTATTTTACCCCTGCCGTTCTTTAACAGGTAATTCCTGGCAGCCCTGTAACCTACAGCGGTATGCGGGTCTATAAGAATTCCGTACCTTTCATAAACCTCCCTGATGCTCTGTATCGTTTCCGAATCCGTTATTGCTTCTCCATGAATAACAGAGTTCATGTCCTGATTATTATTGTTAAAAAGTGCTTTCAGCCGTTCGAAATTGCTCGGATTTCCGACATCCATTGCATTGGATAGAGTGGTTATCGAAGCACGCGGAATAAACAGGCCGGACTTTAAATATTCCGGCACAACATCATTTACATTTGTTGCGGCTATGTATCGTGAGGCGGGCATACCCCATTTGTGTGCGAGTATTCCTGCCGTAAGATTGCCGAAATTACCGCTTGGAACGCAGAAAACAATATCTTCGGCACTGTTTTTGTATGCGATGTATCCGAACATGTAGTAAAAGGACTGCGGTATAAGCCTTCCCGGGTTAATTGAGTTTGCAGATGTCAGATTAATCTTTTCTTTTAGTTCCCTGTCGAGGAATGCCTCTTTTGCCATCCTCTGGCAGTCGTCAAAGGAGCCCTTTACTTCCAATGCCGTAATATTGTGTCCGAGTGTGGTAAGCTGTTTTTCCTGTAGAGGGCTTACCCTCTGTGAGGGATAAAGTATAACAACATCGATATTTCTCTTTTTAAAGAAAGCTCTTGCAACGGCACCTCCCGTGTCTCCGGAAGTGGCTACAAGGATAAGAGCTTTCCTGTTTTCCATGGACAGAAGTTCTTCCATCGAAGCGGCAAGAAAAGCGGCGCCGAAATCCTTAAAAGCGCAGGTCGGGCCGTGGAAAAGCTCGAGAAGAGATATTTTCTTATCGAGGATATGAACCTTCGGAGAAAAGGTGAAGGCTTTTTCTATAATACTTTCGACTGTACTTTTTTCTATTTCCGGAGAGAACAGCTTTAAAGCCGCACTTCTGCAGATTGTTTTAAAAGAGGCGGAACCGTTAAAGGTGTTAAAAATATCACCAAGATCGTAGTCTTCCATGGGATTGTACAATCCTCCGTCCGGTGCAAGTCCTGTAAAAATCGCCGTACGGAAACCGGTTATACTGTTTATGTTTCTCGTGCTTATAAATTTCATCGTTTCTCCAGTACTACAGGTCCCCTTTTATTTACTCTGGAAATATATAGATCGCAGTCCAGGCCTGCCTGTTTAAATGATTCCTGCATTGCAGCACCGGCTGCCTTTGCCGTATTTAATGTGGAGCATAGGGCAAATACAGAGGGTCCGGAACCGGAGATAGAGCACCCGAGAGCTCCTGCTTCTAATGCAGCGGCTTTTACGGCATCGAACCCCGGAATTAGCAGGGAGCGGACAGGTTCCACTATAACGTCCTTTAAAGACCTTCCTAAAAGATCGAAATCTTCCTTATACAGAGCGGCGACTAAAGCGGCAAGATTTCCCCACTGACTTATCGCCTTAGAAAGGCTTACCTCTTTTTTGAGTATTTTCCTGGCATCGCCGGTATTTACCTCTGTGTTAGGATGTGCAACAGCGCAGGATATACCTCCCGGGACAGGAAGCTTGATTACATCGGGAGGATTGTAGCTTCTTATAAGTACAAAGCCGCCTAAAAGTGAAGGGGCCGTATTATCACCATGTGCAGTACCGCATGCAGCCTTTTCCGCCTGCAGGGTGTATGGGAGCAGGTCTGTAATCCGAAGCGGTTCCCCCGCAAGTATGTTTACACCGTACACGGCGGCAACGGAGCTCGCGGCCGAACTTCCCAACCCCGAACTTAACGGCATCTGCTTGTGGAGTTTAATATCGATGCCGAAGGGCCAGTCCATGGAATGTAGAAAGGATTCCACCGCAACAGCCGCTGTGTTTTTTTCCGGATCGAATGGAAGCATGCCCGAATCTCCGGTAATACCGGTTACCCTTACCTTTTTTTCCGGTTTTACGGTAAGCTCCACAGTATCTCCCGGTTTTTCCAGGGCAAATCCCAGAACATCAAAGCCCGATGCTACATTTGCAACTGTTGCCGGAGCGAATACTTTTATGTATGACAGCCGTTTCACTTTTTAACCATGTCCTTTGTTCTCTTTGTCATCATTCTCTAAGAAGGCGTGATGGATGGTCTCAAGTGCATGCTGTTCATCGACTTTTGCAATAATGAGAGAGATGTTCCGTTCCGATGAGCCCTGGGCAATTGCAAAAACATTGATTCCCCTTCTGCCTAATGCGCTGAATACCCTTCCTGATATCCCCGGTGTTCCCCTCATATTCTCACCGATTACGGCTATCATTACCAGGTCTTTTTTTAGTTCGAATTTCTCTATTCTTTTTGTTTCCAACTCTAAGGCAAGTTCTTCGTTTAAGGAACCGACTGCTCTTTCCGACTCATCCTCACTGAAAACAAGACATACGCTGTGCTCGGAGGAGGCCTGAGAAATCATCATAATATTTACAGATGCCCTGGCCAGTGCTCCGAAGATTCTCGCAGCAATTCCGGGCATGCCTATCATACCCCCGCCCTCGACATTGATAAGTGCGATACTGTCGATGGAAGCGATGCCCGTAATTGGGTAGGGATGTCCTTTAATCTTATTTACTATAAGAGTTCCCGGTGCGGAGGGATTAAAACTGTTTTTAATCCTTATGGGTATGTTTTTCTCGATTGCAGGGATCATAGTGTAGGGATGTAAGATTTTTGCTCCGAAATAGGATAATTCCATGGCTTCCTGATAACTGAGTTCCGGTATTACAAATGCATTCTCTACAAACCGGGGATCCGCGCTCATAACCCCGTCGACATCGGTCCATATCTCTATGCAGTCAGCTTCTACTGCCGCACCTACTATGGAAGCAGTATAATCCGAGCCGTTTCTGCCAAGGGTTGTGGTGATGCCGTCCTCTGCGGAAGCAATAAAACCCGTTACAATGGGCAGGGAAACAGTTTTAAGCTCTTTCTTTATCAGGGTATAGCTTATATTAAAATCCACTGCGGCATTGCCGTATCGATTATCCGTTCTTATACATGTGCGGGTATCTATAAGACCGGCTTTACAGCCGCAGGCATTTAAATATTCGACTGCAACGGTACAGCTCATCCGCTCTCCGAAACTCATTACAAGGTCGAGGGTTCTCCTGGAACATTCCCTTACCAGTTCGACACCGTGCAGAATATCTTCCAGTTCATTAAACATCATCTGAAGGCGGGTAATAATACCGGTCAGATTCCTCGGGCTGAAGATATTACGTACTGTTGTCAGGTGTTTTTCTTTAATAAATTCAATATCTTCCTTATAACCCGAATCACCTGTCTCCGCTTTTTCCGAAGCGTTTATAAGCCGGTTGGTAATACCCTGCATTGCAGAGAGCACAACAATTATTCTCTCTTTTTTAACGGCGTCCCGGATTATGCCTGCTGCGTTTTTTATTCTTTCGGAATCAGATAGGGAACTCCCCCCGAATTTTACAACTTTCATCCATTAATATCCCTGAAATATGATTTTCCCAAGGATATAACGAAACAGAAAAATATTCTATACCTGTTATTAAGAAGCTGTCTTCGTACAGCTTTTCTGTAAAGTTTTAACAATAAATATTTTCTTTAAATGATAATAAATTGACAAATATAATATTGTGATATATAAAAAAAGCATAAATGGTTTTATAATTCCGGTAAGGGAGATAACATTGAAAAAAACAATTCATATTGGTTATAAGAAGTATATCATTACAATTTTATTTCTTTTTACAGTATGTTTTTCCTTATTTCCCCAAGATAAAAAGACTGTGACGAATAGTAATAGCTCCGGACAAACTTATACTTCCATTAACAATAATGAAGAGAAAGAAATTACCGGTTCCGTTAAAGTCAATAAAATCAGTACAATAACACAAAATAAAAAAGAAGACGGGCAGAGCAATGCCGCTAAAACCGGGGACCCGATTCTCATAACTACCGGCGATTTAACGATCAGTGAATATGATCTATCGCTTAAATACAGGAATGATAAAATATCAATTTTTCGTAACTTTTTAACAAGCAGAGGCTCTTCCCATTCTTTTGGACCCGGGTGGGCTTTTAATTATGATACGCGTATAATACAGGGAACAAAACCGAAAGCACAATACGCTGTGGATGGGTACGGCAGGCTGCTGGAAGGGGTTAAGGACAAAAGGCAGGAAACGAAAAAAAAGTACGACAAAGCTATTAGTGCTATAAATACATTGATAGCTAAACTTGAGGGTAATAAAACTAATGTAAGCGATGTTGTTATACCGAATTTACAGGATGAAATAAACAGGGATCATCCTGATTACGTAAAAAGCGAATTACAGAAGCAGTTGTCACAGTTACAGGAAAAATTAAGTGAACTTATTGAGGTTATCGGAAAAGCCTATGGTAAAAAAGGTGAAATTGATGATGCATGGAAAACAACCAGAGGGCTTCTCGATGCGAAAATTATAGAATTGGATGAATTGGAAAAACAGGCCGAAAAGGAGAGGGACAGATCGAACCGGAACAACAGTAGAAACAGGTATGTCTATAATGCAAGTGATCCGGTGTATTATGAAGATACAGGGTTGGATTCAGTTACATGGATAGATGAGCAGGGTATCCCTCATTTATATTTTTTAGAGAGTAAACCGGATTATAATTCGAATGTTTTGTACGATGATGGAACTATTAATTACTATCCTTATGGTTCCTTAACAGTTTCTGCGCTTCCCAATGATAATAAGCTTTCCCTGGAAGCCGGCGGCAGTTGTGTAATAACAGGGAAAAGTAAAAATAAGTATATTTACTCATACTATGGACAGTTAAAACAGATTGTTGGTATAAACGGAAATGTAATAGGTTTTACGTACAACGCAAACCACGAGCTTGCAAGTATTACCGGCGGCAATAGGCGGATTGTTTCTCTGGAAAATGAGAATGGAAGGATTGTAAAAGTAACCGATCCAATTGGAAGAGTGTATAGTTATAAATACGATAGTGCCGGGAGATTGTCGGAAGTAACAGATGCCGAAGGTGCAGCTGTAAAGTACAAATATAGCGGGAACCTTATTACAGAGATAATTAAACCGGACGGAAGCAGCAGGAAGTATGTATATGAAGAATTGAACGGAAAAATGGTAATGGTTCAGGATACAGACGAAGAGGGAAATACTGAGTATTTTCGTTATTTCCCTTCATCGAACTATACCGAGTACGAAGATGCCTCGGGGATTGTTGAGCGATACTATTACAATAACAGGTACCTTACAACGAAGATAGAACATTCGGACGGTAGTTTTGTAGAGATGGAGTACGATGACAAAAATAATCTGATAAAAAAAACAGATGAGATGGGGGGAGAGTACCGGTACCGCTACGATGCTAACCGGAATCTTGTGGAAGCGACAGACCCGGAAGGCCGTAGTGAGAGCCGGGAATACAATAGGTTTAATGAGATTAGTTCTTATACTGATAAAGCGGGTAATACAACAAATTATAGTTATAACGCCAAAGGTAATCTGATTAGAATAAGATATCCCGATTCAACGGAAGCATCCTATGTATACGACAACAACGGCCGGGTAACGGAGTATAAAGATCAAAAAGGGAACTGGAAGCGGTTTAAATATGATGCAGTGGGAAATATTATAAAATTCATAGATCAGGCAGGAAATGAAATAGAATATAAGTACAATGATGATGGTAAAGTGATACAGGTAAAATACAGCGACGGTTCTACAAAAAGTTTCACCTATGACAACAGAAAAGATCTTGTCCGGGCAGTGGATAGAAATAAGAACGAAACGGATTTTGTATATAACAGGCATCATCTGTTAATTAAAGTAATAAAGCCATTAGATGAGACCATCGAATACATTTACCGGGCCGATGGGAAAATGAAAGAAAAGATAATCGGAGACAATAATCATACGCGGTACGATTATGATGAGCGTGGACGGGTAATAAGAGAGACACAGGTGGAAACCGGGGCAATCACCAATTATGAGTATAATGCGGCGGGGCAGCTAACTGCGACCCGAAAGGAGAACGTTCGGGGTACAGTTACACACCCTTAGGTTTTGTGGAGTATTGTTAGTAAGACTGTTACAGGTATTTTTATAAAATTAAAAAACTTTTTCAGCCGGTAGAGAAAAGCGCAGCTACTTTTCTTTCGACACCTGCAGACGGCACCACGCGTACAGTGCATCATAAACATCAAACTGTCGATCCAGATTCTCCTGATCATCCGGAAATCGCAAACTGTAGCCGACAGCAATTGCCTCCAGCCCTATTGCCGCCGGGTCTGCATCATGGTCTGCCTTTACATCGGCACTATGGACTATCTTTGCCAGCCGCAAAAGAGCCGGATCGGTCAGCTTAAAGTGTTCTATGATGGTTTCGAAGGAACACCTGCCGTTGTGATGACCCAATTCGACCTCCGGCGCATCAAAAGGAATTGCTCCCGTTTCCCCGGCCGTTTTAACTACCCGGCTTTTGGGTACGAATAAGAACTCAGCATCCGAGTCCACAAAACGGCTTATCAGCCATGGACAGGCTATACGGTCTACATGTACGTGCGAACGGGTTACCCACTTCATCTTATTTTCCTCCTCGAATATTTAATTTTTCTAATTTTAAATCCTTGCCAAACAGGGCAAAATACAGTGTTCCTGCTATTCCAAAACCAAATGCCGCCAAAAGGTTGGTCCTTGGCGATGCTATCGAGGCGACCCAGGATAACAGATTGCGTCCTATGCCCAGTGTATCGAATAATTTTGTAGAAGTCGAGGCATCCCATAAAAACGCCCCGCCAAAAGCTGCGGCGGAAACCACAATGTCCCGAAGCAGGTAGTACACGCCGAATGTTTTCGCTTTCTTTCCTTCCGGTGCCAGGTCCATTATCAGTGCCTTGCGTGTAGGTTCTCCGAATTCCTTCATCCCGCGAACGATAAAAGCTGCCGCCATGAGCAGGAAGGTATGTGAGAAGAGTAATATCAGCGGAAAAAGAGTAAAAAAGCCAAATGTGGCGACAACAAATGGTTTTTTTGTATTTTTATCAGCAAGATAAGCTACAGGGATGTAGATTATCATTGCTGTAACCATTTCTATGGTTGTAAGCACGCCAAACTGCAGAGGTGTTATGCCATTCAGCGTAACACACCAGATCACTACGAAAGCATATGGAATTTGCTCACAGAAACGCACCAGTATATCCGACACTAATAGGTTGCGTAATGCCGGACTCAACAATTTTAATATCTGTACGTGGCTGCCTTCTATCTTGCTCTCCCGCTTTCCATCATCTTTTATCATCACCTGCTGCATTACCAGGGACACACCGCCGAGAATTAGGGCTGCAACGAAAGCCAAACGCACTCCGGTCTTTTCTCCGAACATGCCGATCATAACTCCGCCCAGTACCGGTCCCAAGGCCATTGGAATCCGGCGTACCAGAGAGTGCATCGAAACCCCCATCGTACGTTTGTTTTTTGGCAGGATCCGGGATACCATGTCCATTGTCGCCGGCAGTGAAACAGCGGTCCATGACAAAAAGAAGACAGCGCCGATAATCACTGCTTGCCAGTAAGGAAAGATAATCACAACAAGGTAGCCGATCATGGCTATAATGTTAAACAGGATTAGAGCTCGTTTGTAGCCAAGCCGGTCGCTGGCATAACCTCCGGGATAGGAGTAAAGCGCACTGAGCAGATTGTCCATACCGTTTAATAACCCTATAGAGAATGCCCCGCCTCCCATAGCAACCAGGTAGAGAGGAAGAAAGCGTTCGGCCATCTTTTCGCCTAATCCCACCAGGATCACCATGGCGAGCAGGACGAGCATACTCTTCTTAAGACTGAGGAACCGGATTATTACCTGGTACAATTTTAAGTTAAAATCCCGCCTTATGCTCATTCCATACCTCTAATATTAAGCACTCCGGTTTTCTATTTTCAATCTCTCTATGAGCCGTAATAACTATTCTCCCTGGATTTCTATAAAGGTCTTTTATGTTTAAGGTTTTTTTTGTAGTTTTATTTTTTCCAACGTTTTTAAATTTGGAAGAGCGTTATTAGCCATCTCTAAATTCTGTAAAATTCTAAAAGGGAGTTATATGCTGTGTTCGGCACAATGTTCCGCGAACACCCGAATAAAAAAGGAGTTATTCCTATCAGAACCTATCTAACTCAGAATAACCCCTTCTGCCTGTTACGATTGACTGTAATCCTGACAGTTAATCTGCTGTTATTTTAGCTTTGTAACCTTAAAATCGTCAAAACTTACAGCAAGACTGTTGGTCCTTAAGCTAACGTAGGAACCCTTTGCTACCGGGCCGCCTAAAGAAAACTTCCATATCCAGTTCGGGATTAAAGGATCGTAGAGTTTCACTTCTCCTGTTGCCGAGTCTATGGTGAATTTAATCGGGAGGTCGTATTTAACATATGCAGGATCGAGATATACGTAATCTTTGCCGCCGATTTTTATCTTTTCCGGGATTTCCTGATTATAACCTTTCATTAAATACATGTATGAACTGGTTACGCTCTTGTAAACCTGGCCGTAAAAACCGGTGCCGTCGTATGCTTTGGGATCATAGGTAATCCATAAAAGGAATGACCTGCCGTCGCCCCAGGCAAGACCGCCATGCGGTTTATCTACAAATACATGAATACCGAAGCCGCCGTATTTGTCCATCCCTCCGTCGATGTAACGGACGTTGAACTCATACTGCATTAAACCTGATTGCGGAACGTATCGATTTATTTTTGCTTTGCCAGCAGTGGTGCTGAGCTGAGCAAGCCTGCCATCTACGATTTTCCAATTCCCGTATGCCGCTTTCCACCCGTTCATCGAATTAAAATTATCATTAACGAGAACGGACTGAGAAAAGATAAGGATTGGAGTAAGGAGAAGGAATAATGCCACCAGATAGATTTTGCCTTTCATCTTATGTGCCCCCTTGGGATAGTTTTTATGTCGCATCCTCCTGTATATTGATGCTCCTCCCATGATAAAATGAAATCCGGTGTCAATCAAGTATTTTTTTTATTTGAAGGTTTAAATTTAATTCCTACAAAAAATATTTCTCTCGATTCATTCCTTGATGATTTCGGCTTAAATGTTTTTGCTTCAAAGAACATCTTTCTGATATTCTTAAGGAAATCATTAACATCTTCGCTCTGAAATACCTTGATAACGAGATTCCCGCCCTTTTTTAGTGTGCCAAGGGCAAGACCAAATACGGACCGGGCTATCTCGAGCGACCGGCAGGCATCTATTCCTCTGTTGCCGCTGGTCGAAGGGGCCGCATCACTTAAGATAACATCAAAAGGACCGCTGTTCCTTAATGTCTTTATGGTATTTTCTCTTAAGATATCCCCGGATAGGAAGGTATAATTACCGTATTTTTCGAGGTCAATGGGAATTTCTGCAAGATCCACGCCTGTAATATGTCCTTTTATCTTTAATTCTCTTAAGAGATAAAGGCTCCAGCTTCCCGGTGATGCGCCGATATCCAGTACCGTATTGTCTCTTTTTAAAATATGATACTTCTCCTGAATCTCTTTAAGCTTAAAAACCGAGCGTGCGGGATATTTAAGTTTTTTTGAAAGTTTTGCATAGTAGTCTTCTACCTGTTTCATTATTTGTTACAATTGCATATTTTTTAAAGTTAATGAATGTATGTATAAAAGATTTTACTATTGATTTTTTATTATTATATTAGACAACATGAATATCGCGGTGCATGTTACTCATGAAGCTGTACAGAAAATCGGGGGAATCGGAGCGGTAATAAGCGGTCTTTGTACTGCGGACAGGTATAAAGACTTTTTTAACGGTACACTGCTCTACGGACCTCTGTTTGACCGGAATGCAAATGTAACAGCCCGTCTGGGAAAAGACGGGGAAGTATACTACTCAAGTATCGATAACTTTGATTCTGACAATTATCATTCGAAGTTTCACAAAATAGAAGAAGATTACGATATAGATATTGTTTACGGCAAACGGCTTTTAGTTAATGAATTCAATGTAAATAAAAAGAATACGGTAGATACGATACTTGTATCGATAAACCGGATTAACGAAGATAAGCTGAATAGATTTAAATTTGAATTATGGCAAAAATACGGAGTCGAATCGGATAGATACTCCAGCTGGGATTACGAACAGTATGTAAGGATAGCCCCTGCCTATCCGGACATTCTAAAAGCATTGTACCCTGACGGGTGTAGGTTTTATCATTTTGCCCACGAGTATATGGGAGTTCCGGCGGGACTGTCTGTGCTTATTAACGGGTTAAAAAAAGAGTACAACAGAACTATTTTCTATGCTCATGAAATATCACCCTGCAGAGGGGTGGTAGAAGAAAGCCCCGGCCATGATATTTCCTTTTATCCGGCTATGTATGAAAGTATAAGAAGGGGGAGGAATTTCGAAGATGACTACGGAAGCCAGGCGGATAATTACAGAGCTGAACTTGTCAGGAGTACTGTAAACTTTGATTATGTTTTTGCAGTAAGTGACCTTGTTAAAGATGAGTATAGATATTTTATTCCGCATGCCGATGAGAACAAAATAAAGGTTGTATATAACGGGATTCCGGTTAAGTTGATAAATCCGGATGAAAAACTTAAGAGCAGGAAACTCCTTCAGGATTATGTGGAAAATCTCTATAATTATACTCCCGACATTATCTTTACCCATGTAACACGGCTTGTAATCAGTAAAGGAATCTGGCGGGATATAACACTTCTGTATATCCTTGATGAAATATTTCACCGGTACGGTGTTAAAGGCGCTTTTATTCTTTTAACGACACTTGTCGGCACGGGGAGGGACTCTGCTTCTATCGCGGCCATGGAGGAGGAGTACGGCTGGCCGGTGGTTCACAGAGAGGGATGGCCCGACCTTGTAGGTTATGAAAAGGATATATACGACTATTTATCACTATTTAATGCACGGTCTAAGAATATAAAAGCTGTTTTTCTAAATCAATTCGGGTTCGACAGACGAAGCTGCGGCAGAAGGGTGCCTGAAACGGCGAGTTTTAGAGATTTAAGGGTTGGCTCCGATGCTGAATTCGGGTTTTCGATATATGAACCCTTCGGTATAGCACAGTTAGAGGTTATTCCGTTCGGAGGTATCGCGGCGCTTTCGTCTTCCTGCGGTTCCTCTTTTCTTTTAAAAAACACCCTTTCCGGCAGTAAATCCGCACATTACAGTATTGTGGATTTTATCGGCCGGGCAAAAGAATTTTCAGGTTCCGGCACCGCTTCAGCCGCCGGCACCGGTATCGATTCCGATGAAAGGTTTAAAATAGAAAAGTCCATCTTAAAAAGTATAGCAGGTACTCTGTTTAACTCGCTGCCGAAAGACGATTCGGAGCGCATAGCGGGGTTAAAGTCAGCTCAGGAATGTGTGGATAAACTCGGATGGGAAGCTATTGTTGATCAGATGGATCTTTCCACTTTATAAGTTCGGGAAACATGGTTTTTATATCCTCATTTGCCGGAACAAGGCGCACATTGATGCTCTGCAGCCCTGAGGATTTTAAAGTAAGCGTCCCCTGGTACTTCCCGGTTTTGTCTGCATATTTCTCCTTGAAATTAAGTCCGGATACTTGAAGTTTTTCCTGCTTTTCCGAATAGTAGCAGAGTTCGACGTTAAACAGTTCCGAATCTGCATCATCGAGATAAACATAGCATTCCACCTGTATCGTATCATTTGTGTAGAGGTCTTCATGCTTATCGATATCCGTAAATATGTTTTTAATATAAATCTCATTCCAGAATGAAACTATTCTGTCATGTTCATTTATAAGTTTTTTCAGGTAGCTTCCGTTATTCTTTAATAATTTTTTATTATTGGCTGCGGCAGGCAGGTAAAATTTTTCGGTATAATCACTGAGCATTCTGCTGATGGTGAAGTTTTTATAAACAGAATAGATTGATTCCTTCATCATCTGAACCCAGACCCTCGGTATATCATGATCGTCTCTCTCGTAGTACAGCGGAGCGATTTCTTCTTCTAAAGTATCGTATATCTGCTGAGCTTCCGCATAATCTTTTAGATCCTGGTTATCGTAAATTTCACCTGCGGTAATTGCCCACCCGTTTCTCCCGTTGTAACACTCCGGCCACCAGCCGTCCATTACGCTTAAATTTAGAACACCGTTCATCCCCGCCTTCATGCCCGAAGTTCCGGAAGCCTCCATCGGTTTTATGGGGTTGTTCAGCCATACATCCACACCCTGCACAAGATTCTCTGCGATTTTTCTGTTATAATTTTCAATAAAGATGAGCTTGTCTTCCACATGATACTCTTTTGAGTAATCGATTATTTCTTTTATCATATTTTTGCCCGCAAGGTCCGCAGGATGTGCTTTTCCTGCAAAGATTATCTGAACAGGCCTTTTCGTGTTGGTGATGAGATTCATCAGCCTTTCCTTATCATGTATCAGCAGGGTAGGCCGTTTATATGTTGCGAATCTTCTTGCATATCCGATTGTAAGTGTATGAACATCGAGCATTTCCTGTATTCTTTTTATTTTTATAACGGAGAACCCTTTATGAACTGCCTCTGCTTTTACCGTATCCCTGAGGAAAGAAACCATCTCTCGTTTCCTCTGCATGTGGGCTTCCCATATCTCTTCATCCGGAATATCCGGAATTCTTTTAAGCATATCCACATTCCTGCCCGAATAAACATAATCGGGTCCTATGTATCTTCGAAACAGATAGCGCATCTCATTGGAAAGCCAGGAATGGTGAACGCCATTGGTGACATTGGTAATCGGGACTTCATTTATGACCCTGTTGGGGAAGAGGTCTTTCCACATCTCCTTTGAAACTTCCGAGTGCAGTGCGGAAACTCCGTTTATGTACTGGGAGAATTTAATGGCAAGTACAGGCAGCCAGAAAGTTTCCTTGCCGTTATATGCCCCGTACTTGATAAAGTTATCAAAGGTAACTCCCATGGCTTCGATATCTTTTTTTAAATACTTTTTTATCATTTCCACCGGAAAATTCTCATTTCCCGCCTGAACCGGTGTATGCGTTGTAAATATGGAAGTGCTTTTAATTAATCCGGCGGCCTCATTAAAAGTATACTTTTCGTCTGTTACCAGTCCTTTTAATCTTTCAATAATAAGAAACGCCGAATGTCCTTCATTAAGATGAAAAACAGCAGGTTTTATATTCAGCTTTTTAAGCAGCCGTAAACCGCCGAAACCTAAAATAATTTCCTGCTGGATTCTCTTATCTCTGTCTGCGTCGTATAAATAGTTTGTTATTGCCCTGTATTCCGGAGGATTTTCTTCTATATTCGTATCGAGAAGCAGGAGTTTTATCATACCCACGGTAATCTGCCAGGCTTTTACCTTTATCTTTGTCCCTAAAATATCCACTGTAATGTAAACGGATTCTCCATCCGAATTTTTAAGTTCTTTAATGGGCATGTAGTATACGTTGTTTTCCGTATACGCTTCTTCCTGAATGCTGTTCGGGTTTATCCGCTGATCGAAGTATCCGTACCTGTAAAAAAGTCCGATCCCGATTATCGGTATTCCTAAATCCGATGCACCCTTTATGTGATCTCCGGAGAGGATTCCGAGTCCTCCTGCATATATCGGAATGGATTTATGCAGGCCGAATTCCATGGAAAAATAGGCTATGGCCGAATCTTTGAATTTGTCCGCATATATTTTATTATGTTCGGAGTAAAGCTTGTACTTCTCCCATACATTGTTAAGGTCGTATAGAAATGCTTCGTCTTTGGCCAGTTCTTTCATACGGTCGTCATTAATCAGGTGGAGAAGTTTTACCGGATTTTTATTGAATTTCCGGAAGAGGTTTGTATCTATTCTTTCAAAGAGGTTTAAGGCATCGTCGTCCCATAATGACCAGATGTTGTATGCAAGCTCAAAAAGTTTTTTCAGCTTTTCGGGATAGCGCGGGTTTACAAAAAAATTTTTTAAAAACATACCTGTTCTCCTGTTTATAACATCCAGTCTTATATCACAAATTTTCATGGATGTCTAAATATATTTTAATAATCGACCGGGAAATTGTATCCCAGCTTGTTTTTTCTACCTCTCTTCCGGCTTTTTCCGCAGTCTTTTTCCTTTCCTGCGGATTTCTTATCAGCCTGCAGGCAAGGGAAGACATTCTGTCGATGTCGTTAAAATCAGTTTTATATATATTATTCATAAATTCCGAAACCCCCGATCTGCCGGAAGCAATAACGACAACCCCCGATCTCATCGCTTCGAGCACGGTTATGCCGAAGGGCTCGGATACCGACGGAAGAATAAGTATATCCGACGAATTTAAAATCTCCGCCACTTCTTTTCTGTTTAAAAAACCTGTAAAAATGAATTTATCTTCCATTCCGTATTCGGCGGATTTCCTGATTAATTCGCCCTTGTAGTCGCCCTCGCCTGCCATTATAAAAGATGCTTCGGGACAGAGTTCGTGTATTTTTTTTGCCGTTTCTAAAAAGTACTCAGGCCCCTTCTGGCGGGTAAGCCTTCCCAAAAAGAGAATTACAGGTTCTTTAGAGGTACGTTTCTCTTCTGCCGGTATTTCAGGCAATGTATACGAATTATACACTGTTTTGATTTTCTCCGCCTCTATGCCGTACTTTTCCCTGATAACAGACTTAGTGTAATTCGATACGGCAATAACCGCATCGGACATGAGAAGGCCCATCCGTTCTATTCTGTGTATTATTTCATTTCCCGGGCCGCAGGAACGGTCATATTCGGTTGAATGCACATGAACCACAAGCGGTTTTCTCATTTTTTGTTTTAAAAAACCGGCTGCCGGATATGTAAGCCAGTCATGGGCGTGGATAATATCAAATTCAAGTTTTTCACCATACCTGGACACTGTTTCCCTTAACCCCCTTACTCTCTGAAAAACCGCATCATTATAGAGATACGTTTCAGGTCCGGGATTTAACCCCAGGTATTGTAACCGCTCTGCATAGGATTTAAAGTTTCTCATCTTAAAGTTATCTTCATCTTTCCGCAGGAAGAAGGAGGGTTCCAGGTTATCCGCATCTTCCGGAAGTGTAAGTTTAAAGTAGAGAGGGAAATTGGCCGGTAGAAAGAGGAAAATGGTTATGTTTAACCTAAGAAGCGCCTTTACAATACCGTAGCAGGCCATGCCGAGCCCTCCGGCAATAAACGGCGGAAACTCCCAGCAGAGCATTAGAATGGTCATGCAATGGCCTCTACAGTATCAGGCTTATAAAAATATTCCATTTCGAATCAGTCAGTGCAGTTCTCCTTAATCTTTTCGATACAGTATAAAGCGGCTACCGACCAGGCCTGGGCCGGTGTCCCTTTGGATTCTTCGGGGTTTTTCCCGTCCCATATCTCTGCAACGGAAGCATAAATTCCGTCTAATATTTTAGCCTTTATCTCTGCGGTTATCCTCTCGAGTTCCGTATATAAAACATTTTTTTCGCCTGTTATCTTCTTAAGTAATTTTGCATAGGGGAGAAGCAGCCACGCCCATACCGTACCCTGATGATAGGCCGAATCCCTTGTTTTCTGATCCCCGATGTACATGCCCTTAAACATCGGTGAATCTTCGGATAAAGTGCGCAGCCCGTAAGATGTTAACAGTTTATTTTTGGCTGTTTCATATGCTCTGACAAGATGTTTAATATCCATGAAATCGAAGGGCAGTGAGAGTGCGATTACGAAATTAGGTCTTATTTCGGGAACCGGTCTGTCATCTTCCAGACGATCGCATAATATACCATTACTGTAGAATTTACCCATACTCTCTTTTATTAAAGCTGCGGTTTTGTTAAGTTCTTCCGTATTTACGGAGTATGTATCGTTGGCTACAACCTTTTCCTTTAATTCCCCGGCCATTTCGATTACCATCCTGACCGTATTGTACCAGAGAGCGTTTATTTCCACGGGTTTCCCGTAACGGGGTGTAACAGGTATGTTGTCGACTTTTGCATCCATCCATGTTAAAGCGGCGCCTGTGTTTTTTCTTAAGACGATAAGGCCGTCTCCGGAATCGAAGAAAAAAGGAAGAGTGCCGTTGTACATGTAGTTTAATAGAATTTCTTTACAGTATTCATAGATTGTCTGTTTTTCTGCGCTGCTAAAATCAGTAAAAGATTCATACGCTCTTTGCACAAACCAAAGTGATGCATCGACGGTATCGTAATTTGCCCCCATGCCTCCTTCACCCTTTACATTGGGGAGCACGCCGTTTTGCAGTTCTCTGCCGTAGCTTTTAAGAACGGAGAAAACGAAACCGGATTCCTCTCTTTCCCGGGTATAGGCTTCCAGAGAAATCATGGTATCCCTCCCCCAGGCAGAAAACCAGGGGTATCCCGCAACAATATCCTTATTGATTCTAAAATCATTCATCATTTCTTTGAGTATACCGGGATAATCCTTCTTTAAAAACCCGGCATGCTGCGCGTTGCCGGTTGTAAAATGATATACTCTTCTTTTAAGACGGGCATATCTTTCACGGATTCCTTTTTTGATACTCCCTATGCTGTTTTTTTTCAGGTCGTCTATATCACAACCGGAAAACATGACTTCCATACATTCATTCGGTTTAAATATCCCGGTATGCAGAAAGGGAGAAACAAGGTCCTCATAGGCATCGTACCCTCTTAATGCTTCTTTTTTATAGTAAACATTTCTGTAGATTACCGGGTCTTCGATTAAATTCCCTGAAAAGGTATAGAGGTATGCCTGCACTTTGTTGTCTTCCCGCTTTATAACTCCGTTTCTGTAAAGACCGGTATCCTTTATTCTGACCTCTGTGGGAATATAATCGAATAAACCGGGCCGGTTTACACTGTGATGATCCCTTAAGCTGAATTTATATCGAAAAGAATATTTAAGTGTCTGATTACCCGTATTCCGGTACCTTATAAGAGTAATATTTTCATCTTCATCCATAAATATTTCTTTCAGGATAATAACCGCCCCTCTTGCTGACGGTACCATGTAATTAAACAGGGGATACGGGCGGAGTTCCGAATGTTCCAGGTAATTCCTGCCATTGGGATATACAGTGTCCGGATAGTTATTAGAATCCGTAAAAAAGGTTTCACCCATAATTTCGTATTTTTCTTCCACGGAGGATACAAGGTGTGTACGCTTTAAATCTTTCGATGATGCAATAAGCAGGCCGTGGTACTTTCTCGAGTTTACCAGGTTTCCGGTTCCCAGGGCATAGCCGCCTTTTCTGTTTGTCAACAGCCATTCCGAATTAGATAAATCTTTATTCATTTATTAATTGCTCCACAGTTGATTATCGTATTCCATTATAGTTATAATTCAATACAGTTTAAGAATAAAAAAAAGTTATTAACAGAGATATTTTATTTTTTTTAGGATAAAAAGTAGGGAGGAAAGAATGGATTTTGTCGAAAGGATAGGCATCGCAGCCGGTGAGGTATGGAAGGCTTTAAAAGCATGGCAGTCGATAGAGGACGGAGATTCCGGCATGACGATACCAAAATTAAAGTACCGGACCAACCTGCCCAATGATCTTCTCTACGAAGCTTTAGGCTGGCTTGCACGGGAGAATAAAGTGGTTTTTTTCGGTGAAGGGAAAAAAGCCAGGGTTTATTTAAAAGAATGATGCCATGGGGATTTTAGCCAGGGGTCCATCTTTAGTTAAAATTTACGATACTACAAATATCGATGAGGATTTCTTAAATAACGATTCCGTTAAATCCGGGATTAAATCGGCTTTTGCGGAAAACAGGGCATTTCCGTTTTTTCCCGGTAAAGATATTCTGTCCCGGTTAAATCCGGAACCGGGACAGGAACCGGTACCGGAACTGGAATCGGTTTATTCATATTTATCGGATTTTAAAAATTCTATTTTTAAGAATATCTCGATAGACAATCCGGGTATTATTGCAGGGTTTAAAAGAGATGCACACCTGTCCTCGAGAGTAACAAATGCCGTTTATTTTATTCACAATGCCATAATCAGAAGTAAAAGCAGGGATTTAACAAAACGCCGCTTTGTGGTCATTAAAGAGAAAAGCGGTATGCCTTCATTTTTTCATCTGCCCGGCATAGCAACCATAATTTCTCATGTAGGCCCGGGTCCTGATTGGCCGGAAATTCCGACTGTTTATCTGCCGCTTACTCTGTTTGATACTCTTTTTTACAGTATAAAACATGATAATGGGAATCTGTTGTCCGTGTTTACATCATTAATGATTATCGAAGAGCGCGCCATAGAAACAGGTTTTCTGCATACGGAAGAAATTCATAAGAAAACTGCATTGGCACTTGATAGTTTTACCGATGAGATGGTACGTATCTCATTAATTGTTCAGGAAGAAAAGCCGGTCATCCCTTTTTATAAAAAGGTTCCGAAATTTACGATGAGCAGCAGGCATACATATGCTTTGCGGTTAAATGAGCATTTTCATGATAATACGGAACGGTTTAATTACGAAGAAAATGTAAAGGCGATTAAAGAATTGGACAGGCTGGCCAGGAGATATAAAAGATCCGATGATTATGTTTCATTGCGGGAGATCATCCGGCTTGTTGTTTCCGCGTCAGGGCATGATATCCATGAAGTACGAAAAAGAGCGAATATAATCCTTGAACGTATATTCTCTCCGAAGGAATATGATGCCCCCCTGGCAACTGCATTTGCCAGCATTATCATAGGAACGAAGCATGATTTCGTTTTTGATCTTCCGCCGACAAAGCTTGATTATTTTTTAAGAATATATATAAATAATTCCTCTCACGGTGTCACCCTGGAAAAATATCTTAAGTATACCGATATAAAATTAGAAAGGACTAAACTGCCCGGACTGAATAAAGGAAGATACGAAGGCAGTTACACGTTTAAAAAGCTCGGACAGTATGACTATACCGTATTTAAAAAAGGTAAAAAGAATACCCGGTGGATGCTCTGTCCGGAATGCAGCGGAAGAATCAATGTAATTCCTGATATACGGGGACGAATTATTTTAGAGATATTTCCGGATATTCACGGATTTACAAGAGTATACTGGTGGAAGAACCGGGAGCATCCCGGTCTTGTCTATAATGAGCACGGAGAAATTATCAGATTGGCTCAATTTGCCGATATTACCGCGCATCTTGACGATATGAAGGACCGTTATCGAATTACCGATATATACATTTTAGGTGCTCAGAGAAGGGGGAGCAACAGGGAAGACTGGGCTGAAGGGGCGACTTCGCCGTCACCCTTTTCGCCCATGAGCCTTGTTGAAATAGAAGGGGCGCTTGGCGGCGCCGATGCTTTTAAACAATTAGTGGAAAAGGCACACTCGCTTGATATAAAAGTAATAATGGATGTAATTCCCCACTTAAACAGAAAAAGCAGGGAAATTCCGGATGATTGCGTAGTCAAATGTTATGACGCCTCCGGCAACCTGGTGGAACGGGCTGCGACCGACGGCAGATACGGAAGCTGGAATGACGGGAAACTTCTCAATTACAGAAAATTCGAGGTCTGGGAGTGGCTTTCCGGATCGATAGAAAAAATGATAGAGCTGTATAATATCGATGGAATCAGGTTCGATTCGGCGCACGCCGTTCCCGTTATGATGAAGAGAAACAATTACCCCTTTATCTATAATACCGAAAGAAGCGCCGAGGATATGCTGGAAGGTGCCGTTATTGTAAATGACAGGGAGGATGAACACTTTATAACAACCGGGTACTACGATTCGGTCTGCAGAGATGTTATTGCGTGTCCCTTTCATCACTATGTGATGAATGTTATCGAAAACAAGCTGAAGGAAAAACGGAAGGATTTTTTTATCAATGTGGCCGAATGCTACTGGGGCCGTGAAAAGTATCTGGCAAGATCGGGTATTATTTCCTATAACTCGGCACTTTTTAAAATATGCGAAAATATAACCCATGGTAAAACGGATGTAAGAGAAATCTACCATCTCTACGAAAACTATTTCCCGAACACTCTGCCGGAGGGAACGGAACTGCTGGGCATATTGGGTAACCACGATGAAGACCGGCCCCTTTACGCTTTCGGACAGAGGGGATTACCGGCTGCGGCAATGCTTACCTCGTTTATGAGTAATATAGTTCTGGATTACGAAGGAAATGCAGAGGGAGAAATGTGGAAGGTTTATCTGGATAATATATACGTAAACTGGAATCAATTCGAGGATGTTTCCAACAGGACCATAACAGGCTTTTATGAACGTCTGTATGAATTTCATAGGGAGAACAGAGGAAAGGGTTATCTTGTCCGGACAAATAACCGTATGGTTGCCGCAGCGGTAAAGTTCTCCGGCGACACCCTGTGGATCGGAGCTTTCAGCTTTTCCGGCAGCACCGAACATGTATTGATACAATTTGACCAGCCCGAACTGCCTGTCGATGAAGGCAAATATTTTAGAATCGTTGATCCGTTATACTCCCATATAACGGGCAGATACGGCTATATTACAGGAAAAGAACTACGTATTTCAAAAATATCCGCTGTTATCCCCTATACGGACCGCGTAAAGCTGTTAAAACTGGAAGTATTAAAAAATCCGGAGCAATTTTATGAGGATTTTCTGTTCCACTCGATCGCCAGACTCCGCACAATTGATAATGCCGGTCATATTCTTTCCAATTTTGCATTCTTAGAGATTGCAGCTCATGCGGGCACATTCGACGATTTTATAAGGTTTATTTCCGGTTGCCTGGTGCGTAGTTACCTGTTGCCAGGTTACAAAGGCCGTAAAGGGGAACCGGAAGAAATACTGGAATTGGGGTTAAAAAGGGCGCTTTTTTACATGTTTAAGAACGGAATTAAGCCGGGGGAACAGCTTTTAAACTATATTAACCGTATGTCGGAATCTTCCGACAGCATTATTAATAATCTGGGTAAAAAGTTAAAGGAACATAACAGGCAGGGGCCCCTGGTTTTTATTACGGCAGAGGCTGTTCCGTTTTCCAAAAGCGGCGGACTTGCAAATGTCGTGTATGAGCTGCCCCTGGAGCTTGTTAAAATGGGTGAAGAGGTATATGTAATTACACCTCTATATAAAAACGGCGACAGCAATGCGGTAAAAAAAATGTTTGACTCCCTTAAAAGGTACGGCATAACTTATGCCGGAATTAATATGCGGTTCGAAGTAGGAGACAATTTTTACGAAGTCGGTGTACACAGGGGCGATGTCGAGGGGATTCACTTTATACTGCTGGAACACCATGAACTATTTGACGGATTATACTGGGGGTATACGGCCGAAGAGAAATTAAAGAGGCGTATTGCACTCGGACGTGCCGCCGCAGAGGCCATTACCGTATTAAATCTAAATCCCCTTTTTGTGTTTACAAACGATGCCTTTGCAGGATTGTTTAACGGAATAGTGCGGACCGATCCTTATTATTATAACAATAAGAATTTCATCAGAACAACTTTTTTCCATATTGTTCACAATGGAAACTGGCAGTACTTTGATTCCTACGGCAGGTACGAAAACGGCAAGGATTTGTTTAATCTGTTCAACATACCCCGGGACAGGTTTATTGAATTCAGCGATCCGGTGGAACCTGAAAAAATAAACTGTATGGCTTCGGGCGTAAGATTTTCCGATTGTGTTATTACGGTTAGCCCGTCCTATGCCGGGCAGATTAAAGTGGCGGGCGACGGCCTGGAGCACGTGCTTAAGGAGGTCGTGGGGATTAATAATGCGATCGGCAGGGATTTTATCGGAGGTATTCAAAAAAAGTTCGATAGTTCCGGATTCGTCGATGAATACTATCCGAAACTGTGCGAGTATATCTATAAAAATGAAATTCTTCAGGAAAAGATAGAGATCCGTTATCCCGAATTATTAATAAGTCCCGATTATTATAAATCCGTAAAGAGTAAAATAAGAAGAGAAACCCTTTATAGAATCAGAAATAAGCTGCTTCTTCAGTTTCAGAGGGGATTTGCCGTTGATCCGGATAAAATTCTTTTTACCATGATCCACAGAGTTGCCGAGCAGAAAGGATTTAAACTTCTCCTGGAGGCCTCGGAGGGTCTATTTTCCCGCCTTGGTTTTCAGGGTATTATAGGGGGACCTGTTGCGTGGGGTGACCGGTCAGGTGAAGAGCTGGCACACGGTCTGGTGCAGCTAGGTTCGTATTACAGGGACAGCGTATCGGTTACCATAGGTTTTCAGGATATAAGTATTCCTCTCCTCTCTTCCGATCTTTTTTTAATGCCCTCCATGTACGAGCCCGGGGGGATATCCCAGCTCGAAGCGATGGCATGCGGTTGTTTAGTAACTGCAAGGGCAACAGGAGGATTAAGAGATACTGTCCGCCCGGTAAAGATTAAAGGATATATTGTTACAGGGAACGGATTTTTGTTCGGTGATTATAACGCGGGTTCCTTTTACGATGCCATGGAAAGAAGTATGATGTTCTTTAAGAAAGCGAACGAGATAGTTCTCTATAGGGCGAGGAATAATGCAAGAAATTCCGTTTATTACTGGGACAGGCCGGCCAGGAAGTATATCGATACGATTTATTCCCGTAAAGAAATAATAAGGGTTGTAGAAAAACAATGATATCAAAAAAATAGAGATTGACAATAAAGGATTTCAATTTTACCTTGTGAGTATGAATAATATTTCGTTTTTAAGAAAGCCGATCGCCTATAAATTTTATAATGCGACAATAGGGCTTATAATTATCAATTTTATAATGTTTCTCTTTAATTATATTAATCCTTATGTCCTGGGCTATCTTGCATTAACCCCGATTCTTGTAATTAGAAGAATGTTCGTCTGGCAGATTTTTACGTATATGTTCATTCATGCCAATTTTACCCATATATTCTTAAATATGCTTGCCCTTTTTATCTTCGGAGTGCCTCTGGAGAGGAAGCTCGGAAGTACCGAGTTTTTAGTATTTTACTTTACAGTCGGGATAGGCGCGGGTCTTTTTACGCTTATCTTTAACTGGTATTCCGGAATGGCTTTAATACCGGTTGTCGGAGCATCGGGGGCAATATACGGACTGCTTCTGGCATATGCTGCGCTTTTCCCCGATTCCGTACTGTTTATTTTCGGGATTCTTCCGTTAAGAGCGCCGATAGCCGTCCTGCTTTTTGCAGGTCTCGAAATTTTCTTCCAGCTTACCAACCTGCAGACAGGGATTGCACATCTTACGCACCTTGCAGGAATTGCCTTTGCCTATTTTTACTTTTTGATCAGGTACAGGATTAATGCCATAAAAGTATTCTTTAAAAAATAGGTCTGCCGGATATTCTACGAATCGCTTTTACGCGTAAGCGAAGACTTGTATTTACCGATAAAAGTAATGGTGAAGAACATTTTTTTCTGTATTCTTTTTATCTTCTCTTTAACGGCGGGATATTCGGAGAGGCTCTCCGTTAATGTATGGTGGGAACTGGAACCGATGGTTTCTCTGGAAGGAGAATATCCTGTTCCGAAGGAAGTGGCCATAAAGAAGCTTCTGGAAGAGGCAAGGATCTTTTTATCTTCCATGATTTACGGATACAGTTTTATATACACACCCTCCGATAAGACGAGGAAGATTAAGGATGTGTTTGTACTTAAGCCGGCGGCCCTGATAAAGTGGGGCGATAAACGGCTGGAAGTGACGGATGTCCGGCAGGAAGATAAAAGACTCCATGCAAAGGTGCTGTATCATTTGCTGGAATTTCAATATTTAAACAGAGAGGCATGGTCCAGCAGTGCAATAGCCGTTTCTTCGGGCATGGGCACCGGAAATATTTTTAAAGGTTCCGCGGAGAGAAGAGTATCTTTTAAGAACGCTGTTAAAGACGCAGTCAGGAACTATCTAAGACCGAGAATATACAATAAGCCCCGTGAAGTAAGCGGAGAGGTTATTGTATGGAACAGCCCTGAAGTAACTGTGAATGACGGAATGTATGTTACAACGGTAAGAATTAAGATCAGGATAAAAAAGGTTGTTCCTTATAGAATATTCTAATAAAAACGTTTATCTTCTTTATCATGATGAAACCGGATAAATTAAAAAGCAGAATTCTTTATATTTTCTTCGCTGTTCTTATTTTTTCTCTGCCGATGATGCGGCTGGCAGCAGAGAAAAATTCCGATAAAGAAAATTCTGAAGAAGACAGAATCGTGATAGCTTTCGGATCGGGAAGCTGGAGCCTCGATCCGCTCCATCTCTATACGACTGTCGGACTTCAGATATCTACAGGTATCTATGAGGGGCTTGTAACATATCATCCGTTTACTCTGGAACCGCTGCCCGGTGTTGCAAAGAGGTGGGAGATTTCCGATGACGGGCTTACCTACAAATTCTTCCTGCGCAGTGATGCTGTGTATAGCAACGGCGAACCGGTTACAGCGGAGGATTTTCGCAGTTCATGGCTCAGAATGCTTAATCCGAAGGCAAAAGCAGAGTATTCATTTTTATTCGATATAATAAAAGGAGCCGCCGATTACAGGAATGGGAAAACAAAAAATGCAGACGGGGTTGGAATAAAAGCGGTTTCGGAGAAGGAACTCGATGTGGTGCTTAATAAACCTGCATCTCACTTTTTAAAGATACTCTGCCATACAAGTTTTGTCCCCTTAAATAAAAGATATATCAGGGATAAAAACTGGAACGGATCAGGTGTTATTGTCGGCAATGGCCCCTTCCTGATGTATAAAAGAACAAAGGGAGAAATTGTTCTAAAAAAAAATATGCTCTACTGGGATAAAAAGAATGTAAAAGTAGATACCATTCGAATAATTTTTACCGATGATACGAAGAAGATTTCGAAGGAATTTAACAGGGGAGAAATCCAGTGGGCGGATGACTGGGATCCTAAACTTATAAAGGATACATCTAATATTATTGCCTATCCCCTGTTCGGAACAGGCTATCTATTCTTTGTGACGGATAAAAAACCCTGGAACGACTACAGAGTAAGAAGGGGTCTGGCGCTTATGGTGCCCTGGGGAAAATTAAGATCCGATAATTTTCGTATACCGGCTTCCACACTGGTTCCGTCTATTCCCGGGTATCCGAAGCTTGAGGGAATTGTTAAGCAGAATAAAAAAGAGGCGGAGAATCTGCTTAGAGAAGCAGGGTATCCTGATGGCAGGGGCCTTCCGGAAATAATTATTAAGGTTTCCAATTCCTCCGGTGCATTAAAAATTGTCAAAAGTATAGCTCAAATATGGCGTAAAGAGGTTTCTGCGAAAGTAACGATTAAAACGTATCCCTATGATGAATACCTTAAGGAGCTTAAAAAGGATGATTACACTATAGGCAGTGCAACATGGATCGGAGATTTTGCAGATCCTCTTACTTTTCTTCAGCTCTGGATGAGCGGAGGCAACTTAAATGATTCACGGTTTAACAGTAAAGAGTACGACGGCATAATAGAAAAGTCGTACGGCGAGAAGGGCATGGAGAGATATAAACGCCTTGCCGAAGGAGAAAAAATACTTCTCGACCGGGCTGTGGTTCTTCCCCTTAATAATCCGCCCTCTTTTAATCTTATAAATCTCGAGTTAATCGGAGGCTGGTACCCCAATCCCCTTAATATCCATCCGTTTAAATATCTGTACTATAAAACTGTAACACTGCCCCCGGGAATAGCCATGGGGAGAAAATAGAATGGTACCGGTACTATTTTTCTTTTGCAAATCTTAAAAGCTTCATCAGCAACGGCGAAAGGGGTTTATTCTTCGGTCTTTTTTTAAGGTCGAAGTTCAGTCTGCCCCATATGGGAAAACTTGTTATCTCTGCAAGCTCGACCCATGTTCCGTCCGGATCGCTTACATAGGCGAAAAATGCGGAACTGCCTCCTCCCATATCAAACTTATCGGTATTCGCCTCTATTACAGGTCCTGCACCCGACCGGACGAGCTGTCTGTAAGTAGCTTCTATATCATTCACATCGAAGCAGAGTTCCATGATTCCCGAATCCCCCCATCCTCTTTTCCTGTACCTGTGAATATGCCTCCCCTTATCCGCATGAACAAGTTCGATCATTCCGCCTTTTAGGTAAAAGCTGAACAGGGAGGTGGGTTTTCTGTTCATTTTTAAAAGAATACGTCTTAAAGTCCCGCCGGCTCCAGGAATCCCGGTTAACCTTTTATCTTCCCCTTTATAATCATAAACAACCGTGTCGAAGCCGAGAATATCTCTGTAAAAGTGCAGTGATTTCTCCATATCGGAAACACCGACGGTCGGGAACAGTATCCCCCCTATGTTTGAATTCTTTTCGGACAGGGAGAATTCCGTATCCGGCAGCCGGATCAGGCTTAAAAGATTTCCCTCCGGATCATAAAAAAACAGCTGTTCGGGAAGAGTACCCCGGGATTCCGGGGGATTTATTATCCTTGTTCCCGATTCTTTTAAGTCGCTGTATGCTTTATTGATATCTTTAACTTTCAGTGCAATGGAAAGTATTCCCAGATCACCGTAATTAAAATCGGGGGCAGGAAGAGGTTCTTTTGAGAGAAACTGAAATATTTCCACCAGGGCGCCCCCTAAGAGGTTAAGCGCTATGACAACCTGTCTCTCCTGAGGACCGCCGGTAAGTTTACCCATTCTCTCTGCAGTACGCTGCGACCTGCTTAAAGGAACATCAAAATGAAGAACTTTTTTGTAAAAATCCCACGCCCTGTTAATGTCTTTAAATCCTATTCCTATATGCTGTAATCCGTGTATCATGTCTGTCAGAATAATGATAAATTAAAGGATTGACAATACTTTATCAGATATTATGAGGGTCTTAATGGTAAACGATAACTTGACAGTGGGAGTAGTCGGCTGCGGAAGCCTCGGAGGGGTAATTGCAGGCAAACTGTTTAAAAAACACGGTAGGAAATTATGGATTGTAAGCAGGAACAGGAGGATAAACGGCACGATTCGGGATAAAGGCCTTGTTGTTGTAGAAGGTAAAGTTAAGGAAGGAAAAGTTGAGGGAGGTAAAACCATAACCACCGCTAAGCCGCTGGTAGTCGAATCACCGGCTGATATTGATAATCCTCTCGATGTGGTTATTGTAACAACAAAGCTCAATACACTTAACGATGCGGTAAAAACTATTCTGCCCTGCCTGTCGGAAAGCGGAAAGGTAGTTCTTATTCAGAACGGTCTGGAAGGGCTTAATTTAAAAGAGAAATTTGGCGCGGACAGGATTTTTATTGCCTCTGTGCTGTGGGGAGCATCTATGACGGAGCCCGGAAGGTACAGGGTGACTGCCCGGGGGCCCTTTGCGGCGGAAAAGGAGAAGGGTAGTAATGCGGCAAGTAATGTTCTTGCGGAAATATTTCCGGTTAAATTAACCTGCGATATTAAGGGTGTTTTATGGTCGAAACTGGCGGTAACTGCTTCTCTTACCTCGCTCGGAGCGGTAACCGGCATGCCTTTCGGAAAACTCACGGAAAACAGGCGGATTCTTGAGCTAAGTTTAAAGATAGGCAATGAGGTTTATGCGGTAGCACGGAAGAGCGGGGTAAGGTTAAAAGCCCTGCCCGGTGTCCCCTTCGGCATAAATATTCCCCTTCTTCTGGCCGGAAAATTCCTTCCGCAAAAGATAAAGTACGCTCTTATCCGGCTTATAGGCAAAAAACACGGAGAAACGGAATCGTCGATGCTTGCATCCCTTAAACACGGCAGGAAAACGGAAATAGATTACTTAAACGGAGAAATCGTAAAACTCGGTGAAAGTTTTAATACGGAAACACCTGTTAACAGAAGAGTCGTAGAAATTGTAAAAATGCTGGAAGAGGGCAGGCTTAAACCTGATCCTGATAATCTTTCCCTTTTTCGCTCTTTTGTCCGCTGATATTCTGATTAGGACCGCACTTTTCCGTATCTTTCGATTTCGCCGGCTGTTTTGCTGCAGTGTTCTGCGAAAGAGATGCGATCCACAGCTCTAATTTTTCCCGAAAGAGAAATCCGATAAAAAAAAGGACAACGGCTATGGTGAATATGATCCCTGC
This sequence comes from Spirochaetota bacterium, assembly GCA_013151965.1. Lineage (GTDB taxonomy): Bacteria > Spirochaetota > Spirochaetia > SZUA-6 > SZUA-6 > SZUA-6. Next base: position 38,289 of record JAADHF010000045.1, read on the forward strand.
GAATACCCATTGTTTGCCCGCGGCGGCATCACCCATCATAACACTTCCTATTATCCCCGGCAGACGCCCGGTTGTGGATATAAGGAGAAAGATGAGGATTTTCATGGGAGAAAGCCCTGCAATGTAGCAGAGTATATCCTTCGGGATCCCCGGTATAAGGAAGAGAAGGAAAAAGGCAAGTTTTGACCTCGGTGAAACTATAAGTTTTTCCATCTTTTCCACCTGCCGGGGTTTAAAGATGCTGCGCACGAACGGGATTCCGAGTATCCTGGAAAGGTAAAAACTCAATGTCGAGCCTATTGCAATACCTACAACGGAGAGGAGAATCCCGTCCGGTATGCCGAACAGGTAGCCTCCTGCAATTTGAGGGACTTCGCCGGGGATAATAAAAACGATAACCTGAAGAGCCTGCAGACCGATAAAGAGAAGCGGCGAAAGAATTCCGCCGGAGATTACCCATCTTTTAAGTTTATCGGGCGATGAAAAGATTTCCCATAACTGCCGGTGGAATATGAAAACAAAGAGAAAAATAAGAACAAAGAGCAGGGGGAAAGCGATGATGGAAATAATATTTTTCCCCTTTTGTTTTTCTGCCTTCCTGCCGGTTGGTTTTTTGCCCATACAAGAATAAATTTACACCCCTTTTCTGTTTCTATAAAGGATATTTTCTGTTTTTTGAACAGTAGCAGGTCTATGGCCGGGCAGGGGGAGTATCCTCTCGTGTATTGCATCTATAATCCATTCCTTCTGCGGAAAAAAATCCGGTTCCATCTCTGCAGACGGGGTTATCCAGTTTCGTGCGCCGATTATAGCCGGAGGAGCATCGAGATAGTCGAAGGCAAGCTGCGACACATTCGATGCGATCGTATGGAGAAAGGACCCTCTCTCGCAGGCATCCGATGCAAGAATAATCTTACCTGTTTTTTTTACCGATTGTATAATAGTTTCGTAATTTAAGGGGTTAATAAACCGGGCATCTATAACCTCTGCGGAGACACCGTAATTTTCTTTAAGATCTTCAGCAGCTTCTACCGCCCTGTAAAGGGCCGCGCCTATAGTGAGTATTGTAATATCACTGCCTTTTCTCCGCACTGCAGGTTCGCCCTCCGGTATTTCGTAGTACCCTTCCGGCACACCGCCGGAAACAAATATCTCCCCGGTATCGTAGAGCCGCTGGCTTTCGAAAAACACAACCGGATCGGAACCGTGAAGTGCAAGGTTGAGCATACCCTTTGCATCGTAGGGTGTTGCAGGGAACATTACCTTTAGCCCCGGTATATGTGCGGCGATGGATGTCCAGTCCTGGGAATGCTGGGCTCCGTATTTGTTGCCAACGGAAACCCTTAAGACAAGCGGCATCGTAAGTATCCCTGCAGACATAGACTGCCACTTGGACATCTGATTAAAAATCTCATCTCCTGCCCTGCCCATAAAATCGCAATACATAAGCTCCGCAACCACACGCCCGCCGCTTAAGGCATAACCTACTGCAGAACCTGCAATGGCACCCTCCGAGATGGGAGTGTTAAACAGCCTGTGATAAGGAAGGCTTTCCGTAAGCCCCCTGTAAACGGCAAAAGCACCGCCCCAGTCCCTGTTTTCCTCACCGTATGCGGTCATTGTAGGATCGATGTAGAATCTGTGAATAAGGGCTTCGAACAGGGCCTCGCGGAATGTTATCACTTTAAGTTTGGGAAGCGGATTCCCCTCCGCATCGATTCCGCTCCTCGATTTCCGGCTTATGGACTTTACTCTGGGGTTGTCCTTTAAAGGAAGCAGTACTTCCGGCTCCCTGCTGCCGAATTTATCAATTTTTTTATCGGAGAACATTATGCCGGAAATATATTCTCCCCGGACCCTTGGGGATATCTTAAGTGATACGGCTTTTTCCGCTGCTTTTGTAATTTTTTCTATGATTTTCTCATGCATCTCTCTGCGTAGTTCTTCCGTTAAAAGGCTGTTTTCGGTAAGGTAGGATGCGTAATGTTCTATGCTGTCATTGTTCTTCCAGAGTTCTATTTCCTCTTTTGTCCTGTATGATGATGCATCCGATGGGGAATGGCCGGAAATCCTGTAGGTAACCGTGTCCATGAGGACAGGACCTTTGCCTTTAAGAAGAAGTTCCTTTTTTCTCTCAACTGCATCGGCTACTGCAAGCGGATTGTAGCCGTCCACGCGTTCGGAATACATATTTTCCGGGTTAACACCTGCCCCCACACGGGCTAAAATCTTAAAGCCCATTGTTTCCCCTGCCGTCTGTCCTCCCATTCCGTAAAAATTGTTAAAGAAGTTAAACATAATCGGAGGGGCTCCGCCCAAATTCTTATCCCATAAGGTGTGGTACTGGTCCATGGCTGCAAGGGACATAGCTTCCCATACCGGCCCGCAGCCCATGGATGCATCTCCGATATTTGCAATTACAATTCCCTCTTTCCGGTTTATTCTCTTATACAGGGCAGCGCCGACGCTGATATCTGCAGAACCGCCTACTATTGCGTTATTCGGCATACTTCCGAATGGGGCAAAAAACGCATGCATGGAACCTCCCAGTCCCATGTTAAATCCCGTTTTTCGTCCGAAGATTTCGGCAAGTGTTCCGTAGAGCACAAAATCCTCTGCAAGTTCCTTAATGCTTCCCCTTTTCTCTTTTTCCACTACCTTAAGTATCGTTCCGTCTAAATAACTTTTCATTACCGACTCGAGCTCTTTATCGCTTAATTTGTCTATTGCAGAGTAACATTTTGCGAGGATTTCACCGTGGCTCCTGTGAGAACCGAATACAAGGTCATCCTTTGTAAGGTTCACGCTTAAGCCCGCGGCTGCAGCCTCCTGGCCTATGGAGAGGTGCGCCGGGCCATGATGTTTGTATTCGAGTCCCCTGTAGGACCCTTTGGTTTTTATGAAGTTCAGCATTGTCTCGAATTCCCTGATTGCAAGCATTGTTTCGAATATCCTTAAGAGGGTTTTTTCTCCGTACTTTTTAACTTCGGTCCCGATATCGGGTTTATACTGGTTTAACGGGATATCCTTTATCTTTAAAAAACCTCTTTTTCGGACTTCTTTCGGGTCTATAAGTATCGATCTGGGCATTGTTTTCCTCCTGCATGAATAACTGATAAAAATAATGGTTTTATGATATTTACGTGCCTCTTCACATCTTAACCCGCAAGCAGCAGATCGAAATTCTCTATGGCTTTGCAGAGTGCACTCAGAAAGCGTGCTCCCGGAGCTCCGTCGATAACCCTGTGGTCTAAGGTAAGTGACAGCTGAAGGGCCGGGATAAACCGTACTTCATAGGTATCCGAAACTGTCTTGTCTGCAAAGACCGGCTTGGGCAGAATACTGCATACGCCGAGAATACCTGCCTGCGGCGGGTTTAATATCGGTGTAAAGGTTTCGATGTTTAAACTGCCTAAATTGGTTACGGTGAATGTTCCGCCTGCATATTCATCAGGGCGTATAGTGCCGTTTCTGCATGCATCCCTTAATCTTTTTGCTTCGGAAGCTAATTCTAATAATGAAAGCTTTTCCGCATTCCTGATGACAGGTACGATCAGTCCCCCCGGTGTATCCACTGCAAACCCGAGATCTACCGATTTTCTTTCCGTAATTTTACCGTCTGTTAAAAGGCTGTTTATATTGGTGTACTTAACTAAAGTTTTTACCGCGGCAAAAAGTACAATATCGTTTATCGTTATGGAAGAGAGAACCGGTTGTTCCTCCGCATTTTTAAGCCTCTTTCTGTATGCAAGTATCTTTCTTGCGTCAGCGGAGGCCGTGAGGGTGTACTGTGCACTGTTTTGAATGGATTTAAGCATTTTCTCTGCGGTTAATTTTCTGATGCCTCTTAAAGGTTTCTCTGTTTCCTGCGGCTCACCGGGATATTCTTCCGGGGGATATTCCTCCGAAATCTCCGCTGCCTTAACAGGACCCGTACTTATGCCGGCTTTTAGATACTGCTTTATATCACATTCGATAATCCTGCCTCCGGGGCCTGTTCCGGAGTAATCTTTAAGCCGCTTTAAATCGATGCCGTTCTTTTCCGCAAGTCTCCGGGCCCTGGGGGATATTTTTATCTTCCGCCGTGAAGTTGTTTCCGTTGTATCCTGACTTCCCAATTCGTCTTTACTGCCTATTAAGGCAATGGGATGCAGGACAGGAACATCGTCTCCTTCGGGGTGCAGTATCTTAACAAGTGTGCCCTCTTCGGTGGATTCTACTTCCAATGCTGTCTTGTCCGTTTCCACTTCGCAGAGGATATCTCCTTCCTTTACATAATCCCCTTCTTTTTTCCTCCATTCGATAATAATGCAGCTTTCGACGGACTGTCCTAACTGCGGCAGTAAAAATTCTCTTGCCATAAAAAACTCCTGTAAACCTTAAACAGGTTTTTATTTTTTAGAATCTTCGAAAAACCGGCTGGATAAAAATCTTTTTTCCGCTTCATTTGTCCAGTATTTACCGTTTAGAAACAAAATTTCCAGATCCGGAATTCTTTTTGCAAGTTCTTCTGTGGAGTGTATACCCAGGTCCCTTGCATGAGGGTACACAACTACTTTGCCTGTATATGTTCCCTCTGTAAGTGCTTTAACTCCGGCAGATACGGAATGCATATCCGTGACCGCAGAGAGAGATATATTTGTAGAAAGCCGGTCTGCCTGCACAAGATTTAAAGTATCTTTCATGGCAGAAAGCGGCGAACCGGAGGAACCTATGACATTTACATGCTTCTCTGTAAACACTTCCAGGGGAAATGATGCAAAGGTGCCGATGTTTACACCGGCAAAAATATTAACAACCCCTTCATTTGCGGAAAAGGGAACAGCCTGTTCTATTACGGAAGAAACAGGTACAAGGGAAATTATATCATCGAACTTTTGAGGAAATTCTTTACTGAGAAATGCATTAAATTCCTGTTTCGTAAGCTCTGCCGTATTTAAGTATATTATTTCGAGTCTGTCATTGATAATTACCTGGTCTATTCTGTTTTTAAGTGATTTAAGCCTCCGGGAAGAAAGATCGGTTACCAGAATTTTACCCGGCCTGTTGTCTGTCATAGCAGCCCGTATCACATGCATCTGGCCCATAGGGCCTGCACCGCCGATAAACCAGGCCGTACCTTCCGGTTTTAAATCGGTACGTGTATTTGCTCTGTAGGACTGTACTACCTTTCCGGTACCGGAACCGACAATTCTGATGTTGCGGTAATGAGCCTTGCCGATATCAACGGGAATTAACCCGGTATCCTGTTTTGCTGCATGAATACTGATAATCCCGCCAGGCTGCATCAGCCCGATGAGTCTTTTAAATTCCTCGGTACCGGGAATACCCGAATAAACTATGTCATCCATGCCGGACAGCGAATCCGTATCCTGTATTTCTTTAAGAATGTACCCATCTTTACCGGCCAGGCTCTCCAACCTGCTTCTATTCGATTCGGTTAAATTTTTATGGTAAATTGTTTTAAAACTGCGGTTTTCCAGCCCGGACAGGTCCAGATCGATCTGGTTTTCTTTTGAGCCTGTAAACAGAATTATTCCTTTTTCTTCGGGTTCTGTTCTTCTCTTTGTCTGATATGCGGCTACAACACATGACCATGGTTCCACAAGTGCAGCTTCCGCATATCCGGTATTTACCTGCACAGGTATCAGGTAACAGCCCTCATCTCCGTCGATAATTTCCCTTCCCAGGATAACATATTCGGAGAATGCTCCGGGAAGTACGTAACCGAAGGCAACGGATTTGCCTTTATAGTAAACATCCGCCTGTACAATATACCTCTCACCGCATTTAAAGGAATCCTTTCTTTTATCACCAACTCCTACAATAGTCAGAGAAACCTCATGACCCGGTGTTACAGGATTTTTCTTTAAGTCTCTGTTTTTTATCCTGGGGTGTTCATCTCCTGCTTTAATCAGTTTAACATCAGAGAAACATATCCCCACGGCATCGACTTTTGCAATAAGGTCATCTTCGGAATATTCGGGGAAGGGGATTGTATCCGGCTGCCCGCTGTTTCCGAAATTTTCAAGGCCCCTGCCTTTTAGCTTCCATATGAGTATTTTGTCCGGTAATTTTTCACAAATTTTCATTTTTTCTCCTATAAAACGTCAACCGAAAATCAGACTCGGCTTTCATATTTTATTCCGACTAAACCGGAATATTCTCCTTAATTCTTTAAAGCGGTTAATCCTTCTGTCCGGTAATTCTTACTATTATCCCTTTTTCTCTTATTCCGCTCACTGCCTCAGGGATAATGGCAGGGTCTGTTATAATTTCATCGATCTGCCTTATATCGAGAACATGAGCAAATCCTCTTTTGCCGTATTTCGAAGAATCAGCGACCAGGATGGTTTTTTCCGCCTGTGCAGCCATCTTTTTTACTATTTCCGCGCCTTCGATCAGATGCGTTGTCAGCCCTGTTTCCAGTGAATATCCGTCTGTTCCAACAAACGCAAGTTTTACATGGAATCTGGAAAGTTCCTCCAGGGCAATCGACCCCACGAGTGATTCGGTGGCGGGCCGGAATTCCCCCCCGATAATAGTAAGATGTATACCGGGATTTATACGGGCGAAGGGAAGGACAAGCATCGAATTTGATACAAGCTGAACATCCCGTGTACCCATAAGATACTTCACTATAAGGGATGTTGTTGTGCCGGCTTCGACCATGATTGCATCTCCGTTTTTCACCAGGGATGCCGCCTGTTTTGCGATACCGTTTTTCTCATCCAGCATCATCTTCTGCCGTTCAAGGACTCCAGGATGAAATGCCGGAGATGCTCCGCCGTGTGTTCTTATAATAAGACCTCTGTCTGCCAGGCTTTTTAAATCATTTCGTATTGTTACCGTCGATACACCTAAGAGGCTGCTCATTCCGGAAACGGAAGATGCGTCGGTTTCGGTAATGATGCGAAGAAGTTTCTTTTCTCTTTCTGAAAGGTTATGATTAATATTATTATCCTTTCGTATTGGTTACTATTTAGTTACAATAATAGTTAAAATGATAATATCTGTCAATTAAAAGCAATTAAACAGTATTCCCTTCTGACTTTTTTTTGATTATTTTAAAAACAGGAAAAAAAACATCAATTCCGGGAGAATTCCCCATAAAAATAGGGGTTCTACCTATGGACTTATCCATCTCAATGGTAGTTAATATAAGAATAAAATGTATTTAAATGAGGCAGGGCTATGGTAATGAAGAGAAAAGTCCTTATAGTCGACGATGATACTTCTATCCAGAGGCTCTTTACCTGGTGTTTAAAGGAGCCGGAATTGGAGGTGGACTGCGCTTCCAATGGAAAAGAAGCATTACAGCTCATGACTAAAAAGTATTACGATCTTGTTATAACGGATTACGATATGCCTGTGATGAACGGCAGTGATTTCTTAAGAGTGATGAAATCTAAATATCCCGGGAAACATACAATAGGGATTACAAGTGATATGTACGAAGAACAGCTCTACAAGGCAGGAGCGGATATATGCATACACAAGCCGTTTACTCTCTTCGAGGTGAATAATCTGGTACATAAATTCATCTCGAATGAGAATGAATAGATTACATTAAGCGGAAAAACAAACACTGTTTTATGATTATCTCCGCCCCGGAATAATTAGATGATATCGTGCTGTAAACAGCTTTATATACATGTTATAATGGTTGGTTATGTCTCTTCGAAAAAGATCACTCTACAGTTTTATACTGATTATTATAATTCTTGTGGTGGTTTTTCTGTTCTATGCAGCAGGAATCCATATAACCGGCAGGATAATGAAAAGCAGAATAGAGGTTGGTGATCTCTACAAGGAATGGCTGCTGTGTAAATACGAGATACTCAGTGTGTCCTTTGATAAAAACAAACAGGAGAAACTGCTTAAGCTTAAAAACAGGATAAATGATCTCGATACTGCATTAAAACATTTCGAAAACATACCCCTGTTTTCTGCAGTCGGTCATCTTTATCCCGGCATGAATGATTTAATGCTCAAACTGCATGTGGAATGGTCTGTAACAAGGATCATGCTTTTTAGAGAGATGACCTATCTGAAGAACAGCAGCAGTGTAACGATCGATCCCGTTAAAAAGATTAATGAGGAACTTATTTCCGGTTCCGGATCTTTCGAGCGGATCTTTAAAAGTGTCCTCTCCTGGATAGATGATTACTACGCAAAACAGATAAGGTCGTTCAGGATGCTGTTTATCTTTTTCGGCATTATCCTGATTTTGTCGTCGTTTATTATCTTAACGGCAACTAATTTGAGGATACTGCAGGAGCGCTTGCTGCTGACGGCGATTAATTCTCTCTCCGATGGAGTTTTGCTTACGGATGCAAGGAGGAGGGTTATCTTCATCAATCCGGGAGCAGAAAAACTGCTTCATGTCGGCGGAAACAGAATAATGAATACGTATATTAATGAGAATCTTATACTGAAAAGCGATTATTCTAACAATCCCGTCAGAATAGATGATTCGGAGAAACCTAATCCTTCAGAATCTATTCTATTGACTGATAAAGAGGGTAAAACCACGCCTGTCTCCATAAGCATTACGCCGCTTTTAAATAAGGGTAAAGTAAACATAGGTTCGGTGTATCTTATTAAAGATCTAACTCAGTGGAAGCGGCTCGTGACTAAAATATCATCCGAATTTGTTACTCTGGAAGAGGAGGAGATAGACAGGGATATAGACAATATCTTAAAGAGAATCGCAGAAGTGTCCGGGTGCAGCGGGGTATATATTTTTCAGTTTTCCAGAAATGTGGAAAATATCATTGTAACCCACAGGTGGGAGAATGACAGGCTTAAGAATAAATGGAAAACCGTATCTTTAAGATTGGAGAATTACAGGGAATTTACAGAGAAGCTCGGATCTGAGGATTTTATAGTTCTTAAAGAGTCGGATTACGAAGATTTTTTTTATCTGCATGGGTTTGAACCGTTTTTCATGGTACCGCTGAAATACAGCAGCGTCCTGATAGGTTTTATACTTGCAGTATCCTCCGGGAATACGGAAATCAAAACCGGTGAGATAAGAGTGTGTACGGATGTTATGGCGGATATGGTTGTAAATCTGCTGGAAAGGAAATGGGCTGCGGAAGAGCTTGCACACATCGGTATGGAAATGCAGAAACTTATAGAGAATGCAAATGCACCCATATGGGGAACGGATAAAAAGGGTCTAATCAATGTATGGAATGACAAAATAGAAGAGATTTCAGGATACCGGAAAAACGATGCACTTAACAGTAAATTTACGGATTATTGTGCGGATGATATATCAAAGGATTATTTCCTTAAACTTATAGAAAATTCATTTCTCGGCAGGGTGGATACGGATTGTGAGGTAAGGCTGAAAACAGATAACGGAGAAGAAGCGGTTATTCTCTTTAATACAACCCCGCGGAGGGGCAGAGACGGCTCCATAACAGGTGTATTCTTTGTCGGACAGGATATTACAAGGAGGAAACTTGCCGAGATCAAGATACATAAACTAACCCAGGAATTAATCCGGATACAGGAGGATGAACGAAAAAGGGTATCCATGGAACTGCACGATAATATTGCCCAGGAATTATTAGCGGTTCGTTTTTCCCTGGAAGATCTTGCCGGGCATAAAGAAAAAGCGGCTGATATTGAAAATATTAAATCGCTCTCTTTAAGAATCGGGGAATTGATAGAGTCGATACGGAATATCTCATATAATCTTCATCCTGCATATCTGGATCAGTTTGGTCTTAAAAAGGCCCTCGATGTTTTATGCAGGGATTTTTCCGCACGTTACGGGATAACAGTGGATTTTGTAGCAACAGGTCTGGATGATAATACATCTGTTAAAATGAATACCTCCATACATCTCTACAGGGTCATTCAGGAAGCATTTGCAAACATCTTAAGGCATTCACGGGCCGATAATGTAGTGCTCAGGATTGTTGCATCTTATCCGTCCGTTATCTTCAGAGTAGAGGATAACGGAGTAGGATTCGAACCTGATACTATTCTTTATGAACATACGGGAAAACATATGGGCTTAAGAAATATGCAGGAAAGGATAAGTCTGATCGGAGGAAAGATAGACATCATGTCGAAGCCCGGTAAAGGCGTAAAAATACTCATAGAAGTACCCCTGCAGGCAGGGTGACTAAAGGAGTTGTAATGTCAGAAAAAAAAAGTGTAATAATCGTGGATGACCATCCTGCTGTGCGGGAGGGTTTAAAGTCGATAATAAGAGAAAATGGTAATTTAGAGGTAATAGCGGAGACCGGAAACGGAGAACAGGGTCTTCTTTTGATTGGTAAATATAAGCCGGATCTTGTATTGCTCGATCTCTCATTGCAGAACGCAAACGGAATAGAGTTAACACGTAGAATATCAAAAGATATGCCGGGAACAAAGGTGCTTATTTTAAGCGTTCACTCAAAGGTCGATTACATTAAAGAAGCATTTCTTGCCGGAGCCAGAGGTTATATTATAAAGGAAAGTGCGCCCGATAAACTTATGGAGGGGATAGAGAAAGTACTTGAAGGCAGCTACTTTATGGACAGTTATGTTTCGCATGAAGTAATAGAGGGAATACTTATGGGTGATACGCGTGTTTCGCAGGCAAAAACGGATGCTTATGGTTCCCTGTCTAACAGAGAACAGCAGGTTCTGCGTTTTCTTGCAGAGGGTATGCAGACAAAGGAAATTGCTGAAAAATTATTTATAAGTACGAAAACAGTCGAGAATCACAGGTCGCATATCATGAAAAAACTTGAAATAAAAAGTATGGTGGAGCTTATCAGATATGCTGCAAAAATAGGTCTTATAGACATCGATTTGTGGAAAGGGTAGGTATGACGGCTTTATGTATCGAGGATTTGTCTGTTTTGTACCGCCTCGATAACAGCATCGCTTATATCCTGTAATGCGGCGATTTTATCAACAGCTCCGCGTTTAATGGCCTCTCCGGGCATTCCGAAAACAATCGAAGTTGTCTCATCCTGGGCTATGGTAAAGGCGCCTGTCTTTTTCATTTCCATCATTCCCCGGGCGCCGTCGTCGCCCATTCCGGTCATAATAACTCCTACGGCATTGCTCCCGGCATACCTTGCCGCTGACCGGAAGAGTACATCGACAGAAGGCCTGTGCCTGTTTACAAGCGGGCCGTCTTTAACTTCGACATAGTAGGTTTCATTGTGCCGTTTAAGAAGTATATGTTTGTTTCCGGGAGCGATAAGTACAAGGCCGGTTTGTACCGGGTCGTAATTAACAGCTTCTTTTACACGGACACTGCACAGGTTGTCTAACTGTTCGGCAAAGGATGCGGTAAAATGCTCGGGCATATGCTGTACGGCAACAATACCCGGAATATTCCGGGGAAGGGATCCTAAAAACAACTTCAGTGCTTCGGTTCCTCCGGTTGATGCACCTATGACAATTACGGGAGCACTGCTGTATTTTTTTTCTCTGCCGGTGGGAGCGGAAAGAACAGCATCCGCTGTTAATTTCGGTGCAATAACCATTCCGGCAAAGGTTTCGATTTTTTTTATCTCAGCTATCGATGCCGCTTTTACAGCATCGGTAAGCCTTATCCTTGATTCTTCTAAAAACTGTTTTGTTCCTATCTTTGGTTTTGTGATAACCTCTACGGCACCATACTTAAAAGCTTTTACTATTTCTTTTGAATTTTCCAGGGTGTGCGAAGAACAGATTACAACGGGAATGGGATTTTCCTGCATTATTTTTTTTAAAAATGTAAGTCCGTCCATATGAGGCATCTGAATATCAAGAATAATGACATCGGGTTCTGTTTTTTTTAATTTGCTGACGGCAAAAATGGGGTCAGATGCAGTACCTATTACTTCTATTTCCGAATCGGATGAGAGGATATCTTTTATAGTCTGACGTACCAATGCGGAATCATCGATAATAAAAACTTTTATCATACCCTGTTCCTCTTCGCCGGGAAGTATCTGTATACATTCAAGCCCGCCCGGTGCAGGGGAAGTTTCATGTTGATCAGGGCTTCTGCATGACCCATAAAAAGATAACCGCCGTCTGTTAAGGAATTGCATATACGTGACAGTATCTCTGTCTGTTTCGAACGCCGAAAATAGATAATAACGTTTCTGAAAAAGACAACATCCATTTTACCACGAATATTGTAGTTTTGATCATTAAGATTTAACACTTTAAAGAATATCTTTGAGCGCAGAGAGGGTTTTATTCTTACGAGCCTGTCCGTTCTATTCTTTGATTTAAGAAAGTATTTCTTTTGTATATTCGAGGGAATGATGGAAATTCTCTCTTCGGGATAGACGGCACGTATGGCGCCGTTAAGTGCGCCGACCGATATATCGGTGCCGAGGATCGAGAACTTGAACCCCCTGTGTTTTTCTGCAAATTCACTGAGTGATATCGCCAGAGAGTACGTTTCTTCCCCGGTCGAACACCCCGCACTCCAGGCATTAAGCGGCCTCTTTATGCCTGTACCGTATTCCGCTATTAGTGCGGGAAGAACGGTTTCCAGAAGAAACCGGAATTGATAAGATTCACGGAAAAAGCCTGTCTTATTTGTCGTTATTGCATCTATCATTTTAAAACGTTCTCTGCCGTCTGTATCGAATTCGAAAACAAAATTCAGATATTCTCTGAAATTTTTAAAATTAAGCTTTTTAATCCGGCTGTGAAGGCGTGATTCCAGCATGGTTTTTTTTCCGGCCGATATTCTTATGCCAAGTCCGGTCTCGATAAATTCTTTTAATTCTTTAAAATCCCTGTCGGACAGCCTATGAAAACCGTTCATTTGTTTCCTTGTCCCGATGATCTTTTTGAGCAATTGCCAGTTCATCGGGAGCGAATAATCTATTCATATCGAGGATAATGATAAATTTGTCTTCCCGTTTGCCTATGCCCTCTATTATTTCATTACTGATCCGCATTCCGATTTTAGGAGGTTCCTCTATTTTATCTTTTTCTATTTCCAGGACCTCATTTACGGCATCCACCAATGCTCCGACTGTAACCGGTTCATCGTCAAAATATATTTCCATTACTATTACGGCGCTGTCCGCTGTTGTTTCCTGTGCGGGCATATCGAATTTTAAACGCATATCGATTACAGGCACAACATTTCCCCGTACATTTACTACTCCGAGTATAAACTCAGGGGTTCTGGGTACCTTTGTTACCGGTAAAACCCCGAGCACTTCCCGGATGTAGATCACATTTGCCGCGAAAGTTTCTTCTCCAAGCATAAATGTGAGATACTGATTTACCGATGCTGTTTCCGTATTATTCATTTTACGTATCCTCCGTCTGACAGTCGTGTGTACAAACCGGACATCACATGTACCTTCAGGTTAAGCCGGTTGTTCAGCTAATTGTGCAAGTTTTAAAACATCAAGGATTAGTGCCACCGTACCGTCGCCTAGAATGGTGGCTCCTGAAATGCCCTCCAGATCTCTGTAAATTCTTCCGAGACTTTTGATGACCGTCTGGTACTGCCCTTCCACTTCGTCCACGATATAGCCGATAAGGCTGTCCGAAACTTGAGTAACTACCATCTGCTGAAACTCCGGCGGGTTGCCTCTGATATCAAAAAACTTTCGCAGGCTTATATACGGCAGCAGACTGCCCCTAAGTGACAGAATATTTTTTTTCTCTGTAAAAGTAGTATTGCCTGTATATTCGAAACATTCTTTAACAGCGGAGAGGGGTATTATAAAATACCGGTCTCCGACTCTTATAAGAAGACCCTCTATGATGGCAAGGGTAAGCGGGATTTTTAATGTTATTGTGGTGCCTTTCCCTTTTTCAGTTGAAATCATTATGGACCCGTCCAGCGAATCTATGACTCTTTTTACAATATCCATGCCTACGCCTCTTCCGGAGAGGCCGGTTATCCTGCCGGCTGTAGAAAACCCGGGTTCGAATATCAGGTCATAGATTTCCGTTTCGGACAGTTTGTTCTCCTCCGGTATAATACCTTTTTTGACGGCGGATTCTTTAAGCTTTTTAAGATCCATACCTGCTCCGTCATCTGAAACCTCTATTAATACGTAGGCGCCCGAATATGATGCCTTTAGAATTATACTTCCTGTTTCGGGTTTGCCTGCGTTTTTGCGCTGCTCCGGGGGTTCGATGCCGTGATCCATGCAGTTTCTGATAAGATGTACAAGCGGGTCGTGCAGGTGTTCCATTATATTTTTATCAAGTTCGGTATTACCGCCGATAGTTTTAAGCTTTACATCTTTATGCAGTTCATTCGACAGATCCCGCACAAGCCTCTGAAACCTGTCAAATGTATCTCCTATAGGAATCATCCTTAATTTCATTGTATTTTCTCTTAGTTCGGCTGTTAAATTCTCGATTTCTTCTGATACTGTTCTAAGGCCCGGAATTTCATTCTCCCGGGATATTCTGTCGAGGCGGGCCTGGGAAATAATAAGTTCTCCCACAAGGTTTACAAGGTTGTCCAGCTTATCGGAACTTACCCTGATACTTGCCGGTTTCTCTGTTCTTTTCGGAATGACCTTCTTTTTTGATGAATCCGAACCCTTTAAGAGCCGGCCGGTTGGATTTTTGTCTGCGGTTATATTTAAATCCTTTTGTTTTTCTTTAACCACGGAAATATTTAATTCGCTGTCGTCCTCTATAAAGATAAATACGTCCTTTAATGCATTTAGATTTTTATCTGTTGTAAGTGTGATATCCCAGCTGATATAACATAGTTCAGGGTTTATATCTGCAAAGTCAGGTATTTTATCAGTATAAGCTCTGCATTCGATATGGCCGAGATCCTTAAGTTCATCTATCATATTAAGAGGATTAATGCCGCGCAGGAAAATGTTTTCCGGCGGTTTAAATTCTATTTTAAAAACTTTAAAAACGGATAATTTTTCTTTATCGGCGGAGCTGTTTAAGCTGTTTTTGGGTGGACTTAGAACTTTCTCTTTTTCCTCGGGTTTTTTCTCCGCATCGGGATATATTCCGCCGGTTATTTTCTTAAATTCCGTAAGGATAGTATCTCCGAACTCTTTTTCCCCGGTCGTGCCGGGTGTGTTAAGGAGTTTTTCTATGTAGTCCCCGGCTTTAAGAGTAATATCTATAAGATGTTTTGTTACCGGAAGTTTATTATTCCTTACAAGATCATAGATTGATTCCATACTGTGTGTAAAACTCGAAATATCATTAAACCCTGCCATTGCGCCGGAGCCTTTTATTGTGTGCAATGCTCTGAATATCTTCGATATAAGCAGTATATCCTCCGGATTTCTTTCCAGGGCTAGGAGTGAAATTTCTAATTCCGAAAGGATATCTGCACATTCCTCCCTGAATGCAGCCGCTAATTTTTCCTTATAGGCATCATCCATGACTAATTAATCTTCCTTAAAAAGTAAATCCGCACAATCATCCATACATTTTAAGTTATCATTTTTCCCCATACAAAAACCGGCATCGATCATTACTTTCACGAACGCTTCGGGAAGCGGCTTTTTTAAGGTTAATTTGATGTTCTTTTCCTGTGTAGTCCGGAAAAACGAACAGTACAGCTGAATAAAAGAGAGATCGATTTCTTCTACTTCTTTAAATTGTAAATCCATACTTTTTGCACCGGATAAAGCGGCAAGCAGTTCTTTATGCAGATTCTGAACATTTTCGATTGTCAGTCTTTTTTTGAAGATAAAATTTACATGATCTTTATGCACGGACTTTTTCTTTTTCATCTCTATACTACATTTTAACGATTCCTTTACTATTTTCAAATATTTGTACTTTTAATTTTAAGAAACAGATAGAATTATGCTTAAGTTGACTATATGGCAGCCCATGATATATAAAAAGTATATTTGTGGGTTATTTAAGGAGATGCATAGAGATGTTTATTACAAAACCGACTCTTCTTGTGGATACCGCGCGAGTAAGGAGAAATATAAAAAGAATTGCCGGCAAGGCGCTTATCAGCGGAGTTGTTTTCCGGCCTCATTTTAAAACGCATCAATCGTCCGGAATAGGAGAATTCTTTAAGGAAGAGGGGGTTGCTTCGATTGCCGTATCGAGTATGGATATGGCCCTGTACTTTGCAGATTCGGGCTGGAAAGACATCACGGTTGCCTTTCCGGTTAATATTCGTCAAATAGATGTAATAAACAGCCTTGCCGGAAGAATAAATCTGCATCTGCTTGTAGAATCGGAACAAACAGTAAATTTTCTGAAAAATAATCTTCTCTATCCTGTTGATCTGTGGATAGAGATCGATGTCGGACACAGACGCACGGGAATAGATTGTTCCGATGGAGAAGCGGTTGCAAAGCTTGCCGGATTAATAAGAAGTTCCCGGAAGTTTAAATTTTCAGGTTTGCTAACCCATGCCGGAAATACATACAGGGCATCCGGTAACGAAGAAATAAAAGAGATATACCGTGATATGGTGGATAAACTGTATAAATTAAAAGAGAACCTGAGAAGGAATGGGGTTTCCGATATTGCCCTGTCTATCGGAGATACACCTACAGCAGGTATTGTTGCGGACTTTTCAGAGGTCGATGAAATTCGTCCGGGTAACTTTGTATTTTACGATGTAATGCAGTATCTGCTGGGTATCTGTAAAGAGGAGGACATTGCTGTTGCCGTAGCATGTCCGGTTGTGGCAAAGTATGGAGGACGGGGAGAAGTTGTGGTTTACGGAGGTGCAGTGCATCTGTCAAAGGAGAGAGCGAGTCTTAAAAACGGAACGGTAATATACGGCTTGGTTTCGCTGGCTGACGGTGATACTATGGAAGACGGATGGGGGAAGGTATTAAGGAACAGCTATGTCAGGGCGGTAAGTCAGGAACATGGCGTTATAAAAATAGCAGAGGAGTACTTTGATAAGATTAAAATCGGCGACCTTTTATATATACTTCCTGTGCACAGCTGTTTAACGGTTAATCTCATGGGAGGCTGTCTAAGTTTATCCGGCAGATATTTTAAGGTGATGGGTCATGGATAGAGAAAACCTTGTGCAGATAATAAGGAATTTAAGTATTCCTCTAAATCCGGTTCCTGTGGGTGAGCTTCCTGACTGGGCTTTAATGCGCGGCCGGCGGAATAATACTGCAGGGGAAGGTTCCGCAATCTCCTTCGAAGGTTCGTATCCGGAGGCTGTATTGTTTGATGTTTACGGTACTCTTTTTATTTCCGGGTCCGGAGACATAGGCACAGGTGAGGATGCAGACGATATCGAGGCGCTCGGGAAAATAGTGCTTGATGCGGTTTACAAATTTACCGGATCAGATGGTCTTAAGCCTGTTTATAATGAATTCCTTGCCGGAAGGGTGGGGATGTATGTTAAGAAACTGCTTCCCGAAACAATTAGGAAAACACACAGGAAGCAGAGAAATACCGGTATTACCTATCCGGAAGTGGATATACGGATGATATGGATCGAAGTGATAACCGCCCTTGCCGCTCTTAACATTAAAGGTTTTCCTCTTAAAGCCGGGGAACTTAAATCTTTATCTGTCTGTGGATTGGAAACTTCTGTTATCGAGGAGCTTGCCGTTCGATATGAGTGTATTGTTAATCCCGTATGGCCGATGCCGGGAAGCGGTACTCTGCTTAAAAAGTTAACGGACATGGGAGTTATAACAGGTATTGTATCCAATGCCCAGTTTTATACCCCTCTTATATTTAAAGCGCTGCTTGGAGGTTCTCCGGAAGAATTGGGTTTTAAAGATAAGCTTCTAATCTTTTCCTATGCCTTAAGCGAAGCCAAACCGTCGACAGAATTGTTCCGGAGAGTAACGGAGACTTTAAAGGCCGATTTTGGTATTTCCGGTAAAAATGTTCTCTATGTCGGCAACGATATCTTAAATGATATTAAACCTGCAAAGGAATCGGGTTTAAGAACAGCTCTCTTCGCAGGTGACGAAAGATCTTTAAGATTAAGGGAGGATATCCCCGCATGCAGAAATATCTTCCCTGATATGGTTATAAAAGATCTCCGTGAAATAGAGCGGTTGTTTTTATGAACTAATTTTTATTCTTGTCAACAAGCCTGTTTTTTGCAATCCACGGCATCATGGACCTGAGCTTGTCTCCGACATCCTCGAGCTGATGCCCGGAGGACTCTTTTCTCATCGCAAGAAATTTCTTCCTGCCGGCTTTATTTTCGTTCATCCAGTTCTCTGCAAAGGTTCCGTCCTGAATCTCCTTTAGAATCTGCTTCATCTCTGATTTAACGGATGGTCCTATTACCCGCGGTCCGGATACGTAATCTCCGTATTCTGCAGTGTCGGAAACCGAATACCGCATAAGTCCGAACCCGCCTTCGTAGATAAGATCGACAATCAGCTTCATCTCATGGATGCATTCGAAGTATGCCATTTCCGGTGCATATCCAGCCTCGACCAGGGTTTCGAAGCCCGCCTGCATCAGGTGTGTTACCCCTCCGCAGAGAACGGACTGTTCTCCGAAGAGATCGGTTTCGGTTTCCTCTTTGAAAGTTGTCTCTATTATACCGGCTTTGGCCCCGCCTATAGCCTTCCCGTAGGCTAAAGCTCTCTGTGCTGCTTTTCCCGTAGCGTCATTGGCAACAGCCAGGAGACACGGAACTCCGTATCCGAGTTCGTACTGACGCCTTACAGTATGGCCGGGCCCTTTAGGGGCAATCATCGAAACGTCTATATTTCCCGGCGGTTTAATCTGGCCGAAATGAATGTTAAAACCATGAGCAAACATCAGTGCATCACCGTCTTTTAATCCCGGCTCTATGTCTTTTTTATATATTTCTCCCTGCAGATGATCGGGTATGAGCATCATAATTACATCCGCCCACTTCGCCGCTTCTGCCGTATCCATAACCTTTAGTCCGGCCTCCTCTGCCTTTTTCCTGGAGGAGCTTCCCTTTCGCAGACCTACTGCAACCTGGACGCCGGAGTCCCTCAGGTTATTCGAATGAGCAAAACCCTGGCTCCCGTATCCGATTACCGCCACTTTTTTACCGGAAAGCCAGCTTTCTTCGATATCTTTTTCGTAATAAACTTTCATCTTATTTCCTCCGTCAAAATTAAAAAATATCACTTAGAATAATATTAAGAAGAAAAATTAACAAGTGTTATACTTATTTTATTGTTTAATTTCTGTTATACTGCCGGGGAGGAGTAAAAGTTATGAGCAGAACCTCTAAGAGTATTTTGTATTTCAGTTTTTATATGGAGACCGTAGGTCTTGTTATGATAATTTTTCCTCAGATAGTGCTTAAGATACTCGGCATAAGTCCCGGGGCAGATGTTGTGGTCCGGTTTTTAGGCATGGTGGATGTTCTTATGGGCTACTACTACTTCCGGGCGGGAATCGGCGGTGAAAAGCTGCGAAATTTTTATCAACTCACACTTCATACCCGCTTTGCCGCTTTGGTGCTTCTGGTGTTTTTTGTTATCGTATGGAATGTTAATCCGGTTGTTATACTTTTCGGTTTAATCGATACAGGCGGAGCTGTCTGGACCATTGTGTCCATGCAGCTTGATAAAAATAAGAAAACAAAAACCGATACGGGAGAACCGGAAAAATAAACCGGGACCATTTAATCATGGTAGAGAAGATATGCCTTTCCGAAATCCCTTAACAGCTGGCTTGCAAGCCATGCGGAAGGATGGGCAACTCCGGCTATCTTCATCCTCATAGGCGCGTTAACTACAACGGTTTTACCCATGACCTTTTTAGAGTATGTGTCGGGGTTCCGCAGGTTCATTTTTTCTATTGTAATACCTTTTCTTATATGCTCATGGATATACTCGATAGTTCCGTCATTGTAAACCTTTACCACCATCCCGACGTGGGTAAGGTAATCGTTCATCTTTCCGTCTCTGTTGCGGTCATACGTGTTGTCCCAGAAGATCAGGTCTCCGGGTACCGGATATTTTGTTATGTAAAGCAGGTTATTAAACTTCATTATTTTGTAGAGCCTGAGTACGCCGTTTCCTGTGTACTTTGGAAATTCCCCGGACAGATCTATCCCCGCATAGTAATAAATCGCCAGTACCGTGCCTGTGCAGTCAAAGTTAAAACGTCTTCCCCTTATGATTAATTTTCTTGCGCCTACGATTTTGTAGGCTCCCTGAACGAGTTTAGCCTGAACTCCGGAGACGGCACTTCTCTTTTTAGGCAGTGAACGCGGACCGAAGAGTGCGGGACGTTCCGTCGGAGGAGAAAATGCCGTACCGGATACGGTTGCACATCCTGAAAACCCTATAACCAGTACGGGGATTGCTGTCAGAAGAATTACCTTTATAGATATCTTCATGGTTATAACATATAGTATCGGAACATCGATGAAGTTTAAATAGGACGGCGGATTAAGATAAATATAAAAAAGTGCTTAATTTTTACGGAATTTTACTGCATAAAACTCCGACAGTAAATAGACAACCGATGCTGTAATGAGCAGAAAATATCCCGGGTACAGGGCTAATGCAGGTTTTTCATGCAGGAATATGTAGGCTGCAATGCCGGAGAGCAGCGGTTCAAAGAGGCTGAAGAATGATACAAAAAGAGGGCTGAAAAGGCGTACCGCATAGTTATTGGATGTATGTCCTATGAGTGTGGGGAATATCGCGAGCAGAAGAAGGAATAAAAGTGAATACATGTCATTAAAGACAACCCTGTAAAAATCACCCGTTATAAAAATAAAAGGCAATGTTGCAATACCTCCCCATAAGTATATCAGGTGTATAAAAAGTGTATGCGGTACTCCGGCAGAGAGCTTTTTTGCACTGAATAGATAGAAAACAAATAAAATTGTAGCAAGAAGGCAGTAGATGTCTCCCTGCCGCCCGAATTTTCCGTTTCCTGCTGTAAAGAGCCACACGGCACCGGTTACGACCATTAAAAGAGAAATAAGGGAGGGGAGATTTACTCTGCGTTTGTAGAGAATTCTCTCTGCTGCCGCAAACAGTATGGGGTTTACAGAGAAAATAAATGTACCGGTTGCTATTAAGGTATTTTTTATGCCCATAACCCATAGCTGAAAGTGTAATCCTAAAAGTATGCCCGGAATAATGAGGATAATCATTCCGGACATACCTTTCTCTCTGTAAAGATGTATAAATGCCCTGTATGAAAATGGCACAAGCACTATGCCGGCAATTATCATTCGAAAAGAGGCGATTACAGTTGCAGGGAAAAGGCAGAGTTTAATAAAAAGCGATGAAAAACCGAAGGTCACCGCACCTCCGATCAGAAATATAAGAGCTGTCTGCTTTTCCCGTTTCATCTTAATGTAAAGCCTGTTTCCTTTAGGCAAGTAATTGAATACAATTAAGAGAATATCAGAAGAGAATATTTGTATAAAGGAGAAAAAACTATGAGGCTTAAGAGCGGGGATAAGCAGAGGGAACCCTTCCACTGGAGAACCGGTATTGCGTATAAAACAAAAGACAGGATTGTTATTCGTGGTTATGATCTTAATAATCTGATAGGGAATGTAGATTTCGCATCCATGGCATATCTTGTGCTTACGGGTGAACTGCCGCCGGAGCAATACAGGCTTATGGTAAATGCGCTTCTTGTTTCTATGGCGGAGCATGCCTTTTCGCCTTCATCTGTTTCCGCGCGGTTTGTGGCATCCGGGGGAGTTCCTTTAAATGTTGCAGTTGCAGGCGGGGTTATGACTATGGGAGAAAGGCATGCCTCTGCCGATATTGCCGCCGGAATTTTTAAAGAGGGGATTAGGAGATGCGGGTATGAAAAAATAAGTATAGAGAAATGTGCGGAATTAATTGTCGCTGAGTATAAAAGAGACAGTAGAATACTTAACGGATTTCATCATCCCCAGCATATCAAAGATCCGAGGGTTAAACGGCTCTTTGAGCTTTCGGAGGAGTATAAAATTACCGGTGAACATCAGAAGCTTGCAGAAGCTATGGAAAGGGCAACCGGAAAGGTGTATGGGAGAGTTCTGTATCTTAATGCCCCCGGGGCTTTTGCTGCAATCGGCTGTGATATGGGGCTTACGCCGGAACAGTTAAAGGGCCTTATTATACTCTCACGTACGGTATCTCTGGCGGCCCATAGTATAGAGGAGATGGAACGGGAGAAGGGCTGGAGGGCTTCGGGTAAAAGTAAGATTGTTCAGCCTCTGGAGTTGAG
This sequence comes from Spirochaetota bacterium, assembly GCA_013151965.1. Classification (GTDB taxonomy): domain Bacteria; phylum Spirochaetota; class Spirochaetia; order SZUA-6; family SZUA-6; genus SZUA-6. The sequence continues at coordinate 60,405 of JAADHF010000045.1, forward strand.
TATGCAGCTTCCGGAGTACTACGACGGGCCGCCCGACAGGTCGTTATAAGAGGATGTCCCGGGAGAAATATTTCACAAGCTCCTCCGCATGAATTACACCGTTAAAGCTTAAGTTTTTGCCTCCCTTCTTTAAGACACCCTTTTCTCCGTCCGGATCGCCGAGGCACGAAACAATAATATCGGCCTCATCGAGGTTTTCTTTTTCCGTATAAACATTTGTAGTTGCGATAACATTTAACCCGGCAGCTTTTGCCGCCAGTACTCCGTTTCTGGAGTCCTCTATAACAACACATTCTTCGGGTTTTAATCCGGTTTTCTTTAAAGCAAGCAGATAAATTTCAGGATCGGGTTTTTTATTCTTAACAACGTCACCTGCCAGTACAAAATCGAATTTAATGTCCTTCAGTATCCCGCAGGTAACTGCATGGGCTGCCTTTTCATTGGAAGTAGTGCATACCCCGAGTTTTAAACCGAGTCTGTTTATTTCTTTCATTATCCTTTTAATTCCCGGGCGCAGCGGAAGCTGTCCGCTCTCTATCAGCTCGATAAAGATCTCTGTTTTTCGTTTGTGGAGTTTCTTAATTAGTTTGTCTTCTTCCTCCGGTTTTACGGGAACTCCGAACCCCTTTGTATGCAGATAATGTCTCATCCTTTCCTTGCCGCCTGCTATCCGGAGGAGGCCGTGATACTCATCCACGTCCCACTCTATATTATAGCCGAATTCCTTAAAGGTTCTGTTAAAAGCAACCCTGTGCCCGTCACGTTCCGTGTCGATAATAACACCGTCCTGATCAAAAAAGAATGCCCTTACCGCAGCCATCGTTATCTCCTTGTTCCTGTTATGTTTTAACCGGTGATAAAATCCTTTATAATTTTCACGGCCATTTTGTTCTCTTCCTCCGTACCCACCGTAATGCGGAAGAATCCGTCGCTTCCGTACATCCCGGGCTGAGGACGCAGTATAACACCGTTTTTCTGTGCATGGGCAACAATATCATTGCCCTTTTTGCCCGTGCCCTTCGCATCGAATAGTACATAGTTTCCATGGGAATGGAAAATTGTAAGTCCGTCTATTTCCCCGAGGCTTTTTTCTATAAACTCTATCTGGCTGTTAATGAAGTTAACCCTTATCTTTAAGCCTTCGGTATCCTCGAATGCTGCAATGGCCGCTCCCATCGTTAAAGTGCTGACGTTCCATGGTATAAGGACGGCTGATATTTTAGAGACCACATCTTTATTGCTTAAGAGATACCCGAACCTTAAACCTGCAAGGCCGTATGCCTTGGAAAGCGTGCGGGTGATCATTACATTTGGGTAATCCTTAATCATACCGATTTTGGATTTCTTAAGCCCTGCAAACTCCACATAGGCTTCGTCTATTACAAAGGGTATACCTGTTTCTGCAATGCGGACAAAATCCTTATCATCCATAAAATTCCCGGTGGGATTGTTCGGATTGGCAATAACTATGATTTTTGTTTCAGGTGTAACAGCCCTTAGAATGGAATCCGCATCGAATAGAAGTTCGCCGTTTTTATAAATCATGGGAACGGATATGAGCTTTCCTCCGATAACGGCACATCTGAGTTTGTAAATTCCGAAACATGGGGTATGCTGAATAATCTCTTCCCCGGGCTGTACAAGACTTCTCCAGATCATATCGTATACTTCACTGGAGCCGTTTCCCAGCATTACATTTTCAGGTCCGTCAAGTCCGTTTATCTCCGCTATCTTTGTACGTACTGTCAGTCCCTGGTCGGAGTACCTGTTGCCGAGTTTCGAATATTCGGCTATGGCCTTCAGGACCTTTTGGGACGGTTCGAGCGGATTTTCATTGGACATCATCCTGTGCAGTGACCGGTTTTTCCACGCCAGCTCGATATGGGGAGATACATACATTTTTAACCCGTCGAGCCATGGCACGAAGTAGTCGCTCATTTTTGTCTTCATTAATCTTGCTCCTTGTTGTTTTATGCTTTTCCGGCAGATCCGAAGAGATCTATCCAGGATTCTATTCTTTTGATAATTGCTTCTTTCATCGCCTTATCAATTTTGCCCGGGTTGTACTCATCCCTGTGAGAGGAGATATAATCGTATGTGGAATCGATAAGAACGTGTTTTAGGTCAGTGGAAACATTAAACTTTGATCCTCCGAGTGAGATGAGTTTTTTTACCACATCCGGCTGTAATCCTGTTCCTCCGTGTATTACTATTGGTATGGTTGGAGTTTTCCCGTTAAAAAGGTCAAAGATTATTTTAAGCCTGTCGAAATCGAGTTTGGGATTTTTCGTTTTGTAGATACCATGAGCCGTTCCTATTGCAGGTGCAAAAAGATCCACACCTGTTTTCTCCACAAATTCAATGGCCTTGTCCGGGTCGCAGAGTGCCGCTTCGTTTTCGGCAACCTTTATCTGATCCTCTACACCCGATACTGTTCCGAGTTCTCCTTCTACTGTAATACTTCCGAGATTATGGACATAATCGCATACATATTTTGTCTGCCGTACATTTTCCCCGAATACCTGTTTGGAGGCATCGATCATGATGTTTGTATAGCCTGCATCCGCGCATTCCTTACAGTACTCTGCGTCGGTTGAATGGTCTAAGTGAAGGCAGATTGGTATGGGTGCCGATTCCGCAAGCGTTCTGTAAACTGCGGAAAAAACCTTCGGGCCGATAAACTTAGAGGGAGTTACCGAGGTCTGAATAATAAGAGGCGCATTTTTGTTGACAGCAGCTTCTATGACTGCTTCCATCTGAATAATGTTTGTTACATTAAAAGCGCCGACGGCATACCGGCCTGCCGTTGCTTTTAACAGTATTTCTTTTGCATTAACGATCGACATTTCTGTTCTCCTATTAAATATGTTGTTTTATTTAACTTCTCCCGAACTCATTTCTCTCCTGTATTCACCTGCTTCAACTGTAAATACATACCGGTCACCCCTGTAATACGACTGGAGGATTTCGATGCAGATGTCCCCGCTTGTATATGCAAGGCTTTCCAGCATAATACATGGAATAGCTCTGCTGATTTGTAATCCCTGTGCTATCTCCTTTGCCGGTTTTACGGCTTTGATAGTCTGGATTGAATGATGCAGGTCGGCGTTGAAATTCTCTGTAAGAAGTTTATACATGGAGCCCTTTATCTCAATTTCCATTAATCCCGAAAACTTCTCGTATGAGTAGAACTGACGCTCGAGCAGGAAGGGTATTTTATCGGCAATACGGATTCTTTCCAGCTTTATTATCTTTGCTCCTGTTTTTACCATTAATTTTTCAGCAAGACCGGCAGGGGCTTTTATAATGTCTTTTGCAGTGATTATATCTTCGATGTTAACGTGGTTCATCTCGAAATCGTCCACAAAACTTGTCATCTTCCCAAGCCGGTGTATCGGGTGAAGTGTGGTTGTCCGCTTTACAAATGTACCGACCCCTTTCTGTTTTTCCAGCAGTCCTTTCTGAACAAGTACGCTTATTGCCTGGCGTATCGTATTCCGGTTAATGCGGAAATCTGCAGCGAGCTTCCCTTCCGATGGTATTTTAGAGCTCACTTTGTATATCCCGTCCTTAATTCTCCTTTCGAGAATATTTGCAAGCTGGAGATATATCGGTATCGGATTGTTCTTGTCCACTGTTTCCATATTACCTGTCTACCTATCTACCTATATATACAAATATTGGCTTAAGGTCAAGTTTATTATTTAAAACTTTTAAAAAAACCATTAAGCTGGTACTACTCGGATTCTGCAACTACCTTTAGTCCTCTCTTTTTAAAGAGCAGTGCGAATATGGCAAGCATTACTATGACAATGATTATTATAAGTGTAGCCATCGCTGCAGAGGGTCCTTCCTGGCCGTCTTTTTCGAGGTTTATGACCGCTATGGAAGCGAGATGTACATCCGGGGATATCAGGAATATAACGGCACTGATGGTAACCATGCTTCTCATGAAGTAATAGATAAGATTGCTCATAAATGAGATCCGGTTTAAGGGGAAGATAATCCGAAGAAAGGTTCTCGTAGTGTTTGCGCCGAGGCTCGTTGCCGCTTCATCCATGGATTTATCTATGTTCTTCATGTTGGAGATACTGGAAAGCGTGCCCAGTGTAAAATTTGTAATGATAACATTTATAATAATAATCAGAGGTTTTCCGTACAGTATATTATCCAGATTAAGGAACCGAGTGTTAAAAATCAAAATATACCCAAGGCCCATAACCAGACCCGGAATTGCTGCCGGAATAACAGAAAAGAGGTATAACGGCTGGGCAAAAAAAGGTTTTTTCTTTTCGATAATATATCCGTTTAAGATGGTTAGAAAGGCTCCGAAAAAACCGACAAAAAGTGCAATTTTAAGACTTGTCCAGAGTACACTGATACCGCCAGGAATTTTAAACTGATAATGACTCGTTGTAAAGGACCAGTTGTACATCCAGACCTTTATAAAAGACTTGAAAACAATTACACCGATTACAGAGAGAAGGATGCCGGCAATGGTCCAGCTGTATGCCGTAAAGCCGTATTTTTTTAACGGACGTGACGGCGGCAGCTGAGGTTTTGCCTGGCCGCTGATTAAGGAGTGGCTTTTCTTTGTAAAGTAGTAATTCAACAGGAATGCGATAATCGACGGGACAAGAAGAACGACTGCGATTGTAGTTCCCAGATCAAAACGCTGCATTCCTATAACCTGCAGGTAAATTTCCGTTGATAAAACATTGTAACCTCTGCCTATTATAATCGGGTTTCCAAAGTCTGTAATGGCAAGATTAAAAACCAGGGCTGCAGCGGAAAATATGCCGTACCTGGCAGTGGGTACTGTTATCTTAAAAAAGGTTGTGACTTCCGAAGCGCCGAGGCTCGATGCCGCTTCGTCGAGCCTGGAATCCACCGCAGAGAGAGTTGTGTAAAGAATGACCATGGCATGGGGGAAACAGTAAAGAACCTCGGAAATAATTATTCCCGTAGGCCCGTAAATGTTCCACTCCACATTTAGAAGACCTGCCGTTATAAGTCCGTTGGAACCAAACAGAGATATTAATGCCATTGCCTGCAGCAGTGACGGTGCAATAAGGGGAGTCATGGCAACATAGTACAGAGCCTTTTTCCATTTGATTGTTGTTCTTGTTAACCCGTATGCAAAGAAAAAAGCGAGTGTCGTGGTAATCACCATAGACCAGACTGCTATCCACAGACTGTGATAGAGTGACTGAACTATAGCCGGTTTACTGAAATAATTGGTAAAATTAGCCAGTGTTAATCTGCCTAAAAATTCATGTTTCCTCGGATCGTATGCAGTCATACTGAGCCTGAGAATATTTAACACCGGAAGAAGCATGAAAACCAGAAGGAAGAGTCCGATTAATCCTCCCACAACATAGATGAGATATTTATCATTCAGTATTTTTTTGCCCTTCGGCTGAATATTTTCTGCTGTTATTGTTGACATAATCTACTCCGCTCTACTCTATTCCGTATACTATAAAAGCATCGGGCGGAAGGTATAGTTCTATATTTTCACCCCGGGATATCTTCATATCCGTAAACCGTTTTTCGAGAATATCAACTATAACATCCTGTGTTTTTAGCCGGACAACGAGCCTGACGATTAAACCGAGAAATACGATAACAATGAGTTTGCCGGTAACCGTGTTCCCTTTTTTATGTTTGCCTGCTTCCCTGCTGTTTACGATTTCGATTTTTTCCGGCCGTATTGCGGCAGTAACATTCCCTTCCGTGATTCCATTGGTATTTGCTACTGTAAAGGTAAGTTCATGGCCGTCTATTTTACCCTGCTTTAATTTACCTTCAAAAAAATTGCTCGTTCCCACAAAATCGGCAACATACCGCGACCTCGGGTTTTTATAAATAGCAACGGGCTTATCTATCTGTTCGATTATTCCATGGTTCATTACGACAACCCTGTCGGAAATGGAAAGTGCTTCTTCCTGGTCATGAGTTACATATATGGTTGTTATACCGAGATCTACCTGTAGCTGTTTAATTTCCGCTCTGAGCTTTACACGAATTTTTGCATCCAGGGCACTTAAAGGTTCATCCAGGAGAATAACCTCCGGCCTGGGGGCAAGTGCACGTGCTAATGCAACTCTCTGCTGCATTCCTCCCGAAAGCTCTGCCGGATATTTATGTTTATGTTCTTTAAGCCCGACTATATCGAGAAGTTCATCGACCCTGGGCTGGATTTTATCTTTCGGATACCTGTGCATTTTAAGGCCGAAGGCTACATTTTCATTTACTCTCATATGCGGAAACAGAGCGTAGGACTGGAAAACAATTCCGAAATTCCTTTGCTGCGGTATAAGGCGGTTAATGACTTTTCCGTTATATACAATTTCACCTGCCGAGGGTATTTCGAATCCTGCTACCATCCTGAGAGTGGTTGTTTTACCGCACCCCGAAGGTCCCAAAAGTGTTACGAATTCTCCCTCTTTTATTTCGAGTTTTATTTTGTTAACTGCATACAGATTATCAAATTTTTTTGATACATCCTGTAAAATCAAATTCTTAGCCATATATGTACCTGCCGATAGATTAATTTTAACGCCGGTTATATTTAACCGGCGTTAATGTGTTTTTTAAAGGTTTAAACTCTATTCCGGTTTGGTTTTATCCTGGAATAGGCTTGTCCATTTATTTACAATTTCAATTTTATGCTGTGATGTCCACTTGAAATCCATGGGGAAGAGCTTTACATCTTTTGGATCCGGCAGGGGAATCGTGCTCTGCGACTTGATGCCAGGGAGTGTGACCATGATTTTGTACTTTGAATATGCCTTCATGGCATCTTCGGACAAAGTCCAGTCTAAGAATTTTTTTGCGGCTGCAGGATGTTTGGCTCCTTTTAACAGGGCATTCGCTTCGAGTTCATAACCGCTTCCTTCCGACGGAAACACCATTTCTACCGGATAGCCGGCTGATATCTGTTTTGCAACCCTGTACCCGAAAGAGGCTCCCACCGCAATTTCACCCTTGGAGGCAATTTTAGCAGGAGCGGAACCTGAGTTTGTATATTCTACTATATTTTTGTTGAGTTTCTTTAAGAATTCCCAGCCGTCTTCCTTTCCTTCTTTGATTCCCTTCCAGAGAAGAATGGAAGAAACCTGCAGGTAGCCTGTTCCCGAACTTCCGGGATTGGGCATGATAACCTCGTTTTTATATTCCGGTTTTGTAAGGTCTGTCCAGCTGGTCGGTTTATCCAGTCCTTTTTTTGCCAGTCTGTCTTTGTTAACAGCAAAAGCCGCAACGTACATATCGATTGCCGCCCAGTATCCGGCAGGATCTTTAAACTGTGCAGGGAGTTTATCATAACCCGCAGGTTTGTAGGGCTGGAAAAGGTCCTGTAAAAGCGCCAGCGCTGTTACTGCAGTTCCCCATACAAGGTCGGCCTGGGGATTTTCTCTTTCCGCAAGCAGCTTGGCAGAAACTTCTCCTGTCGAGTATCTTACCCATTTAATGTCCAGATTGGGAAGCTCTTTCTTTGCAAGAGCCAGATAATCAGCAGTTTCATCCTCTTCCAGTGCGGTATAAATTACCACCTCACCGGATCCTTTTTCCTGCTTCCCGCCTGCAAAAACAAAGGCCGGAAGAAGCAGAAAAACTACAAGAAGTACCATTAAAAGTTTCTTATGCATAGAAACCTCCTTAAGATTTTTTTATTATTTTAAAGTATAATTATTTAAAGTCAAGTTTTTAAAATTTTATTTAAGCCGTCTTTAATATTGATAGTTTAATAAATACAAATAATAGTATAATAATACAGTTATCTATATTAAATCACGGGAATTGTTAAAAATATGAATATATATACTTTAAACTCGTATTTGGTTTAATGTATTACAATTATCCGATATTGTATGATAGATAGATATCTATACATCTACCTATATACCTATACCCGGAAAGTATATTTATTCAAATTATTTTTTTTAGTTCTTCGAGGGAGGTTATGGAATAAATTCCGTTTTTTTTACGGTGGTCTCCGGCAAACGGTAATTCCGGCTCTTCTTCTCTGTCCCGGCCGGTAAAAAGAATACCCTGGTAGTTGTACTTTGATTGCTCGGAAGCTTTCATATCATCCGGCATATCTCCTATAAAGAAACATTTTTTTATATCCCCGCCTGTCTTTTTTGCTATTTCATCGAGCATAAACGGATTCGGTTTGCTTAAGGAAACTTTTTTCTTTTCCGTCTGTAAAATCCTCGCCTCCTCCGCCCTGCAATGATCTAATGTCAGTACAAAGGAGAAGTAGTGTTCTATTCCGAATCTTTTTAATGTGTAAAGGGCTTCCGCTTTAGGCCGTCCGGTTGCTATGGCTAAAATACCGGTTTCGGATAAACTATCTAAAATTTCTGTATTGATAATAAGAGTTTCCCTGTCCATCAGCCCTTTGTTTTTATGGAAAAGAGGTTCCGAATTGTATGTTTCAAAGAATATTTTCTCCCCGAGATAGATTTCCTGAAATATCTGTTTAATTAGATTGCCCGATCCCACTTCTCCTGTTGACAGCTTCCGTATAACAGGATCTATTCTTTTACCATTGATTTTAAATAATGCCGTAAGAGGATTTTTATTTTTTTTAAGGAAGCAAATAAGAGGCCGGATATCCCAGTTTTCCGTGATGCTTCGAAGCAGAAGACAGGTAGAATCAAATTTATGGAATTCATATACTTTAAGGTCCTTGTTGATATCCCTGTTTATTGCAGATAAGAGCAGAGAGATGGTCACATATGTCAGATCCCAGTCGTTGTTTAAGCCCCCGCTTTCTTTAACCCGGGATAAATCATCCATCAAAAACGGCTGTCCGGGCAGCATACTGCCGTTTTTTGAATCTTTTAAGAATACAACAGCAGTTTCTCTTACTACAGCACGGTACGATTTCGATACATCAACTATAACACCGTCCATATCAAATACTATTAATCTGCTTTTTTTCATGTTCTATTCCGGGCTTTTCTTAAGGATTTTGTGTAAATTTCAGGTTCCCGCGGTATATTCCTTTAACATAGGGAATAATATCAGCAATTTCAGATATAATACTATAGCGGCAGCCTGAAGAACCCGCTTTTTCGTTGTTGTTTCTTCTGATCACTACCGGAAAAACCGACCAGTTAAGAAGCGGAATATCTGTCGGTCCGTCACCTACGACTATCGTATCTTCCGGGTTAAAACCCATAGAGATGACCGCATTAAGTTTATCGGCCGGTTTTAATGTCCGGTACTCGATGCCGGAAATTACGTGGTCTTTAAAGATAAATCTATTGGCTACTACATCGGAGAAACACTTAAGAATACCGGATTTATGCAATACAGCCCTGCTTAAATTTTCCGTGCCGCAGGAAATAAGAACCTGTTTATGACCGGCACGCTGTAATGCCTTTAGAGTATTTCTGTCCTCCATAGATATCCGTCCGGCCAATTCTTCGGTAACCCTTTCTATAATATCTTCCTTTGTCCCCTTTGCAGCCCATAGATAGAGGGGTTTAAAGTAGTGGCCTATCCATCCTTTCATATCCGCATATATGATTGCCCTGGTAAGTAGTCCCTTAAGGTTTAAAACATGCGGGTGCATTTCTTTAACTATACAGGATAGAAGACTCTGCTCGCTGTCGTGCGGTGTAAGTGGTAAAATCGTGCCGTCAAAATCCCATACTATATTCATCCGGAATAGTATCTCATCCGTATCCGGGGTTCTTGTCAATATATTTTCTTGACTATTTAAAAGAAAAGATATTAATTTAGAGGCCTATGAAAAATATAAACTTATTTTCCGCTGTAATTCTGTTAGTAGCAGGTAATTTCCTGACTTCCTGCAGTGTGCGGGAGAATATATATCTAAACAGGGACGGCTCCGGCACGGTATCTTCAAGAGTAGAGGTTAAACAGATTCTCGCTAATTATTTTTCTAATCTTGCGGAGGTTACCGGAAATTCCAAAGAACTCTCGGACGGGAAACTTTTTGATACTGAAGAGATAAAAGCTGAAATTAAAAAACAGCCCGGTGTAGAGGTTAAAAGTATAAAGGCATCAGGGGAAAATATACTTACAACGGAACTTGAATTCAGAGATATTTCAAAAGTGTTTAAAAATGAAAAAGGTACGGCTGCTGTAAATGTGGTAAGTTTAAAGGATGACGGCGGAAATAAGGTATTTCGGTTTCATCTCGATAAAAAGAATTTTAAACAGCTCTCTACCCTGATACCGATTCTTTCAAATCCGATTATAGAGAGCCTCGGCCCTCAGGATGGTGACTCTACAACAGAGTCCGAGTATCTCGAGATGATGTCCTTTGCTCTCGGTGAAAATGGTCCGAAAGCGGTCAAAAATTCCATGGTGAAGGTGATTGTTCATATTAAAGGAAAAGTGATTTCTCAAAAGGGAGGGAAAATATCCGGGAATGTCGTTACCTTTTCGATACCCCTGATAAAACTCCTGCTTCTGAATAAGCCATTGGATTACTCTGTCACTTTTAAATAGCTATGTAACGGATCCGCAGGCGGATAAAAGTTTGCCCCAGAGACGACTCGAACGTCCGACCTCCGGTTTAGGAAACCGCTGCTCTATCCTGCTGAGCTACTGGGGCAGTACCGGATAGCTATCCTATCTTCATTTTTCTATCCTGTCAATCTTAAATAGTGCGGACTTATCTTGATTGTCAGAGTATAAATGTAGTACATTCACCATGTGGAACATTCAAGCCGTGTTGATTTTTTTCTTGCCGTTATTGTAGTTTTTGTTATCGGCCTCATACTTAAGCTGGCTGAACATGTTATTATTTTAATGCTTCTCTCCTTCCTGCTTGCCTATGTAATGGAACCCGTTGTCGCTCTTTTAAGGAAAATCGGGCTTGCATTATGGCTTTCGGTGCTTATTACATCGATACTCTTTTTGTGTGTATTTATCGGTTTCGGAACGGCAATTTACGGTAGCGTCGTGGAGTTTATTCTTTCATTACCGAAATATATCGAGAAACTGACTTCCATTATAACGGATCTTGTATCCGGAATAGAATCCTTCTCCGGGGGGAGGTTCAGGCTAAATATTGTAAAGGGGCTTCAGGAAATACCGGTAGCTTCGATTACGCTTAATGCCGCTAAGTCTGTTGTCTCGCATATAGTGCAATTTTCGCTTATCTTTCTTTTTGCCGTCTTATTTGTGTACGGCAAACATGGGTTTCAGAAAAAACTGATGATGGTGTTCTCAAAGAAAAAAGGGAGATGGGTCCCCATAGTCTTAAACAGAATCGACAAAGAACTCAGAAAGTATATAGCTTTAAAAACCGCGATAAGCCTGACTACCGGCACTATAGCCGGAATTATTCTCTCCCTATTTCATGTTCAGTTTGCTATTGTCCTGGGGTTCACCACTTTTCTCCTTAATTATATACCGAATATCGGTTCGATAATTGCGACATTTATACCGTTTTTTATTGCTCTTGCCCAATTCGGCTTAACTGCAGAACCAGTGTGGATCTTTTTATCTCTTAGTCTGGTGCAGATGGTCATAGGCAGCGGGCTGGATCCTAAATTAATGGGCAATACTATGAATCTCTCCCTGTTTGTAGTATTTTTCTCATTGCTCTTCTGGGGGTGGATGTGGGGGCCTGCGGGAGTACTGCTTGCTGTTCCTATGACAACATCGATAAAAATAATACTGGAAAATGTACCAGCCACCGCTCACTTAGCTGTTCTTTTAGAGCCTGCTTCAAAAAAGAAGAGAAGATTGTAAGGCGTTCCTGCTGTTATTTATCGATAATCAAACGGGTTAACCCGGTTTCCCCATTTATCTCTAGCTTTAACAAGATTTTGCTTTTCCTCTTCAAGTGTAGAGAGAACTATCTTCGGGGTGCCGGAAACCTTTGTCCTGTATATTTCCAGTATCCTGTCTATCTTGTTGATGTTCTCGGGGACTCTTAAACCGAACTGTTCTATATATTCTTCCTTTGAATAATCTTTATCAACCACATCTTTAAAAAGCCTTCTTAAATCCTCGTATTTCGGTATAAAACCTGTCGGGCTTTTAACAGCCTCTGCATCTCCATGAACTCTCAGTTCCATCCATTTGAGCCATACTCTCTTATCCTGCCTTGTATTAAGGAAATTCCCGTTTTCGTCCTTCAGGAAGTAGTTTACGGCAAAGATCAGAGGCGGATTGTCGATACTGCTGCCGAAATCCAGGTTATTCTGAATGTACCTGCTTATGGGAACAGAGAGGAAGTCAAGATTCGACATGGGGCTGTATTTTCTGACACCTGTCTTGCCAAGAGTCGCTGCTGTTGTTTCCGATTCCAGAGAGGCGCCTTTTGTTATTATTCCGTGAGACCAGTTAAAGGACTGCTGTACGGGAACCCACGTATCGGAATCTCTACCTCCGTAGATAATGCCGCCTAAAGGCACTCCTGCCGGATCGTGCATCTTAGGGTCTCTGTTCGGCAGGGAATCGAGTGCAAGGGTAAAACGTGCATTGGGATGCGATGCCGGGATCTCTTTCCCGTCTGCGTCCTTTTTCCCCTTAAACCAGTCTCCTGAATGGTTTCTTCCTTTATCAGGAATTTCGCCGTCCATTCCCACCCAGTAGGGAGTATTATCATGAATCAGTATATTGGAGAAGATCATTTCCCGAGGTGAATGAAGAGCTTTCCATATCTCAGGATCATCCTTGGAATTAATGCCGAGTATTATTCCGAACATGCCGTTCTCCACATTTGCCGCTCTGACTTCTCCGTCTATTTTTCTTAAATATGCAATATCATCTCCCACTATCCTTTCGCCGGTTACCATTGCGGTTGATGTTTTTCCGCACATCGACGGAAATGCACCCGTGAAGTATGTTACCCTGTTATCAGGACCGTTTACTCCCATTACAAACATATGTTCTGTCAGCCAGCCTTCCCTGGATGACTTGTTGATTGCAAGCCTCATGGCAAGTTTTTTAAGCCCTAAAGTATTTCCGCCGTACTGAGTGTTCATGCTGTAGACGATTTCTCCGTCGAGATCTATATATACCCGACGTTTTTCTATATTTTTACTTACATTGTTTTCCAGTTCCCCTTCGCTGTGTACGAATTTAAAGAATCTGTCCATTCCCTTTCTGTTTGTAAATTCTTTGTAGCCGGGCCTGTAAAGTATTGTTTCGCTGTGAGCGACATACGGCGAATCTGTTAACTGCACACATGGTATTGTAAACTCGGAATTATTCGGGCCCAGGGAATAAAAACAGATAAACATTTCATGGCCGTCCATTATATTCGTCATTATTCCTTCCAGATCCTTTAAGCCTTCCTCTTTATCTGTCGAGTTGATATTCGGCCCCAGATTTACACCCGCAGGAAGAAGATACTTTGTCCGTGCCTTATCTCTTGCCTGGTCGTAGTAACCGTCGAAGTGTACCGTATGCCCCTCTGTTTTCAGCTTTGTTTCCTCTCCTGCTGCAACGGACCTGTCCCTTATGTATTGTATATCGTCATCCGAATCAGCGGATACAAAAGCTTTTGCCGGGTTCAGCAGTTTAATATATTTTACAAGAAACTCATTTAAGGTCTTGTTTCCGATGGCCTCGATTTTTTTGTAATTTTTTTCACCCAGAAAATCTTTAAGAAATTGTTCTGACATTTTAACACCCTTTCCTTAAAATATTTTGTTAAATTCTCCGTGCCAGTATATAGTGCCGGGAGAATAAAATAAAGTTATTTATCGTCTATTTCTTGAAAAAAATCGATAACTCCCATATATTCCTTAAAGTATGACAAAAAAGAGTTTACATTGGGCAGATATTACTGCGGAAAAGATTATAAGAGAAAAGGGCAGGAAGGACCGTTATGTATGTGCTTCGGGAGTTACACCCTCCGGCACCGTACATATAGGCAATTTCAGAGAGATAATATCGGTAGATCTCGTGGTTCGTGCTCTTAAGAGGCTTGGGGAAAATACCCGGTTTATATATTCCTGGGACGATTATGATGTCTTTAGAAAAGTACCGGTAAATATGCCGGATCAGGATAAGCTTAAAAACTACTTAAGACAGCCGATAACGCTGACCCCGGACCCCTACGGCCAGAGTGAGAGTTACGCAAGAAGGAATGAGATAGAAGTCGAGAAGCTAATGCCTGCCGTGGGAATTTATCCCGAGTATATTTACCAGGCCGAACAGTACAGGAATTCCGTTTATGCGGAAGGGATAAAAAAGGCTTTAGTGAATAAGGAGATCATTCGCGGAATATTAAACGAACATAGAACGAAGCCTCTTGCGGATAACTGGTGGCCTGTTACGGTTTTCTGCTCTTCCTGTAACAGGGATACAACGGAGATTACAGGATGGGATGGCGGGTATGATATCAGCTACAAATGTACTTCCTGCGGTAATGAGGAAACAACGGATTTACGGCGCACTTCATCTGTAAAACTCTTCTGGAGGGTGGACTGGCCGATGCGGTGGGCCTTCGAAAAGGTCGATTTCGAACCTGCAGGAAAGGATCATCACTCGGAAGGCGGTTCCTTTGATACCGCAAAAAAAATAGTACGGCAGGTGTACGGCTGCGAACCTCCCGTAACTTTCCAGTATGATTTTATAGGCATAAAGGGGCGCGGAGGCAAGATATCGTCTTCCACTGGTGAGGTTGTAAGTTTAAAGGATGTTCTCGAAGTTTATCAGCCGGAGATTGTCAGATATCTATTTGCAGGAACACGGCCCAATGCCGAATTTGTTATCTCATTCGACCTCGATGTGATAAAGATATACGAAGATTATGACAGGTGCGAGAGAATTTACTATGGCCTGGAGAATGTATCCGAAAAGAGACAGGAGAAGGAAAAGAGAATATACGAACTTTCATCGGTCTCCGGAGTGCAGGCAGAGGCTCCCTGTCAGCTTCCTTTCCGCCATCTCTGTAATTTGATGCAGATTCATAACGGAGACAGCGAAAAGGTGTTATCTCTCCTTAAAGAGGAAGCAAAGAGGACCGGCGAAGATGAATATACAAGGTATGTAAATTCTCTGAAAACGTTAAAAACAAGGGCTGCATGCGCCTGGAACTGGGTTACTAATTTTGCGCCTGAGGACTTTCAATTCCGGCTGGTGGAGGAAAACTCTCCTCCTGTTTCCCTGGAAGAAAACATTATATCCGCTGTTAAACAATTGGCGGAGGAGTTTGATCTTAAATATGATTCTCTTGATGAGCGTTCATTGTCCGGGCTTATCTATTCCGCTGCCCAGGATAACGATATTGAACCCCGTGATTTTTTTAAAGCTGTATACAGAATACTTATAGGAAAAGAAAAGGGGCCGAGGCTTGCATCGTTTATGCTCAGTATCGGAAGAGAGAAAATACATTCGATTTTTTCGAGATACTAAGATTTAAAGCGCAGTACGGCATTACAAAAACCATAGAGGTAAAAAGCGTTATGAAACCGGAAGAATTAAAAAAACTCATAGGTTATAAAGCGGTAGATGATCTTGTCGTAAGCGGGATGAAAATAGGACTGGGAACCGGCTCGACGGCTATCGAATCGGTTCGCAGGGTAGGTGAAAAGTCGCAAAGGGGAGAACTTAAGAATCTTGCAATTGTTGCAACAAGCTTCGAAACAAAACAGGAATGTCAGAATTACGGGCTTAATGTATATACACTTGGAGACCCTGTGATAAACGGGAATCTTGATCTTACCATCGATGGTGCGGACGAAGTCGATCCGGAGTGGAATTTGATAAAGGGCGGCGGCGGAGCTCTTCTCATAGAAAAAATCGTAAGCTATGCTTCGAAAAGATTCTGTATTATTGTCGATGAATCAAAAATCGTTGCCGAATTAGGGGAAAAACGGCCTGTTCCCATAGAGGTAATTCCCGAAGCGTTTGTTACCGTAAAAGGTACACTGCATGCACTGGGGGGAAGAGCCGAAATACGTATGGCAAAAATGAAAGCGGGCCCTGTTAATACTGAAAGAGGGAATATTATAGTGGATTTATATATACGCGGTTTCCGTCCTGAAGAACTGGAAAAGACATTAAACCAGATACCCGGCGTTGTAGAAAACGGTATATTCGCAGGCAGAACAACGGATCTGTATGTAGCCTACGGAAACGGCCGCATAGAGAGTAAAAGCCGTTAGAACCTGCCAGGTATTTCGGTCTTTTAATCAGCCTATTTTAATTTCTTTCCCGGTTTTTGCATCTTTTATTGTACAATTCTTATGCTTCTTCATGATTGATTTCGCAAACTCTTTACTGTCCGTTTCTGCAAGCAGGTCTTTGTCTTCGTAGATATAGAAAAGCATCTTTTAAGTACCCCTTATATTAGTTATTGTTTATTATACTATATATATTTTCGGATGTTAAGGGCCGAACAAACAGAAATTAATTTCTCTTGAACAGTTAAGAATATTAAGTATACTTTTGTTGTATATGAAACCTGCACGTAATGTAAAAGAAATTGTAAACACACTTATTCATAACAAACCTGTAATTATCGATACGGAGACTACTGGCTTAAGAAACAGTGATGAAATTATAGAAATAGCGGTGGTCGATATAGACGGTAATGTTCTGGTGAACACCCTTATACATCCAACTCAATCCGTGCCATTGGATGCTTCCGGTGTGCACGGAATAACCGAAACCGATATTAAAGATGCCCCGACATTCGATATTGTCTGGAAGGGTCAGCTGGAGGAGCTGTTTCAAAGACATATCGTCTGTGCTTATAATGCGGATTTTGATATGAGAATGTTTGGACAAACCCTTAAAATATACGGGTTTCATTTGCCCTCCGGGATAAAGACCGCCTGTATAATGAAACTGTTCGCTGAGTATAGAGGTGATTGGGATTACCGGAAGAATCATTTTAGGTGGTTTAAGCTTAAAGAAGCCGCAGAGTTATGCGGCATAGATCCTGCAGGCCTGCACAGGGCATTGCAGGATACTCAGCTTGCGCGTAAAGTTCTGCTCCGTATGGCTGAGTAATCAGCAGACAGGATCGCTTATACCCTTAAACGTTTCTTTTCTTCAAGGAACAGTACAAGGAATAAAGCTGCGATCAGGAGAATTATGAGCAGCAGAATCGGCAGCAGGTAATGGGAAGACGTTCTGTGGAGGAGTTCCATAACAGGAACAATTGCAACGGCGGCACCGTTGCCTAAGAGCTGCAGATAGGCGACGGATATCCCCGCGTATTTGGGCCCGCTTACTTCAGTGGAGAACGTCAGCAGTATGGGAAGTACCGAAATAAGAAAAAATCCCAGCAGTACGGCATTTATCAGATTGATCGCATAACTGCCGGATATGAGTAAAACCGAAAGGGAAATTATTGCCGCAGAAGCTCCCAGGAAAAGAAAGGGTTTTCTCTTCATAACAATATCCGAAATAAGAGGAATAATAACACATCCTGCCATTCCCGAGAAAATAAGTATTCCTGCTATATTACCTGCCCTGACCATCGATATCCCGTGCATTTCCGTAAGTATTTTCTCTAACCAGGTGGCCAGTCCGTTAAAAACTCCGATCCCGATAAAAGCTATAAAACCCAGAAGTACAAAATTACGGATTCTAAAGAGGTTTTTAATTCCCTCTCCATAGGAAACTTCCTCTGTAATTTCCTGTTTTTCCGGAGGCAAAGCAGGCCGGGCTTTCCCGAATATGAAAAAGATAAAAATTCCCAAAAAGGCGGATACAAAATAGGTAAGATTCATAGTTATAAAACCCTTAGAGGAAACAAGCTGAGGTGTTAAGGAAAGGCTGACCAGCATACCTATAAACAGAGCCAGAGAACCGAGCCCTACGGCTGTTGCTTCTTCCCGCTTGGGAAACCATACCGATACGAGTTTTGTTACACTGTTAAGAACAAAGGGCTGCCCTATGGCTATGCCGGTTTGCGAGATTATCAGTATTGTGTATGAGTATGGATTTATAAGGCGCAGGCCTGCAAATACACCTGTAAACAGGGCTCCGATGCCGATGCTGAATCTGAATCCCTTCCTGTCGATTATTATTCCTGCAGGTATGGATAAAAACAGGTATACAATCGGAAAAACAAGTGCCAGAAAACCGACTTTCATGGCAGAAATATTCAGAGTCTTTTCTATGAACGTATCTATTGCCGCGAAGTTCAGCCAGAAAAGCTGTGTCAGGGCTGTGATATACATATAAACCGCTAAAACAACCCATCTGTACCTGTAAATTCTATAATTTTCCATATGGAATACAGTATAATGGTATTGTTTATAAATCAAGTATCTGTTTCTTATAACCTGCTAATAGATAACTTCTACTCTTTTTGCCCTGTCATCTATAAAACCCGAAAACGAAGAAAGCTTTGTAAGCATGCCGGAGTTAAGTATAATACCCCTGGGAAGCAGCAGGAGCCCGTTTTTTAAGATTATGTCGGTTTTTAAAAACATCCCCGGCTGCAGGGATTGTATTGGTATAGTGTGTGATTTTTTTTCGAAACTCTTAAGTTTTTTATCGATCAATGTGGAAAATTCCTCGACAAGCGACGGATCATACTTTGACGAGGTTTTATTTATAATAGCCGCTTTTGTTTCTTTTAGTGAGAGACCTTTTTTAAAAATATAGCTGTCAAAATCACTGAGCAGATGAATTACTCTTGCTCCGAATGGTATCGCCTCTCCTTTAAGCTCGTCGGGGAAACCTGTTCCGTTAAAGTGTTCATGATGGGATCTGATAATTCCGGAGATTCTCTTAAGATTGTATGCACTGTTGATAATTTTTTCTCCGATCAGCGGGTGTTTTGCATACACAGCTCTGTCATCCTTACTGAATATTTCGGGATTCCCCGTAATTATATGTTCGGGCATCCCTACTTTCCCTATGTCATGGAGAAGTGCGGAGAAGTAAAGCATTTCACGGATATCTTTGTCATAATTACATTGCAGTGCGAATTCTCTGGACATTTCCGCTACTCTCTTTAAATGACCGCCTAGAAATTTATCCGATAGTGAAATTACAGCTATAAGCAACTGCACCATATCACGGAAATTCTTACTTGTTGCCCTGTGAATATCCTCCAGAAGTTTTAGTTTTGTCTCCGTTTCGTTATACTCTTCCGGTTTCATTTTTTACCCTCGCTTATGATTTCTTCGATATATTTTGAGAGTTCTGAAATGCTGTAGGGCTTTTGTATCAAATTTGTATTTTTAAGTTCACTTTCAGTATAGCCGGATGTAAAAAGAAATTTTGTTTCGGGTTTAAGTTCCCGTATTTTTTCTGCAAGTTCGATCCCGCCCATTTCCGGCATTACTACATCACTGATTACCAGATCGACGGCCTCTGTATCTCCGGTTATTAAAGAGAGCGCTTCCTTCCCGTTGTTTGCCGTCAGAATAGTATATCCGAGAGTTTTTAATGCTCTCTCTGTAAATCTCAGTACCGATTCGTCGTCTTCGACCAGCATGATAGTTTCGCCGCCCTGTGCCGGGACTGCCCGTTCGGTGTGATTTGTTTTATCCGGAGTTTTTTCTGCACAAGCCGGCCAGTACACCTTAAAAACCGATCCGCGGTTCATCTCGCTGTAGATATATATAAAGCCGTGATTCTGCTTTACAATACCATATACGGTAGAAAGACCCATGCCGGTGCCGCGTTCTTTCCCCTTTGTCGTAAAAAAAGGTTCGAATACTTTTCTTTTTACATCTTCATCCATTCCTGTTCCGTTGTCGCTTACGGAGAAAAGAACGAAATTACCTTTATAGCTTCCCGGATGATTTATTATATAATCTTCCGTTATTGTAACATTTCGTGTTTCGAAGGAAATAAGTTTTTCTGTTTTACCGGGCAGGTTATTATTTACCGCGTCCCTTGCATTGACTGCAAGGTTTATAAGAATCTGGTCTATCTGTGAAGGGTCGGCCTCTATACTGTATAGCGTATTTGAAAGTTTTTTCTTAAGACTTATATTTTCACCTATTATTCTCGGCAGAATGGAAAAGAGATTATCTATTATAGTATTGATGTCGATTATCTGTGGTTTTATGATCTGTCTGCGGCTGAAGGCGAGTAATTTGGATACAAGTTCCGCAGCCTTGCCGCCGCTTTCGTAAATAGCGCGGATTTCTTCGTATAACGGATCTCCCTTTTTAAGATCGGTAAGTATAAGCTCTGCGTTGCCGTTTATGGCTGTTAAAATGTTGTTAAAATCATGAGCGATACCTCCTGTGAGGTTTCCTATGGATTCCATCTTCTGAGCCATGATCAGTTGATTCTGGAGTCTCTTCAGTTCTGTAATATCTTCTTTAACACCGATAAAATTTGTTATTTTACCATTATCATCTTTAACCGGTGCTATTACCGCAGATTCCCAGTATAACTGCCCGTTCTTTTTTAAATTATGAAATTCTCCCCGCCATATTCTGCCGCCGGTAATCGTTTCCCATAATTTTTTATACTCCCCATCGGATGTCTCTCCGGACTTTAATATGCGCGGATTTTTCCCCCTGACTTCCTCTAAAGAGTAGCCTGTGATCTCTGAAAATTTGGGATTTATATATTCGATATTTCCGTCTAAATCGGTAATTACTATGGAAACAGGGCTCTGCTCCATAGTAATGCGGAGTTTTTTAAGCTGTTCTCCGGTTTGTCTGGTAAAGGTGATATCACGTATCATTGCGAGAAGATATCCCCTGTACCCTTTTATACGGTTTAATGAAACCTCGGTGTCGAACAGTGAACCGTCCGCTTTTTTGTGTTTCCAGTAAAACCTCCGGGGGGTGCCGGAAAGAGCTGTATTTATTATTTCGGCTGCTTTTATAAATGAATCGGAGCCGTCAGGCTGTTTGGCAGGTGAAAATTCCCAGAGACCATGATTGATAATATCTTTTTTAGCAGAAACTCCGAAAATTTCCAGTGTTTTTCCGTTACAGTCTGTAAATTTAGAATCCTCCATTATGAGTATTGCATCATTGGCGGAATCAAAGATGTTCCGGTACAGCGTTTTGTCCTTTTCCCGCATCTCTGTACAGGCTGTAATGTCGTGAAAATAGACAATTGTTTCGGCATCCGAATCCGGCTTAACGGCTGAAACGCGTACCGTTCTTTTTTCATTGTTTTTAGTTGTAATGCGGAACCTGGATTTTTCAGTGAAGTCTGCAGTCTCTCTGACTTTAAGTATGTTTTTTAAAAAGTCTGCATAACCGTACCCTAGAATTTCGTTTCTGCTGTAACCGGTTATCTTTTCCAGTGCATGATTGCATTCTGAAATCATGTTATGCCCGCCTATTACGGCAATACCATCCTGAGTATTATTGAATATAGACTCGTAAAGATTTCCCAAAGGAATAATCCCTTCAGTGTATATTAACAGCACTGCCCATATTATTATGCCCGGAATAAAGAATGGTCAGTTTCTGTACTTAGAGTATAATTTAATATAGCAGAAATATCAAAAGAAATTAGAGAAATTGGCGGTTTTTTATGAAAAAACTTGTATACGTATATATAATTGTTCTGGTTTCTTGACTGCTATCTTATATATTTCTATTATAATCCGTGGGAGTGTTGTTAAATTATGGGCAAACCCAATATACTTCTTATCTCTTCCGATCATCACCGGGGGGACTGTTTGAGTGTTTCCGGCCATCATTCCGTGATGACCCCTCAACTGGATCAGCTGGCTTTCGAGGGTGTGCGTTTTGAGCGTGCATACTCAACATGTCCTAAATGTATTCCCGCACGGCATATGGTTATGACGGGCCGTGACAGTTATGGTTTCGGTATCCATAAGTATATTGAGGGCACAAAAATTCCCCCTGACATGCCGACATTGCAGGGACTGGTAACCAGAGCCGGGTATCAGACTCAGGCTGTCGGCAAGATGCACCTTTTTCCCCAGCGCTGCAGGTATGGCTTTGAGAATATGGTTATATGTGAAGAGGGTCGTGTACTTGAAGGTCTTAAAAGGGATGATTATGAGTGGGAACTGGAAGATAAGGGGTACCGGGGAATGATCTGGGCGCATGGTATAGCTAACAACCAGGCCGCTGCCCGTATATGGCATCTTCCCGAAGAACTGCACAGCACCAACTGGGTGGCCCGGGAGGGATGTAAATTCTTCGAAAGAAGAGATCCTGCAAAACCCTTTTTTCTGTGGCTCTCTTTCCCCAAACCTCATCCACCATACGTACCGCCCCTGGCTTATTGGGAGATGTATCGTGATCGTGATGTGCCGGTTCCTGCCATGGGAGGGTGGCTTAACGAAGATCCTGTCCCTGTATGTCTGCTTGATTCCGTGAGCACATGTAATGTCGACCTGGTCGATGATAAGGAGCGTATGTCTGTAATGCGTGCATACTATGCATTGATTACTCAAATTGATAACCAGATCGGATTTGTTCTCGGTGATTTAAGAGAGAGAGGTTTGCTGGATGATACCTTTATAGTTTATTTTTCCGATCACGGAGACCTTATGTGGGATCACGGTGCCATGTATAAGGCTGCATTTTACGAGGGAGCTGCCCGGGTTCCGCTGATTATCCGGCCCCATAGAGAGTTCGACCGGAAGAAAACAGACTGGCAGCCGTCTTCCGCCTTTTTTAATCCTGTTGCATTGTACGATATAATGCCCACATTGTTAGAGGTTGCAGGAGCGGAAGTGCCGGAAGGAATCGAAGCTGTTTCCCTGTTTTCTAAAAAGGAAAGAGAATTTGTATACGGAGATTATGACGGCGATCATTTTGTCACGGACGGCAGATTTAAATATCTGTGGCACAGGGCAGGTAATATCGAGCAGTTCTTTGATCTTAAAGAAGACCCTAAGGAAGAACATAATATTAATGATAATAAAAATGTAAAACCATGGCGTGAACTGTTAATAAATTTCCTTAAAGATAAAGACCCTGTTGTCAGGGATAATGAGCTTATATCCCTTCCCCATCCGGGCAATAAATTTACAAGGGAGCAGAACCACTGGCATAATAGGGGTGCGCATTTCTAACATGGAATATTCACATCCGGACAAACTTCTATCCTTGAAAACTCCTGTATCATCATGTATGATTTTGCGGGAAGTTTAAAATCTGACAGTTATGTTAATATTATTTGGGAATCTATTTATACCCGGAATAGCCAGTCTGTTATGCATTATCTTTTTTTTCTATTTTGTAATGATAGAACAGCTGGAACCTGTCAATGCAAAAAGATTTGCCCTGTTCCTGCTTTCCTTTGGCATTTTTCTTATATCGCGTCCTCTCCAGATTCTATTAGGTCCGTATCCTCTGCCATTGATAATAAATAATTTAAGGCTCCTGTTATTCTGCACGGTAACTGTTCCGATGGTTCTTATGTTAACAGATGAGGCCGGTAAACCGGAAACCGGATACAGGTTAAAATTAACTATCGGTATCGGCTTTCTTTTAGGCGCCGTATATGGGGTGTTTAACATATTGGGAACACAGGGTTCCTATGAAATATTTCGATTCGGTAATATTGTGGCTTATGATAATTTATCCCCCTCCATGCGGAAGCCGTACTACGGCCGTGAAGTCACAATAGCGGTTTCCGTATTGATGGGTTTTGTCTTATCGGGAAGTGCAGGGTATAGAATATTTAAAACTTACAGGGCAAAGTATAAGGATCAGAGTAAGAAATCTTTTTACTATAATGCCGGTATCTTAATTTTCGGCCTTTCACTGATTCTCGGCGTGATAATTAAAAAATGGTGGATATACTATTCTTTTT
>JAADHF010000071.1:0-14470 GCA_013151965.1 Spirochaetota bacterium
GGACAATTTCCTGCAGGACTCAGACTGGGAACAATTTTCTATTTAAAAAAGAAAAACAACGGTACCTTACAGGCGGCTGTTGTTCCTGAAGCACCTGTTCCGGTTACAACTACATCATATTTCCCGTTCTATTTTTCTCAAATATAATTATTATTTTTATCATAAATATTGACCGTCAATTATAAAATAATTAAATTAATAGATAATGAATATCGAAAAATTAAATTTAAAACATAAAGCCGTTATCTCCCGGCATATAGCAGAGAATCACAGTAGAATTTCCGAGTACAGTTTCGCAAATCTCTACCTTTTTCGGGAAGTGCATGACTACAGACTTCTTGTTAACGATGATATTTACATACTGGGAAAAACCTACGATAAAAAAGAATATATTATGCCTCTTTCTCCGGTAACACCTGAAACTGCGAAAGATCTTTGCAGACACATGGAGGAGTATCCTCTATGCTTTCCGATAGAAGAATCTACTCTCTCACATTTTACTTCGCTTAATCTGCATTTTTCATATCATGACGGAGACTCGGATTATATATATTCCAGGGATAAGATAAGTCATTATCCGGGCCGGAAACTCCATAAAAAAAGAAATCTCTTAAAACAGTTTAAAGAAAAGTACTCGTTCAAAGAAAAAGTACTATCGGAAAACAACAAAGCAGATGCATTGACAATACTCAGCAAGTGGCAGGAAGATATCGGTGCGGAAGAGAATGAAACCGATTATGCCGCATGCAAGGAAGCTATTAATCTTATGGAAACCCTGGATCTAACAGGCTGTATATGTTATGTGGATGATGAACCGGGGGGGTTCCTGTTAGGGGAAGAACTCAGCAGAAACACTTTCGTAATTCATTTTGCAAAAGGAAGAAGAAAATTTAAGGGGCTGTATCAATTTATGTACAGTAATTTTGCTAAAAAACTGCCGGATAACATCAAATACATAAACTTTGAGCAGGATCTTGGTAAACTCTCACTTAAAATAGCGAAGTCCTCATATCAGCCGGATTTATTGTTAAAGAAATACCGGCTTCAGTTACCCTCGTAAAAGTTATAAATTATCTATCTCTTCTCCAAACTGATAAAAAGCGGCAGGTGGTCGGAATAACCGTCATAACCTTTTAACGGAGACCATCTTTTCGGATACCCGCTCGTTTTGTACAGCAGAAACGAGTTTTTCATCACACGAAAGTCCCCCTGTTTATACGATAAGCCCTTTTTATCGAACAAACCGGAAGACAGAAGAATATGGTCGGGAGTTTCCCATCTCCCCCGGTACACATAGCTTCCCGTGTTGTTTCCGGTAAGCTCGAACCAGGGATCGTATAGAACTACCTTCCCGCCTCCGGACCGAAAATCCGCCGAATCCCCTAAGAAGATACTGGAACTATTGTATTCATAAGGGCTGCCCGCATCAACCGGTATTAAAGCCGTCTGATACTTCCCGCGGGAATCGAGAAACTCCGCGGTATCCTCATTAAAATCTCCGCAAACGATTATATCCGCTTCAGGATCGGAAGCAAGTATTTCCCTAAGCCGCCTTATAACAACACCGGCAGACTCCCGCCTGGAGATCTCCGTTACCGCTACTCCGCCGCTCTTCGACTTCCAGTGGTTATTAAAAAGGTAGAGCAGTTTCCCGTCTGCATCTATATCAACCTCCAGAATATTACGGACAGGATTCTTTCCCCAATTGCTCACATAGTACGAATGGACCTTTTCCACAGGGTATCTGCTTATCACCCCCACATTTGCGGCAAGTCCTGCCTTCGGAACGAGAACAATATACCTGTAATTCATATTCTTTAAAAAACCTTTCACAAGCTTTTCAAGAACATTTTTATTTTCAACTTCCTGCAATGCTATAATATCCGGGCCTCTTTTATTCGATGCCTTTATAACTTTAGCTACCGATGAAAGTTTCTTATAAAACAATTTACTATTCCACTTTCCGCGGCCCGGATCGAATTCCTTATACTCCGTCCCGTTATACACATCGTCAAAGAGATTCTGCACATTATACGACATTATAGTAACCTTGTTGTGAAACGAAAAAGAAAAGAGCACCAACAGTACGGATAAATATTTAGAAAAAGTCATTTTATATCCCTTAAGGGTAAGTCTAACCATTCTAAGGCTGCCTTGTCCATACGATATTATCCCTTGACATCCCATAGAATATCATTAGTATTTATTATAAAAATGATAATAAAAAATTATTCTGATACGCATTAAGAATGAGTTCAGGAATGGAAGATATTTTCTAATGCCGGATGCCGGTCAGAACCGTTATCAGAAGCTTTTTCTCGACAATCCTGTCGCAATCTTCGAACAGGACTTCCGTGAAGTAAAGAAAACAATCGATAAACTAAAAAAGCAGGGTATCACAGACTTTGTCTCTTATTTTGATGCGAATCCTGATTTAGTGGAAGAACTCTTAAAAACCGTTACCATTACCGATGCAAACAGCGCTGCTCTTAAACTGTACGGCGCTCCCTCCCGGGAGGTTTTTTTTACTTCCATAGATCAATTTTTTACTAAAGAAACAGCACAAACTTTTAAAACGGAACTTATTGCAATAGCAGAGGGGAAATACGACTTTCGGGCAGCTTTGATAAACAGAACATTCGACAACAAACTGCTCAACATTTATATAGCGATTAATTTTCCCGAAAATCCTGAGGACTATAGAAACATACCTGTCAGTATTGTTGATATAAGCAGACAAAAAAAAGTGGAATATATCCTTAACGAAGCTCAACGCATAGCCCATATAGGAAGCTGGGAGTTCGACTTACAGACCCATACATCGTACTGGTCCGATGAAGTCTACCGCATATACGGTCTTGCCAAAAACGAATACAATAATACATACACATCCTTTCTGCAGCATATACACCCCGAAGACAGGGAACTGGTTGACAGAACTTACAATGAATCCGTGCAAACCGGAAACATTTACAGTGTTACACATAGAATACTGCTTAAAGACGGAACGGTTAAATATGTCCACGAACATGGTAAAACCTTTTACGACAGCGAAAACAAACCAATCCGGACTATCGGTACGACCTTTGATATTACCGACAGAATTACAGCAAGAAAAGAACTGGAAGAGAACGAGGAAAGGTTTCATTCTATAGTACAGAATTCGCCTGCGGGAATAGTAGTTACAGATGAATCGTATGTTATCCGGTATGTAAACAACCGCTTCTGCAAAATAACAGGATTCGACAGAGATGAACTCATAAACAGGGATTTTAGAGAACTGCTTTTTAAAGCCATAGACAGAAAAACCTCACAGGATATTCTCTACAGGTTTAAACAAAGAATAAAGGGAAAACATATCTCGCAGTCTCCGGATTACTCTTTTAAAAGGAAAAACGGTAAAAGGGTATGGATACAGTTAAACGGCAGCACCTATAAAGATTCAAAGGGCATAACTTTTAGTGTATCGCAGGTCCTCGATATAACGGAGCGAAAACAGAGGGAAAAAGAGATTAGAAGGCTTTCCTCGATTATAGAACAAAGCCCGTTATCTGTTTTCATTACCGATTTAAACGGTAATATAGAGTATGTAAATCCTCAGTTTACAAAACAGACCGGGTATACTTTTTTAGAGGTAAAAAAGAAAAATCCCAGGATATTCCGTTCAGGTGAGCATTCACAGGAATTATACAGGAATCTCTGGGATACGATTGAGGCAGGCAAAACCTGGTTCGGGGAATTTCACAATAAAAAGAAAAACGGTGATCTTTTCTGGGAAAAAACCGTTATAGGACCGATATTCGATGAAAAAGGCAGAATTACCAATTACGTATGTATTAAAGAAGATATTACGGAACAAAGAATTCTAAAGCAGAGGCTAAACCAGTCACAGAAACTTGAGATACTCGGGCAGCTCGCCGGCGGTATCGCACATGACTTTAACAACATTCTTACCATTATAAACGGATACAGCACACTGCTGCTCGATACTCTGGATAAAAACGACCCTTTAAGGGAAGATATTGAACAGATAAAAATTGCAGGTGAGAGAGCTACCGCCTTAACACGTCAGCTTCTTGTTTTCAGTAAAAAACAGATTACAAATGTCAGGGTTATAAATCTGAATACGGTACTAAAGAATACGGTAAAAATGCTGAAACGCCTTATCGGAGAAAATATAAATTTAAAACTCTCATTAGCCGATAACCTTCTAAACATCAGAGCCGACACATCCCATATAGATCAGATTATTATGAATCTGGCTGTTAATGCACGGGATGCCATACCGCATGACGGAACGCTTACAATAATAACATCCAATAGAGCCATAAACAGGGATTTCGTGGTTAACCGTCCGGAAATGGTTCCGGGTGAGTATGTCGAACTTACGGTAAAAGACGATGGCGCCGGAATGGAAGACAACATCAGGGAAAAGATCTTTGAACCTTTTTTTACAACAAAAGGGAAAGAACTCGGTACGGGCCTCGGACTGTCCACAGTATATGGTATTGTAAAACAAAACGACGGCTATATAGAAGTAGAAAGTAAACCCGGGGAAGGTACAAGTTTTACGATTCTGCTTCCTGCAGTATATGAAACCACAGAAACATACAGCAGACGAAGAAAGACAAAAGGTACGGTAAAAGGTGCAAAAACAGTACTGCTTGCGGAAGATGAAGAAGCAGTACGAAACCTTACCGAACAGGTCTTAAAAAATGCAGGTTATGTCGTAATTGTTGCGGAGGATGGCGAGCGGGCACTGAATATCTGCAACAGCTATTCCGGTACAATACATCTTCTTCTGACAGACGTTATTATGCCGAAAATAAACGGAGGCAAACTGGCCTGTGAGATCAGTAAAAACAAACCGGACATAAAAATTCTCTTTATGTCCGGATATACTGCAGATACCATAGACAAACACAATACACCGGGAAAAGAAATTCTTCTTCTTCAGAAACCTTTCGAGCCGGAAGAACTCTTAAAAGCCGTGGAGAAAGCACTGGAATAAAAACCGGATTGTTAATCGTTAAAAATCACATTTTCTTTGCAATAACACCTGCAGCTATAAGAATCGGATCCCACGAAGGTGAAAAGGGAGGTGCATAGGCAAGGTCCATCTCGCTGACTGCATCCACGGTTATGCCGGCTGTTAAAACTGCCGCCGCTGTATCTATTCTTAAAGCGGCCCCTTCGCCTCCGGCAATCTGCACACCGAGAAGCCTGCGTGTTTTACGGTCCGCTGTCATTGTTACCGTGACAGGCGGATGAACGGGCCAGTACCCTGCTTTTGTTTTTGTCCGCACCGTTTCCGTTACCGGATCGAAACCCGCCGAAGCTGCCGCTTTAGAGGATAATCCAGTTTTTCCGGCTTCCAAATCGAATATTTTTACTGCGGCAGAACCAAGCGTTCCCGGAAAAACTTTCAGGTTTTTTTCATTTTTAGCATTTTCAGAATCCATTGCCGCATTGGCGCCTGCATACCGTCCTCCCCTGTTTGCATTCAGAGCAAGCGGGACAAATACCGGTTTTCCCGAAACTATGTGTATGACCTCCGTGCAGTCGCCTGCAGCAAAAACATCCCGCACATTCGTACGCATATACCTGTCTATGACAATGCCTCCTTTTTCTCCTGTCTTTATTCCTGAATCCTGCGCAAGCTTTACCTCCGGCACAATACCGACACTCTCGATTACAAAATCCGTATCAATATTCCCCTTATCAGTTAAAACCTTCCTTACTCTGTCATTCTTAACGGAAAAACCCTTAACAGCCGTTTCAAGGAGGATGTTTACCCCGTTCCGTTTAAGCTCATCCAGGATAACAGTATTTATCTCCTCTTCCGTATCACCCATCACAGCGGGGAGCATCTCGATAACAGTTACATCGATCCCCAATTCTTTAAGATTCTCGGTCATTTCCATTCCTATATAACCTGCTCCGATTACCACCGCCTTTTCCGGTTTTTCCGAGGCGATAAAAGATTTTATTTTTTCAGCATCTTCAAAATATTTCAGGTGAAAAATATTTTCAGCATCCGAACCCGGAAGTTTTAACCTGACACTTTTTGCCCCTGTTGCTATAACGAGTCTGTCGTAGATAAGGGTGTAATCTTCATTATTTTCCGGATTCTTTACATACAGCTTCTTTGCTTTGGTATCCATACGAATCACTTCGTTATTTACTCTGACATCGATACCCCTCTTATTACGCGCATCTTCCGGGCTAAGGACAAACAGTTTTCTGCTTTCCTTAATAACTCCGCCTATATAGTAGGGAAGTCCGCATTCTCCGTAGGATATAAACGGAGATTTTTCCAGCACAACAACATCGAGGTTTTTATTCCTCCTCTTTGCCTGGCTTGCCGCACTCATCCCTGCGGCATTTCCGCCGATTATAACAACCGTTTCACCCACTACAGTTCTTCCTTTTCCAATTTAACCATAATCTTTTCTATAATGATTTCTTTTTCCTTTTCAGGTTCGGGAGCCTGCGGGACAAATTCTTCTCCCGTAATTGTCTCATACGCCCTGATATACCGCCATGCAACCTCCACTCTGACCTGTTCGGGAATATCGGGAATACTGCCGTTTCCCATAAAACCCCTTTCCATAAGCCACTGACGGAGATACTCCTTATCCAGCTTCTTCTGCTTTTCTCCATTTTCGAATAATTTTTTATACGTATCACGGTACCAGTATCTGCTGGAATCCGGTGTATGGAGTTCATCGATCAGAATCAGTTTATTATCCGAAAGTCCGAATTCGTACTTTGTATCGACAAGAATCAATCCGTTCCTTCCGGCAATCTCACTGCCCCTTGCAAAGAGTTTATAAGCGGTTCCCTTTATCTGTTCCCAGAGTTCTTCCGTAACAATCCGCTTTTTTAAGATCTCCTGTTCCGATACAGGCTCATCGTGTATACCGCGCTCCTCCTTTGTCGATGGAGTTATAACCGGGGCACTAAACTTTTCGTTAAACCGCATTCCTTCAGGAAGTTTTATGCCGGAAACAGGCCTGCCCTCCTTATAATCCCTCCAGGCAGAACCTGTTAGATAACCTCTTACAACAAGCTCTACGGGTATTACACTGCACTTATTTACCAGAACAGAACGCGGAGAGATTTCCTCCACAACATGGTTCCCGATAATATCCGACGTCTTTCCAAACCAGAATAATGATATTCTGTTAAGGATTTCTCCCTTAAAAGGAATAGTGCTTAAAACCCTGTCGAAAGCGGATATCCTGTCCGTAGTAATAATAACGAGGTGCCTGCCCAGATCGTATATATCCCTTACCTTGCCCCTGGTAAGGCGTTGAGTATCCGCAAAATTACCGCGGGCATTCGGGAGAGTAAAACCGGAGAGGTCCAGTGTTTCCACAGTTCCGGAAACAGCTGCAGAAATATCTTTTCTTTTCAACTTATATCATTCCTCTTTTTAATTATTCTGGAAATTAAACCATACTCCGAAGCTTCACCCGCATTCATCCAGAAATCACGGTCCGTATCCTTTTCCACTTTGGATAAAGACTGGCCTGTTTCCTCCGAAATAAGCATGTTAATCTTTACCCTGAGCTTTTCAAGTTCCTTTGCATGAATCTCTATTTCCGTTGCAACCCCCCTTATTCCGCTTAAAGGCTGATGTATGAGGTAATGAGAATTGGGAAGCCCGAGCCTGTCCTCTTCAGGCGATGCCAAAAGGATAATGGCTGCGGCGCTTGCAACAAGCCCCATTCCGATCAGAATAACCTTCGGTTTAATGAAACGTATCATATCAAAAATTGCAAAACCTGCATCCGCATCCCCTCCGGGAGAATCTATAAAAATTTTAATCGGTTCATCGTTTTCATCTTCCAGAAGCAGAAGCTGCCTTACAATCTTCTCCGCCAGATTTTTGTTTATCTCTCCGGAGAGTAAAATCGTACGGCTCTTTAATATGCGCTGCAGCATAAAGTTATCCTGCTGTTTTTCATCCTCGTTATTCCGGCCTGCGATTTGATTCCTTACCTTTGCATGGAAATAATTCATAGTATTTATCCTTTCTTTCTGAGATTAGAATATATAATGTACGGAGACAAATTTCAACAAAAAACTCTTTGCATTTCTGTTTATAAGGCAGGTAATGCACAACTAAAAAGGCCGGAGATATCTCTCCGGCCCTCCCTTAAACTTTCGTCCTCCAATTGTTGCTGGAGGTTGTGGGGCGAAAGACTCCCAAAAGTATATTTATATTTTACTACACCTTTTCGAATTGTCAACATAAAATCAGCATAATATTAACATAAAATAATATTTTTCCATTGATCACTCTTTGCCATACTCTTACAATATCCCGGTAAGTTTTTATGAAGGAGATTGATATGACAGCAAACATCGGAGTTATCGGAGGAAGCGGACTTTACGGCATCGAGGGGGCAAAACTTATCGGGGAAATCGATATTCCAACCCCTTTCGGAATGCCTTCGGATGTTATCTCTATTATCGATATGAACGGGCAAAAGACGGCCTTTCTGCCGCGCCACGGCAGGGGACACAGACTTTTACCCACGGAGGTACCCTCAAAAGCCAATATCTGGGCATTAAAATACTTAGGCGTGGAGCAGATCGTATCCGTAAGTGCCGTCGGTTCGTTAATCGAGGAGTATAAACCGGGTGATTTTGTTGTCTGTGATCAGCTCATCGACAGAACTAAAAGCAGAACGAACAGCTATTTCGGAGAAGGTATAGTAGGACATGCGGAATTCGCAGAGCCATTCTGTCCGGGTATGCGTGAGGCAGTTCTGAAGGTACTATCACGGTATAAACATCCGTATCATAAGAAGGGTACACTCGTAACCATGGAAGGGCCTCTGTTTTCCACACGTGCGGAATCGGAACTCCACAGGAGCTGGAAAGCACACCTTATAGGTATGACTGCACTGCCCGAAGCGAAACTTGCCCGTGAAGCGGAAATATGCTATGCAACAATCGCCATGGTAACCGACTACGACTGCTGGCGCAAAAACGAAGAAAGCGTATCCGTGGAAATGGTAATAAAGGTAATGGAGAATAACGTTAAGGCTGCAAAAAAGATACTTCCCGATATTATCGATACACTTAAGAGCAGGAAAGATTGTTCGTGCAGACACGCTGCGGAAAATGCAGTTATGACCGATCCTTTAAAAATACCCTACGAGACCAGGAGAAAACTTTCACTTTTTTACGGCAAATACTGGAAGTAAAACTATAAGTCGAGCTCGTCGAGAACAGCGGGAAAATTGTTTATCTCTTCCGCCTGCAATTTGCCATTTTCTTCCCTGATTATTAAACCTGATGTCCCTGCCTGCTTTTTCAGGAATTCGAGACCTTTTTTATACCCCAGAACAAATGCGGCTGTAGATAACGCATCCGCTCTTATACATGAATCGCTGATAACCGTTACAGAAACAGCCCCGTGTGCAGGGTAGCCGGTTGCCGGGTTAATTATATGATTATAACGAACCCCGTCCTTCTCGAAGTACCGCTCATAGTCGCCGGAAGTGACTATAGAAATACGGGATGCACGTGCCTCTGCAGCACTGTTTTTATCCTTATCTTTACGTCCGAGAGATACTACCGTAACATACTCGTTGTCTTTTCGCGGGTGCTTTATCCCGATTTTCCATTTAGCATTTAATTTTAAGCCCTGCATGAGAATATCTCCGCCCGCTTCTATTAAAAACTGAGAATAACCCAGTTTATTAAGATAATCCGCAATACCGTCGACAATTGCACCCTTGGCTATTCCTCCCAGATCGAGCCCCATGCCTTTCGGAAGTACAACGGTATTATTATCCGATATTTTCAGAAGTTTGTAATTAACCAGCTTTTTAGCGCGCTCGATCCCTTTTTTTTCAGGAAGTTTTCCTCCATGGTCGAAATCCCATAATTTAGTCAGCGGAAAGATAGTCGGATCAAAAGCTCCGCCGCTTTCCCCGGCGATCTTTAAAGCTTCCCTTATTATTCTAATAATCTCATCAGGCATAACCGCTCTGCCGGTACTGTTGAGTTTGTTAAGGGGACTTAAAATATTTCTGTGATCCAGAAGGCTGGTCTGACTGT
This sequence comes from Spirochaetota bacterium, assembly GCA_013151965.1. GTDB lineage: Bacteria > Spirochaetota > Spirochaetia > SZUA-6 > SZUA-6 > SZUA-6. The sequence continues at coordinate 10,081 of JAADHF010000071.1, forward strand.
CTACATATTTAAAGATAGTATCCCATTTCGGTTCCGACCTGGAAACAATAATAATATGAAGCGGAATCGATTTTAAAAGGCCCGCCTTTTTGTATACACGGGGTTTACATGATGTAATAACAAAAATAGAAAGGAAAAGAACTGCGATAAATAAATATCTTTTCGTTTTCTTAAAATTCAATTTAACTTACCTGTTCCTGCCGGAAGGTTTAGAGGATAGATCAAGTTTTAACCTGTCACGCATTCCCTTAAAAGCTTTCAGTGTTATATCAACATCGTCTTCGGAATGTGATGCCGTAGGTATCATTCTGAAAAGTATAATACCGGGGGGAACAACCGGGTATGTCACTCCGGAAACAAAGACTCCGTAATCCTCCCTCAGCATGGAGATCATAGACATAGCAATATCCTCACTTCCCGCCGGAACATAAACAGGGGTTATCGGAGATTGAGTACCACCTATATCAAAACCCAGTTCCACAAGCCCGGTCTGAAGTCTCTTTGCTATTTTCCACATTCGCTCCCGCAGAGAACTGTTTTTTTCCAGAATATCAAGAGTAACGGAAAGGACTCTTACAAATACCATGGGCAGACTCTTTGCAAAGACATTCGTTCTGGCATTATAACGAATCCACTCTATCACATCGGTTTCGCCCGCAGCAACGCCCCCGATTGCAGCAAATGCCTTTGCAAAGGTTCCGAAATAAATATCGATTTTATCCTGCACACCATAGTACTCTCCCGTCCCTTTACCGTTATCTCCCATAACACCAAACCCGTGAGCATCGTCTATAAATAATCTTGCCTCGTACTTTTCCTTTAATTCGGTTATTCTATCGAGCTTTGCAAGATCGCCTTTCATCCCGAAAACACCCTCGGTTATAATTAATATTCCGCCTTTTCTGTCTTTATTAATTGATTTCAGATGAAATTCCAGACTTTCCATATCGTTATGTCTGTACGGCCGGAAACGTTTACCGGCCGATGCAAGAATCGCGGCATCCACCATCGAGGCATGGGATAACTTATCAATCACAATAGTATCTTCCTTGCCTACAAGTGCGGAAATTGTCCCGATAACTCCGAGATAACCATAGTTATAAAGGATCGAAGCCGGCTTTTCCAGAAAAGCGGATAACCGTTTCTCCAATTCCATATGTTCCGAAGTGTTGCCTGTTAACAGTCTCGATCCCATCGGAGTAAATGTACCGTACTCCTCTACCGCCTCCAAAGCCGCTTTTTTTACTTCCTCATTGCCTGCCAGCCCGGTGTAGTTATTAACGGCCCACATGACCACCTCTTTCCCATTGAATTCCATCCTGGGACCCGGCAGTCCGTCCAGAACAGGACAGGTAAAATATTTATCTCCTTTAATCCTGAATTTGCCGAAATATCCTCCATCAGTTCCGCATTTATCAAAAATATCGGGCTTTTTACTGCTCATATTCATTACTCCTCTTTGATTCTTCCGGTCTTATTAAATAATGGATTTAAATATAAACTTTTTCATAAAGTAATGCAATTTTTTCTCCTACCCTCTCCGCAGAAGAATTACCCTGGATATCTTTAAGATCAAAGACTATATCGGGTTTAATATAAACTATTTCATTATCTTTTTTAAAGCACCGGTAGCCGCCGCCTGTTATATTTAACAGAATTATATCTTTCCTCTTTACCCGTTCCATTTTAACAGCCTGGAATAATGAGGCTACGGCAACTTCTGCAGCCGGATCCAGATCCATTCCTTCGGTTTCATAAAATATTTTTCCGGCCTCCATAGATTCTTCGTTGGAAACACCGTACATATGCCCGCTCGAATACATAAGCGCATCATACAGACCGCCTGTTAAGGAATAAGGGGGCTTTCTGTTGCTCAGCACAGAAGCCCGCATGGAATTAATTCTCATTTTAACATCATAATCATCCATGGAATCATCCGCGTAAATCTTAAGACTGCGGTTATGATTTTCCCATGCATCCTTAATAGGTGTAAACGGTTCATTCTGTGAAAGATGCAGATGCATTATCCGTCTTCCGTAGGTACCGTCATTAAGCAGCCTCTCACTCATCTCCCGGGCCGCAATTCCTCCGGTACCGCTGCCTACAGCCTGAAAATAATGATCAGGTATTACACCTATTGCCTCGGCTGCAGAAAGTACAACAACGCCCATGCCGTCTCTTCGTCCGACATTTTTTGCACCGCCTTCAGCAAAAAAGCCGTCCATCGATGAAATTATACGGCCAAGCCGAATGGCATCGAAGTAATCCGCATTACCACGTAATGCAGCGATTTTAACAGTCCGGTTTCTAAAGAACTCCGCCGAATTCTCAGGCAGCCACAGGGAAGAGAGCGCTTTTTCCGGAACAACGATTAATGCGCTAATAGCATTCTCCGAACATACCTTTAAGAATGCTCTTCCCGTATTTCCTGCAGAAGAAACCACAATCGTACCGTTATTGTTTTCCGGCAGCCTTCCCAATACGCCGGCAGTTTCCAGTTCTTTAAACGAACAGGTCTTTATAAAAGCCTGTCTTTCCGGCCAGTAACCGTTAAAAGAAATAAAAAGGTTATCAAGACCGGCAGCTTTTGCAAGACCGGTGCTCCTATATACGGAGGGACATTCTATTCCGTTTACGATTCTACGGACGGGCAGCCAGTTACTGTACCTGAAAACACCCGGGAGATCATTCCTGATTTCCAGTTTTTCCTTATAAAAGGTCCGTAGTAAAGCCGGAGGGTGATTATGGCTGCATGACAGTAAAAAACCGTTCCCGTTCTCCCCATACTCAGCGCCGCATGCTGTGCAGCGCAGGGAATAATGACTCTCTTTGTACTCCATAATCTAGAAGCGTTGCCATTAAACGATTTTATGTCAATAATCAATCCGAAACAATATTGCAGGAAAAGGCAAATGATACTACTATAACTGCAGATTTTGATAAATTTACCTTCGATAGTGCAGGAAATATTCATCTGCGGCACAGTAACGGACCGAATAATTGAAGTAAATATTCAATTTTTTCAGGTTACTGATTTGAATGATAAAAAAGAGTGTATATGAGTAAAAAAGATATTCTTTTAGATACGGGAGAAAAGTTATTTTCCAAATACGGCTACAGGGAGATCAATATCTCGGATATCACCGCAGAGGCCGGACTCGGAACCGGAACTTTCTATGTATATTTTAAAAGTAAAGAGGAATTTTATAACCGGATTATAGATAGAATCGAAAGAAGGGGTATTGCCGGAGTAGATAAACTTGTAAATAGTTTCCATTCTCCCCTTAATAAGCTCAAGGCTCTCTACAGATTTACTACTCTGGCTTTAAAACAGAACAGTATCCTGCAGGGGCTGCTTACAAAAGATAAGAAATATATTTATCCCGGAAGTAACAGAACTTTTGAGCAAAGGGATGCCCTTACAAGACATATCAGAGAGATGATAGCATCCATAATAAAGGAAGGTAATGAAAAACGCCTTTTCCGCACAGGAATATTCAACAATCCCCAGCAAATGCTGTTTGTCATTTATACCGCAATAATTTCGGAATATGATTCTAAGAATGTAGAAGAACTTATGGATGATATTCTTCTTCTTATAGAACGCGGAATGAAGCGCAGATTGAGACTTCGCAATCGTGATGAAAAACTGGACAGAAGAAATAAAAGAAGAGATTAACCGGTTATTTCTATTGATTTCTCGCTGTTATTGCATAATATTTAGAGTAGTATGATTCCTACTTCTATTCTTGAAAATTATATACATCTGTGTGATATTATAGATAACAATAAAACACTTCATGAACAGCTTCAGAAACTTGCCGAATGGATAAAAGACCGTCTGGCAATTAAAGCTGTCTATATTCTAAAATATCAGGATAAAACCGATGACGCTAAAATATTTACTATAGAAGCATGTTCGAGCGGTACGGCAGGAATAAGGTTAAAACCTCCCCGCATCTCTTTAGACGTACAGAATCATAATACAATTTTAACAGGTACCGAATGCAAGTTTTCAGAATCTTCATATACGGAATTTGCATCTCTTATAAAACAAAATATAAAAACACTGTATGTTCCCGTTTTCATCGATGAAGAAAATACAATCGGAGCTTTTCTACTCTTAAGTGAAAATCCCGATTCACTGCTTATAGAAGAGGAGCTTGCTCTGAAACTATTCTCCTTTAAATTAAAATCCCTGCTGCTGATAAAAACCGAAAATGAACATAAAACCATAACAGATTTTCTGGAGCTCGCAGAACAGTTCGGCCTGGATGTTTATATTATGGATTTAAACGGAAATTTTACCTACATGAGTTCAGTACTCCTTGAGAAACTCAAATATCTGAATGTTCTGGAAATAACACTGCACGGTTCGATTTTTAATTCG
>JAADHF010000071.1:14475-15099 GCA_013151965.1 Spirochaetota bacterium
TCGGAGGAAGAGAGAAAAAGGGAACTCGGGATAATCCAGGAAAAAGGCAGAATAATCAACTATGAGCTTAGCCTTTTAAGCAAGGATAAGAAGCAGTTTTCCGTACGTGACACGGCATTCCGCAGAGGAGATATAATAATAGGTTTGTTTTTCGATATAACAGAGTTTGTTATCCAGAAAAACGAACTCCACGATTCCCTGGAAATGCAGCAGTTTCTAAATGACAGAATATTCGAAACAATTACAATGCTGCAGAAAACGCAGATAACTGCAATAAAAACACTCGCAAGGCTTGCAGAATACAGGGACCAGGAAACAGGGGACCACCTGCAGAGGATACGTGAATACAGTAAACTCTTATCATCGGAGGTCTTCAGAAAAGATCCATACTCATTTAAAATCTCCCAGGGTTATTCCAATGATATGTACCTGTCCAGTATGCTGCATGATATCGGAAAAGTCGGAGTACCCGATAACATTCTTTTAAAGCCCGGCAGACTGGAAAACGAAGAGTGGAAAATAATGCAGAACCACACCATCTGGGGATGGGCCATATTAAGTGAAGCCGATAAAGAACTCGGAGAGCAGTCTTTCCTTACCCTTGCAGCTATTATAGCTCTTCAT
>JAADHF010000052.1:0-14437 GCA_013151965.1 Spirochaetota bacterium
GAAAGGGCAGGGAAAAGTATATTCTGTTGTTTTAAAGCCAAAAGCAATTCCATACAGTTTTTCACCGACTGGTAATAATATTGTAGGTAAAATTATCAGTTTCGGGGACAGGATTATTCTGGCGGATAACAAGGGTGTTCTGCATGCGGTGAGTAAAAGGGGACGGAAAATATGGAGTATACGTACAAAAAATACGTCTAATGAAAATTCATTCCCCGAGCTCATAGGCAGTAAGGTACTCTTCTCAGGCTCGAGAGAGTTTTTAATCGCAGATGCTATTGCAGGTAATATCCTTTTGCAGAAAGGCGTTAACCGGAGTTAATAACCACATGTTCGGCCGGCATGTTGTCGGCTATGATCAGAAAGGATTATTCCCGACAGATAGTGCAATTAAAATTCTTAATATTACTACGGGCAATACTATTAAAAAGATAAAAATACCCGGAGGTTCAAAGATGACCCCGGCTATATATAAAAATACTATTCTCATGGCAAACCAGCAGGGCGTCTTTTATAAGATAAATCCGAATAGCGGTAAAATTATTACAAAGCTCCAAACCAAGGCGGTACAACCCGTAGCAGTAGCAGTGACAGTTCATGGCGATAAAGCATTTTTCCCGGGAAGAAGGGGCACCATAGTATGTATTAATCTGGCAGAAAAAACCCGCGGGTGTAAAATCTATCGGAGTGTTTCAGGATTTGGAATACGGGAAAGGCGGTGTTTTTATGTTCGCAAAATCCGCTATATATAGTTTTGCAGAATCTAACGGCAGTTCCATGTTTCCTCCGGTTAAGCGTATTTCATCTCCGCCTCTTTATTATGATGGTTATCTTTATGCTGGTAATTTGAACAGAGCATTGGTGGTAATAAATCCAAAGACGGGAAAATTATAGTTGTAAATCCTGATGGGATTAAATATTTTTCCTCGTTTCTGACTTAATATTTTAAACCGGGCGGTTGTTAACCGCCCGGGGCGAATGAAATTAAATTGTAAAGGCATATACGGCCAGTTGGCGGATATATGCAGACATATCACGGAAAAAACCGCTGCTGCCCGCCTGTAACGATATTACCGTAACTAAAGGATTCATCTGTCAGCGGTTCGCTTCCTTTCTAATAAACTCGGCATCTTTCCGCATAACCGCGCTGTCCGGCACCAGCTTAAGCCCCTCATTTATTATCATTTCTGCAGCCCTGTAATCCCCGCTCTTTATTTTTTCCACAGCGGCATTGTGAACATATACCGCATAATTCCGAAGCAGTCTATAATCCCTGCCGGTTTCCCTGATACCCTTTTCAAGTATGGCTGCAGCTCTAAGATAGGCCGAACCCCCGGCAGCAGCTTTAGCCCGGACCTGGTAGAGATAGACCACAAGTTTTTTCCGCGCGTCCCGGTGCAGGTACATCTCTGCATCTTTCGTGTGCAATACGGAGAAGGCATCATCGTATTTCTTCCTGTTTATAAGCCCGATTACATAATTATTGTAGAGTTTGGAAAGGTTGCTTTTTAGTTTATTTCCGATTTCATCTTTGCCGTAAATTTCGATAGACCGCTTAAGAAACTCTATTCCCCTCTTTGTATTCCCGGTAATCCCGTACATCGAAGCTGCATTGTTTAAAGAAACCGCAAGCCTGTTCATCGATTCAGTGTCTTTTAAAAGTGCATAAGCATCGACCGCAGGGCCTATGGCACTGATAAAATCTCTCTGCGTTGTTAAAAATGCATTCCTATTGTAAAGAATAAGACCGAGCATCTGCCTGTCGCTTATGGTGCTTCTGTCCCTGTAATTACCCGGAGGAACATAGGTATATCCCGTTGTCCTGCCGAACTGATCCGTAAATATCTTTTTCTCCCCGGGATCAAATCCGTAGGGACTTGTTGTTTCCACATCATAATCCCTGCCTCCTGCAGAAATACTGCAGAAAGCATGATCCTTTGTCCTGACTCCTTTTACCCGAAAACCGAGGCTCTTTGCAAAAAACATATAAATAACCGCTGATGAAACACAGTTGTACGTTCCGTCCCGAAACACTACATCGATCCGTGTCTGCTTCTCCATATATTTTTTAAAAATATGCCTGTGAAGATACTTTAAAATCTTTTCCGCTGCTGTTTTATCGAGTTTGATTCCTGCTGCGCCCGGTTCTGTACGCTGCGCGGTATTCCCGCCGTCTCCTGCATTGCCCTGTTTTGTATTCCCTTTTCCGCTGCTTTGCCCGTCCGCTGTTTCCTGCATAAAACGTTTAAAAACAGCTGTTTCATAGAGTATTCTTGACTTCTCCGCACTTAAATTATTATATTCAATACCTGAAAAGATTAAAGCTGCCTCCAAAAAGGTATTCGGATTGTACGGTTCACTGTAAGCGATGAGTTTATCTATCTCAGCAAGTGGCTTTAGTCGGGGTGAATTCTGTACTGCTTCACCCGGGGCCGGTGCCAGGCTTATTAAGATATAAAAAAATAAATAAAATATTAAAAAGGCAGTACGTTTTACAGGCGGCATGATTTAATTCTATCAATATCATGAAGCTGCTTCAATATAAAATTACACAAACAGGGGGTGTAATATGGAAACAGACAGAGACCTTATTATAATCGGCGGCGGGGCTGCCGGATTAACTGCTGCGCAGTACGGAGCAAGGGGAAACCTCTCCGTTCTTGTAATCGAGCAGATGGCAGCCGGAGGGCAGGCTCTTTTAATAGATGATCTGGAAAATTACCCCGGATTTCCCGAACCGGTAAAGGGGTTCGATATATCACAGAAGATGGAACAGCAGGCAGTAAAATTCGGAGCGGAAATAACATATGCATCGGTTGCTTCGGTAAAAAAAGAGGGAAATGTCTTTGTCGTAAAAACGGACCGCGATGAACTAAAAGCCCTGTCCGTTATTATAGCAACGGGGTCCCAGCACAGAAATCTGAATGTCCCCGGTGAAAAAGAATTTACAGGAAGAGGAGTATCATACTGCGCTACATGCGACGGCCCCTTTTTTAAAGATAAAAAAATACTGGTTGTCGGAGGGGGAGATGCAGCGTGCGACGAGGCCACCTATCTCTCCAACCTTACCGATAAAATTATTATGATTCACAGACGGGACAGGTTTAGAGCTCAGAAAGCACTCGCCGAACGGGTGCTGAACAATCCTCATATCGAAGTGAGATTTAATCACGAATTAAAAGAGATTATGGGTTCACAGAAAGTGGAAAAGGTCCGCCTGTTAAATAACAGAGAAAACAACGAATACGAAGAGGATACGGATGCAGTGTTTATCTTTATAGGTTCTATCCCGCAGACTGCGATGATTCAGGATGTAAAACTCGATGAAGCGGGTTATATAGTAACAGACCGGAAAATGGAGACAAATATAAGGGGTCTCTTTGCTGCAGGCGATGTACGTTCCACGCCCTTCCGCCAGGTTGTTGTTGCTGCGGGAGAGGGTGCTGTAGCTGCACATTCGGTAAGCCAGTACATCGATGAACTTCGGGGAGAAGCATACAAATAAGTACGTATCAATTAACCTACAGGGGCAAATTCCGCCTTATACTTAATCCGAGGCTTAACGGACAATTCGACATGGCTGTCGATGAAGCTCTGCTCGAATCGGTCGGCGCCGGCAAAAGCGGTCCTGTTATCCGGCTGTATGGATTTTCTCCTGCCGCATTATCATTCGGAAGATTTCAGCATATCAAAGACTCGATACTTATCAGCAATCTAATCAGGGACGGCGTCGGATATGTTCGGAGACCCACCGGCGGTCATGCCGTTCTGCATGATGAGGAACTTACCTATTCGGTTATACTTTCCAGGAATCATCTGATACCATTCAGAAAGAGAACAATTTACAGGTTCATAGGGGAAATACTTATTAAGGGGCTTAATAATCTTGGGCTTAACGCATCTATAAACTTAAACAGAACAGGTGAACTCAGAAACCCTGACTGTTTTGCAACAAAGGGTGAGTATGAGATATCATCGCTTTCCGGAAAAAAACTGATCGGCAGTGCCCAGATGACAACAAGACAGGGAGTGCTGCAGCACGGTTCTATTCCGATCGGACCTTCCTATAAAAGAATCGGTAACTACTTAAAAATAGACAAAACAGACTTTAATACGGAACCGGCCTGTATTGAAGAAGAACTTAAAAAAAGTGTATCTTATGAAGAATGCAGAGATGCTTTTTTACATGCAGTGCAGGATATGCTTCCCATAGAGATTTCGGAATTAACCGGCAGGGAAATCCGGAGGGCGGAAGAAATTTCAGAAAAAAAATATTCGAAGGATTCCTGGAACCTTCTCTATTAATTATTGTCCTGTTACTTACACTGATAATAAATTCTCCGGCACACGCACTTCCGAACTTCTGGGATAAAACCGAAAGTGATAAACTTGCAGATTCTATTGTGGAATCGATGTCCGACGAGGAACTTTTGGGGCAGGTTTTTTTCCTCGGCTACCTTGGTAAAACGCCAAGCAGTATAATTAAAAACTGGATAACAGACAGGGGTGTCGGAGGAGTAAAAATATTTTCCCGCAATGTTAAAAACCTTCCGATGCTTGCAGCCGGTATCTCCCAGATGCAGGAACTTGCCTCCCGTACCAGATTCGGAATACCTCTTTTTATAGCCACCGACCAGGAGGGAGGCTGGGTACGGCATATCAAATTCGAAACTTCGATAACTCCCGGGAACCTTGCACTGGGTGCGGAAAGACTTCCCCGGGACTCATACCTGACAGGCTACTACATAGGCATGGAACTGCGTAAATTAGGCATAAACATGAACTTTGCTCCCACAATAGATGTTTATACAAATCCCAAAGCAAGCGTAATAGGACCAAGATCATTCTCATCCGATCCGGTAGAGGCTGCTGTTTTAGCCGTACCATATTTTAAGGGAATGCAGAAAGCGGGAATAATCTCCACCGCAAAACATTTTCCGGGCCACGGCAATGCAGACAAAGACTCACACGGCTTTCTGCCGATCATACATACATCGCTGAAAACTCTCAACGAAAGAGAGCTTGTTCCCTACAGGTTCCTCATAAACGAGGGTCTTTCGGCAATTATGTCCGGACATCTTGCTTTTCCGGATATTCTCGGCAATAATACACCGGCTTCTCTCTCTCCCTTTTTTATTACTGATCTATTGAGGAAAAAATTAGGTTTTACCGGAATAGTGATAACCGACGACATGGAAATGGGCGGTGTTATTCGTGCGGGAGAAACAACTCCCACAGCCTGCCGCAAGGCAATTCTTGCAGGCAACGATATGATTTTAATCTCCCATTCCCCTTCTGCCCAGGAGAACACACATACATATCTGCTTCGTATTCTAAAACAAGATGTTAATTTCAGGGCAGCCGTTAAAAAAGCAGTTAAAAAGATACTCATTGTAAAAATGCATTATCTTAAAGGCGATAATGCCGTTCCGTTAAAGCCCGAACTTAAATCGGTAAAAGGTTTCAGCACCGGCCGGGCGGATAAGTTCTTTTTTAATGCAGCCTGCAGAAGCGTTACTCTTATCAGGGGCGCTCAGGTCCCGTTTAAACCCGCAAAAAGAGAAAAAATCCTCCTCGTGGGGCAGTACGAGGATTTTCTTAAAGAAGGCCTGCTGAGGTTTAAAAAGGCCGATACCTATTACTACCGTTTCAGCCCCTTCTACCATGCAGATCCTGATGAAATCAGCAGAATAACAGCAAAGGCTGCAGACTATAGTACGATTATTTTTTGCCTTGCCAATTTTAACAGTCTCGATGTTTTAAAGGCTCTTAAAAAGTATAAAAAGAATATTATTGTCATTTCCGCCCTGACTCCTGTATACTTAAGAGAGGTGCCATGGGTAAAAACCGCTATAGCGGTATACGGCAGGGGAAGGAATTCTTTTCGTGCCGGCTTCGCAGCGCTTTTGGGTGATTTTACTCCGGGAGGCAAACTGCCGATTAATTTCTTAGATGTTTCCGAACAAAAATAATATATTGCAATGAGCTGGTTTCAGGTTAGAAGAAAACATAAAAAATCTCTTTTAAAATTTATCCTGCACAATGAATGGGCACATGTTCCCTTCAGCGAAAGAATCAGGAATTCTCAGCACGGAACCACGGTAATTGCATACAATGGTAATTCTGCAGGCGGAAGCAGAAAAACTGATCCTGAAAACCATCAGATCAGCAGTGCGATCCTTTTTTCGCAGTACGGTATTATGTTTCCCATATTTAATAAATCCTATATTAAGTTAAACCGGGAAATAGAAACATATATACGGCGCTTCAGAATGAACATTTATTCGGTAATGGGAACAAAATCCGATGTCATGACAGCGTTAGGACTGCTGGAACGTCATCCCAATATAGAGATAGATTATTACTTAATGGCACTCGACTCGGATGATTTCTTTAAATCCCACGGCACTCTTCCGGGAAACAGCTCTCCGTATTTACAGGAACCATTTCGAGAACTGAATATTAACAGGGCGGCGCTCCGGGATGCAAAGCATCTTTTTCCGCTGCAGGAAAAATACGAACTGGAGGAAGTTATTCTCGACCCGAAGAATTTTAACCCGAAGTTTTCACTGGAGCTGCTCCGAAAAAATCTCACCAGGAATATCATACTGTTTGCGGAAAAGAACAATATACCTATTGCTAAAGCAGGTACCAATGCCAGAGGATTTAATACGGATCAGATCGGAGGTGTATTTACCATGCGGGCAGAACGCGGAAAAGGAATTGCCGGACAGGTAATGATAAAACTATTAGAGTACATTTTTAAAGAAAAGAAAACGGCAAGCCTCTTTGTGAAAAAGGAAAATGAGCCTGCAGTAAAACTCTATAAAAACCTCGGTTTTAATATAAAGGATGATTTCCGCATAGTTTACTTTTAAACCCATCCTTCGTTATTTCCGGCCCTTGCCGTAAGTCTCTTCCGCCGTTTGTTCAGCTCCCGCCTGTCTTTAACAGAGAGCGGCATACCCCAGGAAAGATACCTGTCCGTCCACATTAAAGCCGCCCGGTAATCTCTTTTTCTGTGTTCATAATACTTGGAAAGCTCTATCACGGCAAAAAAACTTTTGGCCTCTGTCATTTTAAGCCATATCCGAACCGCCCGGTCCCACTCTCCCCTTCTTTTGTGGATAATGCTCAAGAATCTCCCCGCCCTTAAATCTCCGTTCCCGAACGCTTTTTTTAGATGTTCTTCTCCGAGTTTCTTTTCCTCTGCTCCGCTCTGCATAGAGAGATACGAGCCTGAGGAAGCATAATCGAAGACAACTCCCGTATTTTCACCTGAAAGTATTTTTACAACCGTATCGAGAAGAACTACCATGGACAGAACATCCTGCCTGTTATGTTTAAAAACATCGTATAAAATATTTACATTTCCTGTTTTTAAAAAGGCGAAGTACCTTTCCGGAACCTCATAACCCGGAAGATCACCGTGCCTGTGAATGCCGAGAATGTTTTCTTCTATATCCTTCAGCGTACATCTCCCTATCACCCTGCTCCAGAGACGCCTGGATATGTGCAGAAGGTCATACTGTTCATTAAACTTAAAATCCCTGCCGTTCATCAGGAACCTTGTCTGCATAAGGTGGCTGTCATAACTCTTCCCGTTAAACGATATAAAAACCTTTGCCCTTTTAAACCTGCTGTAAATATATTCGAGAAAATCAGGCTCGCCGGGATAATCCGCAAGGAGCACCTGCTCCAGGACAATCCTCCGTTTATTCCTGCCATAAGCATTTCTACTGTTTTCCTCCGTCTGCGGCTTCTGCCCGCCGGGGAATTCATCCTCCGTCCCGGCCATCCCAAGCAGAAATATAAAAGTGCCTGCTCCGCTTGATAAACCTGTAGTTTCCGTATCGTAAAAAAGAATATCCGGATACCTGTAAAAATGAGGAATTTTAAAATCCAGATAAATATATTCTCTCCGCCTGTAAACAAATTCGCTCAACTTCTCCCAGCCGGGAAGGCTGTCCCTTACAGGAGGAGCAGCTGTCTTCCCCGCTTCCCTTCCGCTTACCCTTTCGCTTCCGGAAGCAATATTTTTTTTAAGCTTTCTGATTAACGATATCCTATCGATCCCGCTTTTCATCCTGCCATCCGTTAAGCCACTTCCCTAAAAAATCTATTACCATTACTTTTACATTGCCGCCCGAATCCGAAGGGCCGATACAGGACGGACAGCCGTTATCACAGGAACAGCCGGAAACAAGTTCATGGGCACCCTGCACTATTCTTCTCATATTCTTTAATAACCCCTCCGATATTCCGGTACCTCCCGGATAATGATCGAAAACATACAAGGCAGGGATGTTAAACACCGGGTCCTTTACCCTCTCCGCTATCCCGATATCCCCTATATCGCACAGGAGAAAAACAGGGGAGATATTCTTTAACAGCGTTCCCAGTTTCCGGATAAACTCAGCCTTAAGTGCCTCCTCCGTATCCGTAAAATCTTTTCCTGCTGCCGAACCCTCCGTAAAAAGCAGAACAACAGCCCTTGTATGCATCTCGTCAGCAGGCAGATTGATCTCTCCGTAACCTATATTTTCGTGGGTATGATATTTAAGTTTTTTATACTTTGTCGCCTGGCTGCGCACAAGAACATCCCCTGCGATGCATTTTATGCCGCCGAGTTCTATCACTTCATCCTGCTGAAGCATCTTAATATCTGTCTTTACAATGGAATCGGTGTAATAATTCTCCTTCGAATCTTCGATATAACACCTGTGATTCTCGAGGTCGAGTTCCTGCACAATATACTGATCGCCCTGATGCATATAGACCGCACCCTTATAGAGAAGAAATTTTGCAGACGACAGGTCCATCTCCCCTATCACTTCATTTTTGCCGGAAGCCGTATTAACTATTACAATATTCTCAGGGGTCGATGTCCTTAAAGACACACTCTCTGCAGGATAAGACCTGTCCGACCAATACCACTTCTGTCCCGTATGCCGCAGGATTCCGCTTTCCTCCAGGTAATTTAAAAGTTCATCGACATTGCTGTTAAAAGCCTCGCCGTCCTTAAAGGGAAGCTCAAAAGCTGCGCATTTAAGGTGGTCGAGAAGAATATATATATTATCAGGGTCCACCCAGCCGGATTCCGGAGATTTTCCGAAAAAATACTCGGGGTGCTGAATAATATACTGATCGATCGGCGAGGCCGAAGCAATCAGAATGGACAGTGCAAGGCTGTTATTCCGCCCCGCCCTTCCGGCCTGCTGCCATGCGGATGAAATAGTTCCGGGGAAACCGGCCATTACGGACGCATCGAGACCCCCTATATCTATTCCCAGTTCCAGCGCGTTTGTGGAAACAACACCGGCTATCGTTCCCTCCCTTAGGCCCGATTCTATCCTCCGCCTTTCATTGGGAAGGTAGCCCCCCCTGTATGCGGCGATGTTAAGCCTGTGATTATCCGTATAGAAATTTTTTATTGATTGATTGATGTAGGATGCGATTAATTCCGTCCTCAACCTGGAGCGTGCAAAAACAATCGTTTTTATTCCTTCGCGTATCAGACCGGAAGCTATTCTTCTCGATTCCTGCACAACACCGCGGCGTATCCCCTGGATTCTGTCCACAAGAGGAGGGTTATACAGAACAAAGTGCCTTGTTCCCGAGGGCGAGCCGTTTGTGTCTATAAGTACCGCCTCTTCCTCGATAATGTTTTCCGCCAGTTCCTTAGGATTCCCGATCGTGGCGGAACAGCATATAAAAGTAGGCGCAGAACCGTAGAAACCGGCAATACGTTTAAGCCGCCTTAAAAGATTAGCCATGTGAGAGCCGAAAACACCCCTGTATGTATGGATCTCGTCTATAACAATAAATTTAAGAGATTTGAATACCCGTATCCATTTGGTATGGTTGGGAAGAATGCCTGTATGGAGCATATCCGGATTCGTTATTATAAGCCTTCCCTCTTCGCGCACGGAAATCCGGATGGAGGACGGAGTATCACCGTCGTAGGTAAAAATCTTTAAAGGAAGTTCTCCTTTAAGCATAATTTCATTAAGTTCCGCCTGCTGGTCCTGGGAAAGAGCCTTTGTGGGGAAAAGGTACATGGCTTTGGCATCCCGGTCCTTAAGCAGACTCTGAAGTACGGGAAGATTGTAGGCAAGCGTTTTGCCGGATGCGGTAGGGGTAACTATAACTACATTTTTCCCCTGCCGCACTGCATCGTAGCTCTTAAGCTGATGAGCATAGAGCTTTTTTATCCCTTTGTTAAAGAGGGCCGATTTAATCCGGCTGTCTATTTCTTCCGGAATATCACGATAATCCCCCTTTCGTTCCGGAATCACTTCCCAGTGGGTAACATTATTCATAAATGCTCTATTGTTCTTTAGCTTGTTTATAAAATCTCCCAGCATAACGGCAAGTATTGTATCATTATTTTAATTTCTCATACAACATCATTTCTTTAAGGGTGCAGCGGATATTCTTATTCCATATCCGTAACCATTCACATTGCACTATTGTTTAATATTCGAATCAGTTAATAAAACTATTTATAGTTGATTTTATTGGTAACCATATTTACTTTTAAGCTCAGGAGGTCATCATATGAAGAAATTCCTGTTTGTTTCCTTTCTATTGCTTACCGGTTTTTTCGCTTTCGCAGACAGCAGTATTATGAAGGATTCCGGGGTATGTCCAGGGGGGCACTTCGGAAGATGGTTCATGGATCCCATGGGAACGCCTTTTCTGTACCCGGAAATCGAAAAAATGCTCCGTTCCCAGGGGAAAAAGCCGCTCGGTTCTTTAAGAGTGTCGGATATCCGAAAGCTTATGGCCCGTATGGAACAGATTATGCTTATTAACCGGTATATAGAACGTTCCGGAAGGGCGTCGTTTATACTTCCCGGAGCCGGCCAGTTTATAAATAAGGAACCCTTAAGCGGTTCACTCTTTCTCACTGCTCATCTCGGAGTTATCGGCGGGAGCCTGGCAGGAGCATACTTTCTGCTGCCGCAGGACCTTCAGTTCGGAAGCACAGACTACCTTAACGAATCCTTAACGGCAATAAACGACAGATGGAACAGCCACAGCTTTAAAGACTACCTGCCTTCGGTATCCGTACTTGTAGGCGGTTCCATAGTCGATATGATTTTACGTACCATATCTTCGCGGAATGCAGAGAAACTTGCCCGCGAAAAGATAAAATCCGGTGCTGTTACGCCGAGGCTTTACTTCCGGAGAGAAAAAAACGGTTTCGGTTTCGGCATGCACATGGGCATGATGTAAATTATTCCGCCCATCCCGGAGAAAGAGAAAAAGCATGAGAGAGTTCTTTCTTAAACTTGCATCGGCACGCGGGGAAGTCCCTGCAGACCTGCTTATTAAAAATGCACGTCTTGTCAATGTTCTTTCCGGAGAGATTTACAGGGAAAGTATCGCAGTCATGGACGGACGAATCGTGGGATTCGGCAATTACGAGGCAAGAGAAGTCCTCGATGCTGATAATATGTATATAGCGCCCGGATTTATAGACGCACATATCCACTTCGAAAGTTCCATGCTTACACTCCCCGAATTCTCGAGGGCGGTTATGCCCCATGGCACTACCGCTGTCGTTATAGATCCCCATGAAATTGCAAATGTTCTGGGGCTCGACGGCATCCGGTACGTACTGAACAACCTTAACCTGATACCCTTAGATGTCTTTGTTATGATCCCATCCTGCGTGCCTGCCACTCCCCTGGAAACCTCAGGTGCGGTTATTACCGAAAAAGAACTGAAGTTTATGATTTACGAAGAAAAAGTCGCAGGTGTCGGTGAGATGATGAACTTCCCCGCTGTAATAAACGGAGAAGAGCATACCCACTGGAAGATAAATGCCGCAAAATGGAAAAAGGTGGACGGCCATGCTCCCGGTGTGCGGGGCAAAGACCTTAATGCCTATATTCTGTCCAAAATCGATTCGGATCATGAATCCACAACTGCGGATGAGGCGATGGAAAAACTCAGAAAGGGAATGCATATCCACATAAGAGAAGGTACATCGGAACGGAATCTGCACGAGATAGTGCCGATTGTAACAAAGAATAATTCCTTCCGGTTCTCATTTGCAACCGACGATAAACATCCTGACCACCTTATGAAGGAAGGGCATATAGACTATTCCATCCGTGAGGCAATTAAAATGGGCATGGAGCCTGTAACCGCCTACCAGATTGCAACCATCAACACGGCCATGCATTATAATCTAAAGAATATCGGGGCGATTAAACCCCGCTACTGGGCGGATTTTGTACTCCTCTCCGATCTCGAAGATGTAAAGGTAGAGGCTGTTTATAAAAAGGGAAAGCTCATTTTCCGCAAAGGTAGTACGGAATGGTCTTTTTCCGGCACACTGCCCTCTGTCCGCAGTACGATGAACCCTGGCGATATTACTAAAAGTGATATTTCCATTAAAGCGGAAGGAAATAAAATAAGGGTTATCGATATTATTCCCGGCCAGATAGTCACGGATGAATTTACAGCGGATGCCAATATTGTAAACGGTAAAGCGGATTCCGATATTAAAAATGATATTCTGAAAATCGTTGTAATAGAACGTCACAATGCATCGGGTAATATTGGAAAAGCTTTTGTGCACGGGTTCGGTTTAAAAAAAGGGGCGATAGGCTCCACAATAGCTCACGATTCTCATAATATCGTTATAGTGGGAACAAACGACAGGGATATTTTTACTGTATTCGAACATCTTAAGAAAATACAGGGAGGTCTTGCAGCAGTAGAAAACGGCAGAGTAATCGGTGATCTGCCTCTCCCTGTTGCAGGACTTCTCTCCGAACGGCCGTTTGAACAGGTAGTCAGGAATTTAACATCCTTAAGGGAACAGGTTCATAAACTGGGCTGCAGGCATGAATCTCCCTTTATGATACTTTCGTTTCTGTGCCTCTCCGCCATCCCGAAACTTAAAATTACCGATATAGGACTTATCGATGTATCCCGGTTCAGGGTTGTCCCCGTATTTACACAGTAGAGAATCAAAACAGTCTGTTATTAATCCATCTCCAGTTCGTATCCGTACCTGTGCTCTGCATACTTACCAAGACAGCGGAAAAGAACAATTGCAGCGGTCCCGCCTGCCGCGGTAATTACAAGTCCCGTTAATAAGATATCCATGTGCAGTTTAATCAGACCTGCGCTTAAAAAACCGAATATGACAACTACAAGTAAGCTAAAACTCATTCCGGCAAGCACATTCATATTCTGCTTCATGGCCTGTTGAGGATGAGTCCACTTTAACAGGGGCCTTTTTACATCGAAATAAATATTTACAATAAAGGACAGGGTTATAAACACAAATCCGCCCGGTATGATGTATACAAGATCGATAACAGGTATCTTTAAAACAAAATAAACCAGGGCGGCATCGAGAATATATGCCGGATAAAAGAGCAGGAGATGGAAAATCCATTTAGCCTTAATCTGCAGGTTTCCGGGAAGAGGCAGTGAAAGGCTTAAATAAAAGGCTCTGCCTTCCCGCGACAAACTTGTTGCGGACACACCATTTATTCCTATCATAAGTACAAGAACCCCGAAAACCAGTAAACCGGAAAGTTTTGTACCGGAAATAATAGTCTTAATCATGAAAATGATATTCTCAGGCGAAACAAACTTAAAGACAATCACAACAAGGGGCAGCACAAATACTTCACCGGCTGCTTCGAAGATAAATGTCGAATTGGAGGATAGAATCGCCCATTCTCTTTTTACAAGACTTAAGAGTAAACTATTCTTAGCCGTTGTACCGGTAAACTGCTGCCTGTTAAATACGGTTTTATCTTTTTTACCGGGTGTTTCCATTCTCTTAGAAAAATCTTTTATGTACGTAACCTTAAGGACGATAAGAGCAGCAGCTGTTAAAGCGGCAGACAGAACAGCGGCGGCAGTCATCATAAATCCGCCATGCCCTGTAAAACCTTCCGCGAACCAGTCCAGGGGAAGAACCGCTTTTGCAAGAGCACCATAAATACCGGGAAGCTGATTAAATCCGGAAAAGGTTCCTCCCCTGCCCGCGCCGAACATCGTTCTGGACAGAAAAGCCTGGAAACCTACTACCAGGATAAGCGCAAGCAGCATACCGGCGACCTCAAAAGCCGTTTTATGCCGTGATACATTCACTATCCGGGAAATGAGAATTACAAGAACTGCCGCAAAGGAGAGGGGAATCAGCGGCCCGAACACTGCACTTACAAACCAGGCCATCCCCAGACCAGGGGTAAAAGGTATTTCCCTTGAATAAATAACCAGGGAGGGAAACAGTACGGCAGCATGAATTGGAATCATGTAGAGATATACAATCGTCATCTTTGCAGATATTATTTCCGCCGCTTTCAGAGGAAGGGAAAAAAGAAACCGGGTATCGGATGAATAGTAAAGAACGGAGAGAATAAGGGGTATTCCTAAAACAAATAAAAAAAGCCAGCTC
>JAADHF010000052.1:14485-15772 GCA_013151965.1 Spirochaetota bacterium
AGCCTTGTGTACAGCTTAAAAAGCAAAACAATAAAAACCGTGATTCCGCTGCCGGCACCCAGTATAACAAGAGGGAGAACCCAGATTCTTTTTCTTTTAAAGAGTTCTTTTCTTCCTCCCACGGAAAAAAATGTTGTGCCTAATATAATACTCTTTACAAGGAGAAGATATTTAGAGTTCATATTCCTCTCCTGCTTCCTTTAAAGACCCTGTAAGTTCTAAAAACAGTCTTTCCAGGCTTGCATTCTTTTCACCTGCATCTTTACGCAGTTCATCGAGCGGAGCGGATGCAATAAGGCTTCCATTACTTATTATTCCCACCCTGTCGCAGAGTTTCTCCGCCACTTCCATAACATGTGTGGAAAAGAATACCGTTTTGCCCATATTACAGAAACCTTTCAGTTTTTCTTTAAGCCGGAAAGAGGCCTTAGGGTCGAGACCGACAATCGGTTCGTCTAAAATAAGAATCTCGGGATCATGTATAAGCGCGGCAATAATGGAAAGTTTCTGCCTCATGCCGTGTGAATATGAAGAAACAACATCACCGAGAGATTTATCCAGCTCGAAATATTCGGCAAGCTCCATTATTCCTGATCTCTTTTTTTTAGAAACCCCGAAAACATCGGATATAAAGGTAAGAAACTGTACTCCTGTCATCTTTTCATAGAAAACAGGTTCATCCGGAACATATCCGATGATTTTTTTTGCTTCCAAAGGCTCCTTAATAATATCTATGCCATTTAAAAGAATCGAACCCGAACCGGGTTTTAAAAGTCCGGTCATCATTTTTATCGTTGTCGTTTTGCCCGCACCGTTAGGTCCGAGGAAACCGAATAATTCACCTTCGAAAACGGTAAGATTCAGATCATTAACCGCCTTTACCGCACCATTACTATAGCTTTTTGTTATGTTTTTCAGTTCTATCATTCCGATTCTCCCATGCAGATAATCTTTATATTATACAAGCATTATACAGGCAGCAGAACTTTTTATTCACAGGATTGATAAAATAATTTTAATCAAATTTATTTAAAAACCTGGTTATCTGTTGTATAATAATACAAGGAGGGTAATAATATGAAAAAATATCTGTTTTTTATCCTTTTCATGGTTTTGGGAGGAATAACTTTCGCCGTTCCTTCCATTAAGGCAGGCATAGGAGGGAGTTTAATCCCCGGGCAGTACGATTCTTCTTTGATATCATTATATACAAAAGAAAAAAACAACGACAATATAAGCAATCTTGATCTTTCGGAAATTAAACCAACTGCCTATTTAGGATTTAAC
>JAADHF010000095.1:0-10951 GCA_013151965.1 Spirochaetota bacterium
GCCTTTTAAATTACCATATTTATACAATCTAGATCATATATGTCAGGCTGAGGGAGATGAGTACTGCAATTAACGGAGTACCTATCCATCCGAATACAATGGTTATCAGGGTTTTCATATTTATTGTCTGAATGCCCTTTAAGAGTCCGATACCAAGAACAGCTCCTATTATTGCCTGCGAGCTGGATGTCGGAACACCGACAAGTGCAAAGATATGGAGGATAACGGAATGTGAAAGTATGGCAACCAATGCAGAGAAGGGGTCTAACTTAACAAGTTTTTTTCCTACTGTCATCATAACCCGTCTACTGAAAGTGACGACGCCAATGGCAATACTTATGCCTCCTACCAATGTTGCCTGAAACAGGGTAAGTAATCCGACTTTTGCATAGACTCCCGTAACATTTGCAACGTTATTTGCCCCTAATGAATAGGCACCGTAACTGCCTGCAATAAGTAATGCTCCCTTTATAACATAGTCGCGTGTAAATATATTCATAGGGATCCTATCCAGTATTCTGGCCAGCAGAGGATAAAAAATGAGTGCCAGAATAACGGTTCCTGTCGGCGTGCCCACCCACACGAGGATAACCTTTGTTAATCCGGAAAGATTTAAGTCGCCCTGTATAATACCAATTCCGATTATGGCGCCGACTGCAGCCTGCGAAGTAGAAACCGGTAATCTTAAGATGGTCATCAGGGTAACAGTTAAAGCTGCAGCTAAAGATGCAATAAATGCAGTAGTTAATGTCTGTCTTGTAAGGCCGCTTAATGTTTTAAGCCCGGCCTGTCCTTCCAGAAGTGCACCGAGTATTACAAACACTGCACAGAGAGTAACTGCGGTACGGTACGGAATTGTTTTCGACGCAACAGCGGTGCCGAAGACATTTGCAGAATCATTGCTTCCAAGCGACCAGCCCATAAAGATTCCGCTGATTAATTTCCACATTATATCTAAGTTCTCCTCTTTATCACTGCAATAGTCAGCCTGTCTGCTGTCGCGAGGGCAAGATCCGATATATTGCCTATATTAATAACCACTTCTTTAAGAAGAATTTTATCCGCTTTATCCATTTCCGAGTTAAAAATTGCCTCTATCAATTCTCTTTCGAGATTATCGGATTCGCTTTCCTTTGTATCAGCGAGCTGTAAATCTTTTTCCACAACCTTATTGTGAAAAAAACCTAGAGAAGCATTTTTTATTGCAGTGTATGCTTCCAGATTTTTCTCGACTAAATAAAGAAATTTTTCTCTCCACTCGGAAGGAAAGACGAGCTTTTCCTGATATACCTGAAAACAGATAGATTCGAACATGTTGGGTATTCTGTCTACCGATTCGAGCAGGCCGAGGATGTCGCCGCGGGATTCCGGGATAAGAGCTTTTTCGTAGAGTTTGTGTTCAATGCCCCTGCGTAAATCATCCGCATCGGATTCGATATGGCTTACATTATGCACAACATCTCTGCTCTCCTTTAAAATTCCTTTGTTAATCATTTCCTCCATACATTTTTTAAACTGTTCACTGCATTCATCTACTTTGTAAAAGTATTCTTCTATTTCCGAAATGATCGCTTTCTGTTTTTTCCATAGGGCAGCCATACCATTGCTCCTTTATTTCGTTAGTTTTGGATATTATATTAATTATCACAAAAATGTCAATTTAATATCATAAATATTATTGATTGGAAAATAAAATAATATCTTTGAAGAGTTTGATAATATTCTCCCGGTGTGTTCCTTTCCAGTATACTCTGTGACATTCAGGGCAGCGGCAGAAATTACCGTATGTTTTAAATACCAGGGGGGGTACCTGATCCATGATTTTTTCTTTTGATACCGGAATTAATACCTTGTTGCATCTCGGGCATAGCGAAAATGGTTTTGCTGTTTTATGAAGATTAAAACGATTCAAAGATTCCCGAAGCTGGATTTTAGGACTGTGTGACCTGATATAGCAGCCGTGAGTAACCGCTCTTCTTTTAAGGATTCCTCTGTCCCTTGTCAGTATTATTCTGTTTTCCCTTAATGAACACTCGACAATTTCAATATCAGAGAAATTGTTGTAATAAGCAGTATCGAAACCTAAAATGCGGAGGTAGGCGGCAAGTTTTCCCAGATGTACATCCGCCACAAACCTTATCCGCCGTAAAGGTTTTTCTCTTAACTTTGTCAATCCCGAGATGTCGAATGTTTCAAAAACCGGATAAACACTTATTCTGTCGCCGTTTTTAAGTTTATATGAAAATGAAACGGAATTTCCGTTAATCAGTATCAGATCCACCTCAGTGTGCGGAATTCCAAGATCTTCTATAAGCGCTTTTACTGTGGTTCCCTTTATAAAAGATGTTTCAAATCTACGTTTTTTATATTTTTCCGCCAGGAAATAGTTGAGTTCTTCGTAAAATCGAATTGTAACAATCATATCAGCCATATACTTGATCCCCGCATTACTAATAATTATATTTATATGCATGTCAGAAAATCAAGCAGTCATAGAATGTCAGGATATCTCTCTAATTATAAACGGAACAAGCATACTTAAGGGAATAAATTTTAAATTAACTAAAGGTGAACATTGTGTTCTATTGGGTTTAAACGGAAGCGGGAAAACCTCGCTTCTCAAGTTGATGTCAGGTTATGGATATCCTTCTGAAGGAAAGCTTAAAGTTCTCGGTAAATATTTCGGTGAAATAGATTTAAGGATTTTACGTAAAAGAATCGGCTGGGTGCACATGGATTTAAAGTACGATATACCCCCGTTTATGAATTCGATAGAGGTTGTCATCTCCGGGAATAGGGGATCGCTTGTAATTTATGAAGATGCGGAGAAATCAGAATTGGATAGGGCAATGCATTTTTTAGAATTGATGAATGCCGGGAAGATTATTAACAGAAGGTTCGGTTCGCTTTCTACCGGAGAAAGGCAGAAAGTGCTTATTGCAAGAGCTCTGTCCATGGATCCTGAAATTCTCCTTCTGGATGAACCCTGTCTCGGTCTGGATCCTGTAAGCAGGGAGGAGTTTTTAGCTTCCGTATCCGGGATGCTGATTAAAAGAAGGGATTTAACTGTGCTGTATGTTACTCACCATATCGAAGAGATTCCGGAAATATTCGAAAGGATGATGATAATGGACAGGGGTAATATTCTTGTTCAGGGTACCAGGGATGCTGTTTTAAAAAAAGAAATACTTTCGCATATATATGGCGATGAATTTACTATTAAAAGATCCGGCAAAAGGTATTACCTGCAGTTTAAATATTAATTATTTTTACGTTTTGCGTACCCGGCTGCATTACAGAGCAGGAAGATGAATAGTATAATCATCAGAATACGGGGAAAATAATCTCCGTATCTGGTATAGAAAGTAAAACTTTTGGTTTTATAAACAGGAACGGTATAGGACAGATATCCCTCTTTAAAGAGGGGTATGGATTTTAATTCTCTGCCCCAGGGATCAATTATAGAGGTTACGCCTGCCGTGGTGGAACGTATAAGAACCCTCTTGTTTTCAACGGATCTGAATTTGGCTGCAACAAAATGCTGTGTTTCCGATGAAACGGTTTTGGACCAGGAATCATTTGTCAGGTTTATAAGCAGTTCCGCTCCTCCTTTAACAAATGTCCGGATAAGCGGAGAAAAAGCATCTTCGAAGCATATGGGAGTACCGAATTTTACTGTGGATCCGTTCCGCAGGGGCAGGTTGAATATCGTATAACTTTTTCCCATAACCCATACATTTTGAATTCCGATAAATCTCCGGAAAAACTCACGGACCCACGGTACATCCCAGAAGGGAATACTCTCCGCAAACGGAACAGGATGCTGTTTTCCGTAATATTTTACAACATTTCCCTCGGGGTTAAATAATACCACGGCATTCATTGCACGGATAAGAGGCCTTTTTGATTTTTTTGAATATTCCGGTTTCAGTAATATCGGAGCTCCTATTAAAAAATAGGTATTCTCCCTCCGGATGAATGGAAGCAGAGGGTTTTCTTTCGGATAATTTTCGAAAAAATTCCCATATCCTACTGCCGGATGCATAAGCGATGTTTCGCTCCATACTACGATATCAGGCTTCGTCCCTCCTTCCTCTATGCCTTTTCTTGTAAGTTTTTCATTTATAAGAATACTTTTACGTTCTCCATTAAACATCCATGAATCTGTGTTCTGCTGAACAAGAAGGACTTTCAGCTTTTTTTCGAAAGGTATATTCTGTTTAATTTTTATATAGCCATAAGAAAAAACAGCAGCAATTAAAATAATTGTAAAAATTAATGAACTGTAAACCGGCTCTGTTTTTATGTTAAATATTTTAAAGTATATGGTTCTATTAATGTCAGTGTGTGGTTTTTTAAAGTAAAAATTGTATAAGATAATTTCGGCAATGATAGAATTTATAAGTGCCATGATAAAAGATAATCCCCATATACCTGTAATATCTACGAACTGGATCATCGGAATGACAGTATTAACAGGGTAGGCGATTAATCCCCAGGGATACCCTAAAAAACCGGTGGATTTAAAATATTCGTATACCGCCCAGCAGATAGCCAGTAAAAAGGGACGATACTGCGGTTTGTATTTAACAGCGCCGTATAAGAAGAGGGCAAGAAGGGTATTAAATACCGCATATGCCAGCGTGGTTCCTCCGAGAGTCCATATAGAAAACTCTTTAAAAAACATAAGCCAGTAATTGGTAAGCAAAGAAGTCAGAGCACCGAAGACAGCGCCTATAACGGCAGCCGACTTAAAAGAATCCGTAAGCGCCAGTGCGATAAAAAGCGGACTTAAAGAGAACAGACCTATTAACCAATTTCCGTACGGAAATAACTCGTTCGGAAGCGCCAGAGGAAAGAGGATGGAAGAGAATAATACAAGTAAAAAATTGTGTTTTTTCATGGGAAGATTATCAACATTAATAGCGGTTGAATCAATAGTAAATTATCATTAGGATTAATACATGAAGAAAATACCAATAAGCGGTCTTGAACCGGGGATGCGCCTGGCGGAAGATCTTTTCAGAGTGGGTGACAGGCAGAAAAGAGTCCCCCTGTTTTCCTACGGAATACTGCTGACAGAAAAAAATATTATGCAGATTAAAAGGCTGTTTCCTTCGGAGAATTTTATAAATGTTTTCGATAAAGCCGAACTGATGGGTTATTTGGATTCTAAGGATAAGGAAACTCCCGAAATAGAAAATGCAGAAAAAAAAGTATTTAAAATTCCTGTAAAACAAAAGTTGATGTTTACGAAGCCGATACCGTATGATCTGTTAATGAAAGGTGATTTTTCCAGAGAAAAAGCTGCGGGAATGTTTAATGACTCGATTTTCCGGAATCCTGTTTACCGCAATACAAAAAAGATTTTTAAAAGTTATTTTTCCAGGGTTACTTCCATGCTGTCTTCTTTTATCACAACCGGAGATATTAATGAGACGGAAGTTATGAATGTTGCACAATCGATAACTTCCGACCTTGTGGAAGGAACAGAGTATTTTGATCCCTCACTGGTTTATCTGGTGGAATTGGAGGAGTGGGATCAAACGACATTTAACCATTCTTTCGACGTGGGTGTTATTACGCTTTATGTTGCTTCTTATATAAGTGACCAATACGAAGAACTTACGTCACTTTTTATAGCAGGCCTGCTTCATGATATCGGTAAGTTTATTTATTCAAAATTAAAGCTCAATGATATGGATTATATTATTAAAAAACAGGGGCGCTTAACCGATGAAGAGTATGAACATATTAAAAAACACGTGGATGTGGAAGCATATATTAAAAATTGGTTTCCGAATCTGCCTGTGCGTCTGCACGATAATATTTACTACGGTATAACCGAACATCATGAAAGGTTCAATGGGAAGGGTTATCTTAAGGGCAAGAAGGGTCAGAATATATCATTTTCAGGAAGACTTATTGCTGTATGTGATGTTTATGATGCTCTTATACGGCGGCGCAGCTATAAATCTCTGCTGACGCCTTCACAGGCAATTGCCCTGTTGTTAAAGATTAACGAAGAAGGCCAGTTCGACAGAGGGTTATTCAGATCCTTCTTAAATGCCATGGGAAGATATCCCACAGGCGGTGTTGTAATGACCGACAGAGGAGTGGCGGTTGTATCTTCTCAAAATCAAACCAATTATGAACGGCCCTTTTTAATTTTTCCCAATAGCACGGAAGAGGTAAACAGTCTAAATGAGGCTGATATTAAAATAATGGATATGCAGGGGATTTAAACAAGGTTCAGCTTTTCTATCATTGTCTTTATTCTATGAGATAATGAAATAAAAAACCTTTTCGTCCACTGGGGACTTGCCGAAAAAATATCTGCAAAGTCTTCTTTTGAAAAAATCAGGACTTCAACTTTACCTTTTGCGATAACAGTCGCGGACCGCACCGATTTATCAAAAAAACTCATCTCTCCTATGATTTCGCCTGCACCAAGGGTAGTCAATACCTTATATTTGGTACCCATTTTTCGTGTAATATAAACATTTCCTTTTTGTATCCAGAAAATCTTTTGCTGGATTTCTCCTTCTTTGATCAAAACCTGTTTATCCGTATAGACCCGGCCGAACTTTTTAATTATTTCTTCATCGATACCATCTTCTGCCTGAAAGGCAATTTTCATAATATCGTTGTACCTGTCGCTCATATTGCTCTTTCCTTAATAAGCCCCAGTTTTTCACCGAATTCCGCATTCAGTATCCGCAAAAAACGGGTAAGTCCGGTTATGGAAATATATGTTAATTCCCATGATATCGAAGAGGCAAGATAGAAATCTTCTGTATCCCATACATACAGTAATGATTTTTCCATGGAAAAGGCATTTGTAAGCCTTTTACATTCCGATAGAGGTTCGACAATACCGAAAACATTATCAGGCTGAAGGTAGAGAGGAAATTTGGAACCGTTATTTAAACCTACCTCAATTTTTACAAGCCCGGCTACTATGTAAAGGATTGCATTTTTAGACACGCTGCTTCCGCATTTATAAATAACCGAACCGGGTTCATAAATGATTTCTCTTCCGTATTGAAGGTACGATTCTCTTTTTTCCATGTTTTTTTATCCTTATAATGTTATTTATCTTTTCGACAGTTTGACAGCTTTTTATTGAATTCTTTTAATATTTCTATTAAAATAATTTACTAATTTTTCCCATAGATTTGGAGAATATTGATGGAATATATAGTAGAGGCTCATAAAAAAGAATATGGTGAGGAACCCTTGTTAATTGTAAGAGCGCCGGGCCGTGTAAATCTTATAGGCGACCACACAGATTATAATGATGGCTATGTTTTTCCGATGGCTATTGAGAAATATATATGGGTTGCTGTTTCGAAAAGAAAAGATTCTTATGTCCGGTTTTACTCTATCGATCACGAGGACAGGAAGCGGATAAATCTTCAGAATCTTCGCTATAAAAAAGAGGATAGGTGGGCGAATTACTGCAAAGGTGTATTAAATGTATTTAACAACAGGGGTTACAAAATAGGAGGCATAAATACGACAATAACAGGAAATATCCCGGAAGGGGCAGGATTGTCTTCCTCAGCCGCTTTAGAAGTTGCGACTGCCTTTTCCTTAAAGAACGTTTTTAATCTGGATATAAGTAAAGTTGAAATGGCAAGTTATACACAGGAAGCTGAAAATAAGTTTGTCGGCGTTCACTGCGGAATAATGGACCAGTTTATTTCTATACTTGGGAAAAAAGGTAATGCCATGTTTCTCGATACGAGGACCTTAAAGTACAGGTATGTTCCTTTTAATTTTAAACATGTAAAAATACTGATTACCAATTCGAATGTTCCCAGGGGATTGGTAGAATCCGAGTATAATGACAGAAAAAGGGACTGCGAAAGGTGTCTCGAGGTTCTTAAGGAAAAAAAACGCGGTTCTGCTTTAAGGGATTACGATCTGTCGGATCTGGGAGATATTATGGGCATGCTTCCCGAAGTAACGAGAAAAAAATGTATTCATGTTGTGGAGGAAAATCAACGGGTGTTAAAATCGGAAGAAGCTATTAAGCGCGGAGACCTGGTCATGTTTGGTAAACTGATGAACAGGTCTCATGAGAGTCTGCGGGATCTATACGAAGTTTCCTGTCCCGAGCTGGACTGGCTTGTAAAAAGAGCGTGGGAGACAGAGGGAGTTTATGGTTCCAGGATGACCGGAGCCGGATTCGGAGGATGCACCGTAACACTTATCGAAGAAAAATCCATACCTGTTTATGAGAAAAGAATCCAGCAGTACGAAAGAATATTCGGATTTACACCGGAAATCTATATATCGGAACCAACCGATGGAGTAGAGGTCGTTAAGAATTGAGAATACTTCTTACCAATGATGACGGAATATTCAGTGAAGGTCTAAAAATTCTGGCCGAAAAATTATGTGCGGAGCATGAAGTCTGGATTGTTGCCCCGGATGGTGAAAGAAGCGGGAGTTCACATTCGATAACTTTAAGAGAACCTACAAAAATACATAAGATCAGTGACAGGGAATACGCATGCGGAGGAACACCGGTGGATTGTGTTATTCTGTCCTTTTTAGGTATTATTCCTGTTAAAGTCGATCTGGTGATCTCCGGGATAAATAAAGGGCCGAACCTCGGTACGGATATAACATATTCCGGAACGGCTGCAGCTGCACGGCAGGGTGCTCTGATGGGAAAACCTTCCATTGCGGTATCGACTAATTCATATCAGCCTCCGTTTTATTTTGAATATCCTGCAAGGTTCCTGTCTGAGAATATTGAACTTTTTGTTAAATTGTGGTCGGATGATCATTTTGTTAATATAAATTTTCCTGATAAAATAGAGAAATCCTGTAAGGTAGAAATAACATATCCGGGTTTGCGGATATACAAAGACACACTGAAAAAATATAAAGCACCCAATGGTAATTTGTACTGTTTTTTGGGAGGAGAAGCACCTACATCAAGAGAAGAAGAAGGAACGGACAGTTATGCAGTGTCTAAAGGCAGAATATCGATTTCCCCTATCTTAATTCATCCTGCAAATGAAAAAATAGAAAAAAAGTATAGAGATGTTTTTTCTAAATCCTTTTAATACATAAATTAAGGAAAATAATGAAAAGAGAGCTGGAGAGAGGAATAAAACTATACAATCTTAAGCAGTACGATAAAGCTCTTAATGAATTTAAGGCTATCGAAGATAAAAAGAATCTTAATATAGAAGTAATGTACTATATCGGCCTGTGTCTGACCCAGCTTGGTAATTATGACGATGCTCTTCTGTATCTGGAACAGGTTGTTCAGTCGGAGTTTAGTTTTTTGCATATTTTTCAGAGCAGGATGGTACTCGGGTATATATATTCAGTAACCGGCAGATATCAGCTTGCGGAATATGAGTTCAGGAAGGTACTTGAGTCAGGACTTGAATCGTCGCAGATTTATGCTGCAATCGGTTATGTCCTTTTTTCGCAAGGCAAAATTGACGAAAGCATATCTTTCCTTAAGAAATCCCTGGAAATCGACCCTGACAATTCTAATGCACAGAATTCTCTCGGGTATATTCTTACGGAACAGAATAGGGATATAGATAGAGCATTAAAGCTATGCCGGCAGGCTGTAAGCAAAAACTCCAAAAATCCGGCATACCTGGATTCCCTGGGGTGGGTATTGTATAAGAAGGGAAGGTTATCGGAAGCGAGATCATTCCTGCGTAAAGCGCTCGATATTCTGCCCGGAAACAAAGATATAGTAAAACATATGAAAGCTGTTCTTGCAAAAAAAGACTAATTTTCATTCCCTTATGAGTCGAAAATTAAAATGGAGTTGCAAAATGATGGTTGAAAATTCAGTAATAAATAATATAACTAATAATATTCAGAATAACAGCCTTCCTGTAATAAGAGCCAGGGATATAAAATCCATTCTTTATCTGGGCATAAGGGGTAAAGTAAATCTTTCTATAGATCATAATTCAAAAGATCATATGGTAGATACATTCGCCTGATTTGTGTATAATCGCTCTGTGCCTGTAAAAAAGATCATATTTATTATACTGTACCTTCTGGTCCGGAATTATATATTTTCGGACACGATCGATATTGCTGCGGTAAAAGCGGAAGAAGAGTTTCGATGGGGCATAAGGGCGTATAATTCCGGATATTTTAACAAGGCTATTCTTTCTTTTGAAAAATCACTTAATATTAAGAGAAACAACCTGCTGACCCGGACATGGCTGGCAAAAGCCTATTACAAATCCGGTTATGTAGAGCAGGCGCTTAATCAATGGAATGATATTTTAAAGGAAGGACCGGGTAATTCATTATTACAGCAGAAGGTAGATAGTATAGTTTTCAGGAGAGGACTCGGAAAAGAGTTAACAAGACAGGTCCGTTATGTAATTTCCAATAAAATAGATGCATCCCAGCCCGGTTATTATCCCTTTAAAAAGCCTGCCGGAGTTTATTCCGCAAAAGACGGCACGGAATATATTGCCTGTTTCGGCAGCAATGAAATACTTAAGATCGATATCAATAATAGAATAATCGGTATATTAAGAGGCGGGATAGAAGGGTTCGATCATCCCTTTGATATTGTTGAAAATAATGGATTTCTCTATATTTCCGAATATGAGAGAAACAGGATAGCAAAGTATAAATTAAACGGGAAAAAGATTAAAACATTCGGTGCAACAGGCACTAATCCCGGAGAACTTTTAGGCCCGCAGTATCTTGCAGTTGACGGGAAGGGATATATTTATGTAAGTGATTGGGGAAACGGAAGAGTTAACAAATATGATCTGGACGGTCAATTTATTCTTTCTTTTTCTAAAGGGCTGTCGGGACCTACGGGAATCGCTGTTAAAGGAAATGAAGTTTTTGTGGCAGACAGAGTAAAAAAGGATATTTCGGTATTTGATTTAAGCGGTAATTTGTTAAGGCAGTTCGGAAAAGGATTTCTTAAAGA